>JBGUUU010000117.1:0-2411 GCA_045133775.1 Christensenellaceae bacterium
TTTTTGGCACAGTCTATATAATGGTCCATTTTGCCACTGTTTTGAATTTCGGCAGTAACGCCTGCATATTCAACTAAGTGTGGTTGAGTATCCTTGTTAACGTAAGTATTCATCATGTTAGGCGTCATAAGAATTACTTCAGCACCTTTTTGCTTACATTTTGTAAATATTTCTCTTAAAGAGTTGAGATAATCTTCAAGTGGGCCGTTTACGTCGTTTAATCCAAAGTCAACTATAACAAGGTCTGGGTTGTGGACTAAAACCTGACTATCTAATCTAGGCAAAGATTGCTGAGCAGTAGTGCCACCAATTCCCGCATTTATCATGTTTACAGGTATATAGTTGCGCTTTTGGTTAAGTTTTTGCCTAAGTCTATTATGAAAAACTGCTTCGTAGTCAATTTCCCCTTCGCCAAAACCACCGTGGGTTACGCTTGCCCCAAAAGCAACTATTGTAATAGGGCCGTTTTCCATAAGTCCTTTTAAGTCCATATTGATTTTATCTTTAACTCTCATAATTCTCTCCAAATTTATTTTTTTTAATTATACCAAAACAGTGCAAAAAACTCAATAGTAAAATAAAAAATCTTTTAACTAAATTATATTATAAAAATAGTTGTTATAAATAATCAAATTGTTGAAAAGCGTATCAAAATATGCTAATATAATATTATGATAAACGAGATTTTAAAAACAAAATTTATAAAAATTACGGCAAGTTCGCCTTTAAAGGGTGCAGAATACGAAAAAATATCAATTCGCCCAGTTGTTATTAAAGGTAAAGATTGCTACCAAGCAGAAAGGTTTAAGGACAATAAGGTTTTCCACTTAAACGTTGAAGAAAACGCTTTTAACGAGTATATAGGCGGGGTTTTGCCGTTATATGCTCAGGTTTGTGTGTTTACGGCAGGCAAAACTATTACTTATTTTACAAATAAGGGAAGGGTTAAGCGTAGTGAGAGTAAGAACAACTTAAAAGGCGAAATAAACCTTTCTAACGATAGAGAAAAGGATTATATTTTAAAAGAAGGAGAGAATATCCCACCCCTTGTTGACCTTGGTGTTTTTACCCCAGATTTTAAGGTTGTTAAAAGCAAATACGATAAGTATAAGCAAATAAACCGTTTTGTTGAGCTTATAGACGACGAGTGTGGTAAAATTGAAAAGGACGAAATTACCATACTTGATTTTGGTTGTGGAAAGAGTTATTTAACCTTTATTATCTATTATTATTTTGCTAAAATTAAGGGCAAAAGCGTAAAAATTATCGGATACGATTTAAAGAAAGACGTAGTTGAAAACTGCAATAAAATTGCTAAAAAATACGGCTATGAAAATCTTGAATTCGTTGTTGCAGACGTTAAAAAAGACGTTTTATACGATAGAGAAATTGACGTTGTCGTATCTTTACACGCATGCGATACGGCAACCGATTATGCGCTATATTATGCGATTTCAAAAAACGTTAAACATATCTTTTCCGTGCCTTGTTGTCAACACGAGATAAACCTTTCGATAAAAAAGGGTGGAGATATGGATTGCCTACTTAAATACGGCATTATTAAAGAAAGAGTTTCGGCTCTTCTTACCGATTCTATACGCGCTATGATACTTGAAGATATGGGTTATAAGGTAGACGTTATAGAATTTGTCGACCTTGCTCACTCGCCTAAGAATTTGATGATAAGGGCTAAAAAGACTAGGGGAGTAAAGTTTGTAAACGCAGAAGAAATAGAAAGAATGCAGTTAGCCTACGGGTTTGAGCAAACGCTTTTTAAGCTTGTAAATAGCAAAAAATAGACCTATAAGTTGATAAAATAGGTATAATTATATCTTTAAAAGATAAAGAGGTGAAACTATGAAAAGGAGCATTGTGAAAATTTTAGTTTTATGTTTTTTATCAAGCGTTATGATTTTTGCTGTGTCTTGCGTGCCACAAAATTCTACGAGTGAGTCAGCTCAAAGCGAAAGTTTATTTGAGTCTGACATGGAAGAAAGTGTTTTGGTTCACGTTTGCGACTACGCCGAATTAAAGTGTAATTTCACTCACCATTGGTATGAGTGTGGTTGTGGTAAAAAAATTGCTCAAACCACGCATAGTGGAGGTATGGCAACTTGTATAAAAAAAGCAGAGTGTGCTATTTGTGGGCAAGTTTATGGTGAGTTAGGTGACCACGAAGGTGGAGAAGCAACTTGTATAGAAAAAGCAGAGTGTGCTATTTGTGGACAAGTTTATGGTGAGTTAGGTGACCATAATTATGTAAATAAGGAATGTTCAGTTTGTGGAGAGAAAAGAGTAAGCCAAGGTTTAAAATATAGCTTGAGCAGCGATGGTACCTATTATAAAGTAAGGGGCATGGGTACTTGTACGGATAACGATTTAATTATACCGAATACTTACAATAATTTACC
>JBGUUU010000118.1:0-6460 GCA_045133775.1 Christensenellaceae bacterium
CCGTTATTCCAATGTATAACGTCGCTACCCCCTATTTGCTCACGGTAATCAAAAAGCATACGCAACGTATATTTTACAAAACGGCAGTTTTCTTCCGGTTGAAAAACTTCATACTCGCCTTTTAACATTTCGGCAACTTTAGCGCCGTAGCCAATCTGTCTTATTGAATCCCCTAAAAGTGTAACTTTTTTCATGTATTTTCTCCTTTGATAAATAATTTATTTTTTTTATCGATTAAATAATTTTGCCTTTATATACGTGGGTAAGATACGTATCGTATGCGCAACCTATATAAAGTAGCTTTCCACTTTGCTCGTCGTATTTAAAGAATACACCAGGCGTATCCCCTTTTTGAAAATCAGGCGTTCTATACGAATAGACAAAATACAACTCGCCGTTTTCTGATAAAATATCTTCACAATATATCATAGTGCCAAGCACGTTTATAATTTCAGATGCTTGTTTAGAAAACTCTTCTTGTAAAAATACGTGTCTTTCTCCTGTTTGAAGGTTTGTTATAACCAAATCAGGATAATACGTATACCTATCATCTGTTTTTTCTTCATCCATATTTTCAGGATTTTGCGTATCTTCTGCATGCCAACTATACTTTACGCCATTATAAGTAAACATTTGCCTTTCTGCCGATATTGCTTCATCTCTCTTCTCTTTTTCTTGATATATTAAAGATGCAGTTTCATCATCTAGCAATTCATTTGTTTTAAAATTATAAACTTCGCTTTCTTTAACTATAAAGTAGTCTTTATAAAGATCAATACGCCTTAATTCATAAATGCTATTAAATTTATACTCATTTAAGTCTTCATCTAAAATAGTGTAAGTATAACCTGTTCCGTTGCCGTTATAATCACAAATAGCAAAATATTCGCCTTCTATCCACGCTTCGTCGCCTGCAAAATTATCTATTGAATACTGTTTTACCCTATTAAACGTTTGCGTTTCGTAAACGTAAATGTTGTTACTGCAAAAAACAAGATAGTCGCCTAAAATATAAATGTATGGCTCTAAACCGGTTACTTTTTTAATCGCAACGACAACCTTTAAGTCCCTTGGGTTAGCCCTAGGCGCGCGAGCAATCAAAACGTCCCTATAGCTAACGTCGTTTTTAGTATAACGGCCAAAGCTATATAAAATGTATATATAATCATCCTTTTCTATAGTATAGGTACCGCTTTGCGAGCCTTTTTTCATACCATACGTAAAGCGCATATCTTTTAACGCGCCCGCAATTGAGAATTCGGTATCCTTGTAAAAATAGTAACTTCCCTGTTGAAAAGTGTAATCACCATAAGCTTGCACATTCTCTAGCGCCTTCAACATCTTACCTTTTTCTGTGCAACCCCTTAGAACTTCGGTGCAACCACCCAAAATAAAACAACAAATAAGAATAAATAACAATATGAATTTATAAGCAAACCGTCTCATAAAAAACACTCCTTATTGTATACAGTTTTTATAGTTCAACTGTTTAAATTTGTTCTTCATCTTCGCCTATAAGCTCTCTATCAAGCGTTTCTTCTTGCTTTTGAGCAATTTTAATTGCTGTTTCATCTGCCAAATCATCAAGCTCGTTTACAACGTCTATCTTGGTTGGAATTGCCTGCTTTTTTCTTGCGATGACAGCCTTTGTAATAAATATCAACCCAATTTCTAAAAGTGGCAACGCGCAAAGCAAAATATAGCAAGGAAACAAAGCTATTATAAATGGCTCTACTTCTTTAGGCAAAGCGCCTTGTAAACCAAAGTTAAGCCATGCAGTAACGCCTATTACAACGCCCGATAAAATAGAAAAAAGCACTATTTCGCCAAGCCTTGCCTTATAAAACGTTTCATCCGACTTGCTTACCTTATTATAAAAATAAGCAATAGCTAGCCTATAAAGCGCAAGCACAAGGCAAAGCACTATGCCTATTATAGAAAAGAACAAATTAAAGCCTGTTTGCTTTAACCTTTTAAGAACTTGTATTATCCATAAATCACTTTCTGCCGTTGGCACGTATGCCTTTGCCCCAATCGCCCTTACAAGTAGAATAAAGGTGAGCGTTACGTATATCATTGCCACAAGCAAAGACAGTAACGCGCACACTAGGCTTATCTTTTTTCTCTTCATAACGCAATATCCTTTTTAAATGATTTTCCATCTAACGAATTTTGAATATTAAACATATCTGCAATGGTTTTTGCTAAATCTGCAAAGCTTTCTCTAACGCCTAAATTTATAGGAGCAACCCCCTTGCCAAATATAAGTATAGGCACACTTTCTCTTGAATGGTCGGTAGACGGTGTTGACGGGTCGCAACCGTGGTCTGCAGTTATAATAAACACGTCGCTATCTTTTAACTCGTTTAACATTTCGCCAAGCTGTTTATCAAAATAATTAAGAGCATCTGTATAGCCTAAAACGTCGTTTCTATGCCCGTAAACCATATCAAAATCAACTAGGTTTACAAAGCAAAGACCGTTAAAATCTCTGCCTATAAGTCGTTTAGTAACGTTTATACCATCTTCATTTGATTTTGTTTTAACGCTTTCGGTAAGCCCATTGCCACCAAAAATATCATATATCTTGCCAACGCCTAAAACGTCGAAATCATTTTCCTTTAAATAGTCAAGCAAGGTATGTCTAGGTGGAGTAAGAGAGAAATCCTTTCTGTTTGCCGTGCGCTTAAAATTTTCTTTATTATCACCTACAAACGGGCGAGCAATAATTCTACCAACGCCGTGCCTACCAACTAAAAGCTCCCTTGCAATTTTACAATACTCGTATAGCGTTTCTATTGGCACAATCTCTTCGTGACAGGCTATTTGAAAAACGCTGTCTGCCGAAGTGTAAACGATTAATGCGCCTGTTTTTAAGTGCTCTTCGCCGTAATCTCTTATAACGTCCGTGCCAGAATAAGGCTTATTGCACAAAACCTTTCTACCCGTTTTTTCTTCAAATTTTTCTATAATCTCTTTAGGAAAACCGTTTGGATACGTAGGGAGTGGCTCGTTTGACACAACGCCCGCTAGCTCCCAATGCCCAACGGTAGTATCTTTACCGTTAGACCTTTCAAGCATTTTTCCGTATGCGCCAACAGGGCTATTTTCTCTATCGCCAAAATCAATTCCGTCGATATTAAAAAGCCCAAGCTTTGCCATATTAGGAATATTAAGTTTTCCACTTTTAAAGCAAGCTTTTAAGGTATTGCTACCCTTATCGCCAAATTTTTCGGCATCGCTAAGCTCGCCTATTCCAAAGCTATCTAAAACGGTTAAAAATACTCTCATTTACCTAAAAACCCCTTTATAAGCCGTTTAATTGCACCAATACACAAATTTATTAGATGGAATAAAATTCATCTTTAAATGCATTTTCAGGCTCTTTTCATTGTTTACTTCTATATTACAATATGCAATATCGCCCTGCTCGTTTACCATTTTTACCGAGTAGTCAACCAAGAAAGCTCCTAGCCCCTTTCGCCTAAACTTAGGCATAATTTCAAGTAGTCCAATAGACCCTTCGTCATGCCTACCGATATAGCCCGACAGTTCTCCGTTTGTGTAGGTTGCGTAAAAGGTGAAATCTTGCATAAGCCTTTTTATATCTTCCCTTGCAAAACCCAAAGTGTAGGTTGACGTAACGAAGTCGATATTTTCATCCGTTGGGGGTAATTCCTTTACTGTCGTATCTTCAGGAATTTCCACACCAAAAGGCTCTCTGTATAATATTTGATAGCAAGCCTTTTTCTTTTTAATATTTTTAAAATTTTTAAGCACGGCATCCCCTTCTTCACTAGAAGAACATACAAAGCAACTTGCATTTTCTACTAGAGAAAGAGCCTTTGTAAGACCTTGCCCACTCGTTCCAAAAAGCGCGTAAATGCCTTTATAAAGCGCTAAAACACCGTCTTTTTCGGCATAGAGAATTTCTCCACCATTATTTATAACGTAATTTATAAGGGCAAAATGGTCAGCGTCTTCGCCAAAAAATTTCACAATTTCTTCTTTATTAAGCATAGCAGTATTAAATATTTCTAAACTGGTAATTATAAAGCGTAGCGTAAATTCCGTTTTTAGCAAGAAGGTCAACGTGAGTGCCCCTTTCTTTTACGCCGTCGCTATCTATAACGATAATTTCGTCTGCATTTTTAACTGTAGAAAGCCTATGAGCAACAACTATCGTGGTTCTGCCTACACTAAGTCTTTCAAGCGCTTCTTGAATTTGCATTTCAGTAACGTTATCAAGCGCGCTAGTAGCTTCATCTAAAATAAGAATCGGTGGGTTTTTCAAAAAGGCTCTTGCAATTGCAATTCTTTGCTTTTGACCACCAGAAAGTTTAACACCCCTTTCGCCAACGTAGGTATCGTAGCCGTCGTCAAGCGTTGTTATAAAATCGTGAATATTAGCAAGCTTTGCAGCTTCGCGAATTTGCTCGTCGCTAGCAGAAAAATCACCGTATGCTATATTATCCCTAACAGTTCCACTAAAGATAAACACGTCTTGCGCAACTATACCTATATTTTTACGAAGGTCAAAAAATCTCATATCGCGAGTGTTTATTCCGTCGATAGAAATTGTTCCTTCGTCTATCTCGTAAAATCTTGGAATAAGGTTACAAAGCGTGGTTTTTCCGCCACCCGAAGGACCTACGAGCGCAACCGTTTCGCCTGCTTTTATGTTGAGAGAAAGGTCGCTTAATATTAAGCTTTCTTCATCGTCGTTTTGCTTTTTATATCTAAAGCTAACCTTATCGAAAACGATGTTACCCTTAAGTTTATCAACTTCTACAGGGGTTTCCGTTTCATTTTCAGGTTTTACGGCAAGCGTTTCTTGGAATCTTTCAAAGCCTGTCATACCCTGTTGAATTTGTTCAAATATAGCAACGAAAGTTCTTATTGGAGTTATCAAACTTGCTATATATAATACGTATGCAGTAAGACCGTCTATCTCTATCCAATTCAAGCAATACAAAACGCCACCTGCTACAAATGCGAGCAAATACAAAAAGTCCATAGAAAAGCTCATTGCCGTATGGAAATTACTCATTGCCTTATACTGCATCGCTCTGGCGCTTTGAAGACCATTGTTTGCATCGTTAAACTTTTCGTTTTCGTGCACTTCTGCCGTATACGCTTTAGAAACTCTTATACCAGAAACGGAACTTTCTACAGCAGAGTTAATCTCTGCAGTTTTTTCTCTCGAAAGTCTAAAAGACTTCATCATGCCACCCCTTAATTTGATGGCAATTAGTATAATAAGTGGAAGAACAATTATAACGACAAGCGATAAAATAGGGTGAATTGTAAACACCATTACAAGCGCGCCTATCATAGTAACGAGTGAAAGGAATATATCTTCCGGACCGTGGTGGGCAAGCTCTGAAATCTCAAACAAGTCGTTTATAAGTCTACTCATTATAGAGCCCGTTTTAGTTTCGTCGTAATAAGAAAAAGGAAGCTTTTGAAGATGATTGAATAAATCTCTTCTCATATCGCCTTGTATTCTTACGCCTACAACGTGCCCCCAATAAGCGATTATGTAATTGAGAACGGCTTTAACTACGAATATACCAAGTAAAACCCCACCCCACATAATAACGAAATCTAACTGCTTAACCTTTGTAATTTCGCCTGCAACTTTAGGATAAACCAAGTTACAAACGGCAACTAAAAGCGCGCAAATCATATCTAAAAGAAATAATTTCCAATGCGGTTTATAATATCTAGCAAATTTTCTAATCATTTTTATTCCTCTGTGTATAAAATATCGTCTGCTACGTTACGGTAAAACATCTTCTTAACCTTAGAAGGCGTTTTTGTGATTGCAAGTATCCACATAAGTTTTGCAACAACGGCTTCTAAAGTCATATCGTAAGACTCTAAAAAGCCATACTTTTCCTTAAGGCTTTTACCAACCTTATAGACGGTCATATCACTTCCGTCGTTTACAACCTGCGTGCACATTACGAGAATTTTACCCTTTTTCTGCCATTTTTCAATAACCGAATAAAATCCCCTATTCTCGCCGTCAGGAATACCACCCGTGCCAAAACTCTCTACTACAACTGCGTCGTAAAAGCTAAAATATTGGTCTAAAACCTTGCTATCTGCGCCAGGAATAATCTTAAACACGCCAACAGACGGGTCGAGTTTATTATAAAAAACGGGCTTGCCACTATATTTTCTATCGCGATAGCTCATAACCTTTCCGTCTTGAATTATTGCCACTAACGGATAGTTTATGCTAGAAAAGGCGTTGTAATTTTTAGAATACATTTTCTTTGCCCTTGCGCCGTTTATAACCTTGCCGTTAAAAACTATTGAAACGCCACACGCCTTTTTACTAACGCAATATAAAAAGCTATCTAAAAGATTTGTTTTAGCATCAGTCACTATAAGGTCGATAGGCTTTTGCGAGCCGGTAATTACTATAGGCTTTGGGCTCTTTGGAATAAGA
>JBGUUU010000119.1:0-2109 GCA_045133775.1 Christensenellaceae bacterium
TCAACCACACTTAGTTGAATATGCAGGCGTTACTGCCGAAATTCAAAACAGTGGCAAAATGGACCATTATATAGACTGTGCCAAAAACTTAGCTAAAGAATTAGGTGTTGCCGTTTGCGATTGCTACGCAGAATGGAAAAAACTTAGCCAAACGCAAGACATCACCTTGCTTTTAGACAACAGAATTAACCACCCGTCAAGACAAATGCACGAATTATTTGCAGATATGCTAATGCAAACTATTTTTGATGAAGAAGTAACCTTAAACGAAACCGTTTCTACAATGTATCGAAGCAAATAAACGTTTTAAAAATTAAAGCGCCGTCGCTACTATGCGATGGCGCTTTTAAATTAGTTATTCAATTGTTTTGATGCAGGTATATATAACGAGCTCTCACCTGCAAGTGAGCCTGGGTCCATTGGTATTTCCCCTGCGCCTTTTTCTAACGCGTCTTGAGAATTATTATACCAAGACTCATTTTGCTTGGCTTGTTTTTTATTTTTCTTTTTTCTAAAAATCGCCTTTAAAAATTTCATAAGCAAATCTCCTTTTAATGATCTAACTGATGAGAAGCAGCTATATACATTGTGTTAACGGTGTAATTTGCATCAATATCATCAGGATATTTTTGCGAGCCCCAATTATCTCTTATCTCGTTTGAATTATTATACCAACACTCTTGGCGTTGTTCTTTTTTATTGTTTTTCTTCTTTCTTAAGAGTTTTTTGGCAAATTTCATTTTAGCCCCCTAAACACTTTTTCTACTAATATTATATACCCCAATCAAATTTATGTCAATATAAAATTTAATTTTCTCTTTAAGGGACATTAGCAAAAAAGCTATAGCCCAAATTCTTTTCATTTGCTATTTGTAAAATTACAGGCAAATTTGGGTAAAAATTTTACCTTTGTATAACAAAGCGCCCATTAAAGGCTTAACCGCTATGGCAAACACTTCAATGGGCGTCTTTATCTAATACTTATTATTTTATATCAGTTTTTCTTCTTTGTAAAAAAAACACACCTGCTGTTAAAAGCAAAGATAACAAACCAACTCCGCCAATATTTCCGCCGCATCCCTTATGCGCATCTTTAACTTGTGATTGATTGTTACTTTCCTTTGTAGAACTTTCTTTTGATTCTACGTTCTCTAGGCTACTTTGCTCACTTTCATCGCTCTCTTCAACGACACTCTCACTTTCATCGCTCTCTTCAACGACGCTCTCACTTTCAGGCTCGTCAGAACTTTCAAGCTCGCCAGAGTTGCCATTGCCTTTCTCTACAACTTCTTCCAAAGCAACCTTTGTATCTGCAACAACCTTGCTAAGTTCGCTCATTGAAGAACAACTATCAACGCTAGTCTCTGCTGCTTGTAAAATTAAGCTGATTTCTTCTTGAACGCTCACTTCATAATCTTCTACGTTCAAGTATGAGCTAAGCTCTTCTTTTGCGTAATTTTTCCATTCTTGAAGGTTTACACTATCTTCATCAACCCATTCATTACCAGACCAAACCAACGTTACTTCACCAACGTAATATAAAACGTTTTTAGCATCACAAACGAGCTTACCACCAAAAGAAAGAACGCTACCAGGCGTTACGTTTAACCCACGTAAAGAAATATAAACTGCACTATCAATTGACACAATCTTAACGCTTTCAAGCGTTGTTCCGTTCAATTTAGCTCCTACGCCGTAAACGAAAGCAAATCTATCGTCCCAATTGTTTATAGGTAAAACTAAAGATGCATCATCGGAAACAAAGTAAATACCCTTTTCGCTAGAAATCTCTTGGAGAACGTTTATATTACCTAAACCGATTTCGTCATAGTTGCTATTATATACTACCCATGTGCCGTTCGCATAAATAAATGCACTTTCAGTAACTATATATCTTGCTTCGTGGCTACTATTGTAGAAAATACCGCCAATTCTTAAAACGTCGCCCTCTTTAGCATTTACGCCAAGGTTGATTAACATTTCGCTTGCACTTGTTTTAATAATATTTACAGCTAAAGCTTTACCATTTAATTGGATACCTGCACCGCTATGTCCAAAGAAAGTAAATGTATAGCTAGAATTTGCAACTTCAAAATCTTCACCGTTTGC
>JBGUUU010000120.1:0-4091 GCA_045133775.1 Christensenellaceae bacterium
AACTATTCCTTATGCCAAGCACGGTATCGCAATCGGTGGTCTTTCCGTAGGTGAGCCTAAAGACATAATGTATGACGTAATGGATGACCTTCTTCCACATTACCCAACGCATATTCCAAGATATCTTATGGGCGTTGGCAGCCCAGACTGCTTGGTTGAAGGCGTTATGCGTGGTATTGATATGTTCGACTGTGTTTTAGCAACTAGAATTGCTAGAAACGGAACTGCTATGACGTCAAGGGGTAGGGTTGTTGTTAGAAACGGTAAGTATAAAGAAGATTTTACTCCGCTCGACCCAGAATGTAACTGCTATTGTTGTAGAAACTATACAAAGGCATATCTTCGCCATATGATAAACGTTGGTGAAATGATGGGTGGTATGCTTTTGAGTCTTCACAATATCACTTATCTTACAAACCTTATGAAAGGCATAAGAGAATCTATTTTAGGTGGATATTTTAAAGACTTTAGACAGGAGTTTTATAAAAAGTATGAGTTTAACGGTTCAAACTTCTAATTTTATAAAATTTGTCGAAAAGATTTAAAACAATGTGTTAAAAAGGTAAAATTTTTAATAAAAGCATCAAAAACCTTGCAATAAAACCTAAAAAAGGTTATTATATAAAAGCAAGTTTTAATAAACGTTAAAAGGAGATAATTATGTTATTTAATTTATTAGCTGGTATGGGTGGTTTAGGTCTTTGGATCGGTTTAGGCGCGCTTCTTATTTTTATGATTGTAACAAACTCTATGAGCAACAAAAAGAGAAGAGCTCAAATGGAAGCTGAAAAAGAAAAGCGCAACGCAATCGAGCCAGGTTTTAAGGTAACAACTATCGGTGGTATTATGGGTGTTGTTGCAGAAGTTAACAATGAAGAAAACACTTTCGTGTTAAAAACTGGCACAGAAGAAAATCCTTGCTATATCAAATTTGATAAGGTTGCAATTTATAGCTCTGAAAATCCTAACGCTCCAGTAGAAGAAGAGCCAGTAGAAGAAGAGCCTGTTGAAGAAATTCCAGCTGAAGATGCTCCAGTAGAAGAGACTCCAGTAGAAGAAGCTCCTGCTACAGAAGAAGCTGAATAATTTGTAATTAAATATAAAACCTTCGCATAAATTAACGTGTGGAGGTTTTTTTATGCAATTAAATTTAGGTTTAAGCAGTTTTTTGTGGCAAATTTTTAAAGGTGTTGCAATAGCCGTTTTAATAACGTTAGTAAGCGTTTTAATTTTTGCGTTTGTGCTAAGCGTGGCTAATTTGCCAGATAAAGTAATAAAGCCCACAAATCAGTTTGTAAAAACTCTTTCTGTGTTATTTGCTGTATTGTTTACGGCTAGAGAAGGTCGTTTTTTAATAAAAGGTGGGCTTATAGGTCTTTTATCAGCATTTTTTACAATTTTAATATTCGCTTTAATTGCTGGCTCTGGCGTTACTTTTTTGACCTTTTTACTAGATTTAACTTTCGGATTTTTAACGGGTTTAATTTCTGGTGCGCTTACTAGTAAAATCTTAAAATGGTGAAATTTAGCCTTAGTAATCAGCGATGAATTGGTTTGTAAACTAAAAGCCTAGATTTTATAAATCTAAAGATAAAAATTTTAAATAATCTTGCAAAAATAACCTAATTTTTATTGACTAACGGCACTTTATATTATATAATATAAAAGTGTATTATGTCTAAGCGTGGGCGCGTATGTAAGCCTTTGCTTAGGCGAGTAATTATCAAGACAAAATGCAGATTTTGCAGGAGGCAAAAATGAGTAAGTGCAAATCAATAGTAATTCTTACTATCTTAGGCATACTTATCGCATTTATGAGCTTTGCATGTTTTGCTACCGACGTTCCTGTAGGTATTCGTAACTACAAAGGTATTTTCGGTGTAATCGGCAAGGGTATCGACCTTAACGGTGGATATTATGCGGTATTAGAGCCAGAAAAAGCAGACGTTACAAACGAAGAGTTAGACGCTGCAATCGATACGTTAAGAAAAAGACTCGATGATAAGGGCTACACAGAAGCTACTATCACGAAAGAAGATAAAAACCTTAGAGTAGAAATACCTGAGGTTGACAATGCTGAAGAAGTAATGGAACTTATCGGTGATCAAGGTAAGCTTACTTTCAGAGATCACACCAACGCTGTATTAGTAGATGGTAAAACTGCTATTAAAGACGCTAAAGCTGGCTATGATGAAAATGGTAACCCTATCGTTGTTTTAGAGTTTACAACCGAAGGTCAAAAAGCGTTTGCTTTAGCTACTGAAAAGGTTGCTGCATACGGAGATAACAATAACAAGCTTTGTATCTACCTTGGTGACAATCAAGTTTCAGCCCCTACTGTAAATGAAAAGATTGACAGTCCAAACGCTGAAATTACTAATATCGGCTCAATCGAAGAAGCTCAAACAATGGCGTCAGTTATTAAGAGTGGTGCTCTTGAAATTAAGTTCAAGGTTGGCGAAACTCAAAAGATGAGCGCGTCTTTAGGTGAAGGCGTATTAAAGAACGCTATGATAGCTACAGGTGTTGGTCTTTTAGTTGTTATGGCAATTCTCATCGCATTCTACGGTGGATTTGGTGTTGCTGCATCTATCGCTCTTATGATATACGTAATTTTATACACTTGCGTTCTTGCTGTATTCCCTTGGGTTCAACTTACTTTCCCTGGTATTGCAGGTATCGTTCTTTCAATTGGTATGGCAGTTGACGCAAACGTTATTATTTTCGACCGTATCAAAGAAGAGTTTGAAAATGGTAAGACAGTTACGTCATCAATCAAAGCAGGTTATAAGAGAGCAGTTATTACTGTATTAGACTCAAACGTAACAACAATCTTAGCTGCAATTGTTCTTTGGATTTTGTGTTCTGGTTCTATCAAGGGCTTTGCTATCACACTCTTCCTTGGTGTTCTCGTATCAATGTTCTCAGCAATTGTTGTAACCAGATGGCTTACTAAGGTTGTAAGACCTCTTGCTAAAAACGAAGAAAAGTTCTTCGGTCTTAAAAGGAGGGACGTATAATGTTAAATCTTAACTTTAAAAATAAAAACTTTAACTTAGTTAAAAAGTTCTGGATTTTCGTAATCGTTAGCGCTGTTATTATTTTAGCAGGTCTTGTAGATATGTTCTTCGTTCGCCACATGAACTTCGGTGTTGAATTTAGTGGTGGTATGAGAGTTCAAGTTGAATACGAAACAAATGATGAAGAAGCATTAAAGCAAGCTGTAAGCGCTTATTTCAAAGATGCTGGTTACGTTGTTGACGGCGAACCACAAAGAGAAGGTGCATCTGGCGTAAAGATCTTCTCTTACCGTATTAAAACTCAAGTTTCTGGTGACGAAGGTGTAACGGTTGAAACCGAACTTGAAAAAGCTTTAGAAGAAGCTGGTTTTGAGAATATTGAAGTTTCTCAAACTGCTATCAGTTCAGATGCTAAAAACCGTCTTGTAAGAAACGCTGTTATAGCTGTTGCGGTTGCTGTAGTTGTTATCTTGGCTTATATCGCAATAAGATTCAATCTCTTAGCTGGTGTTGCTGCAATTATAGCTCTTTTGCACGACGTTTTGATAATGTTTGCACTTACAACGTTATTCCAAATCCCTGTTAATACTACCTTTATAGCAGCAGTAATTACTATTATTGGTTACTCAATCAACGCTACTATCGTTGTATTTGACAGAGTAAGAGAAAATATTGCTCTTCCTTCAAATCTTGAAAAAACTGATGCTGAAATTGCCGAGATGTCAATTATGTCAACTATGGCAAGATCAATTCTTACAACTTTAACAACTTTAGTAATGATTGTATGTCTTGCAATTTTTGCTAATGCTACAATTAGAGAATTTGCATATCCAATTATCTTTGGTTTACTTGCAGGTTTATATTCTTCTGTTTTATTGTCAGCTTCAACTTGGGTTCACTTAAGAAAGCTTTTCAAACAAGAAAACAAGAAGCCTGTTAAAAAGATTAGAAAAATCAAAGAACAAGCAAAGGCTTAATTTCTTATAAAATTTAGGTGGGCGGAAGGGCGTAATGTCTTTTCGCCCATTTTTTAAAGGTTTATATACTTCGGTATGCGTCGTTTCTACAAAG
>JBGUUU010000121.1:0-2060 GCA_045133775.1 Christensenellaceae bacterium
AAGCGTTAAAGCTCTTGGCGACAAGTGGTATGAGCACCCTTATTTTGAAGACACGAATTTTAAGCGTGGCGTAGAACGTATTAACCGCGAAACAGATGCGTTTATGCTTAGCCTTGGCTTTGAGCATAACAGAGAAAAAGGCTGCTATAAGCTCGTTAAACCAAGTGACAAGCGCATTGCGCTCTTTGCTCACGAAGGCTTTGGCAAGGCGTTTTTAAGTAGTTTACTTGACATACCTTACCCTATGATTTGCTCTCACTTTGAGCTTGGTCATAGTGGAGTTACGGTTATTGCCTTTTACGAACACGAAGGCGAAATCTACCCTAAGGTTTTCCAATGGTCGAACGACTCCCACCTTTATAAAGAAGAAATTTTAACAGGCTATCACAACGCGATAGACGTTTAATTTTAGGCACACAAAAAGCCGAGCATCTTGCTCGGCTTTTTAAATTGTTAAATTACGCCAACTCGTAAAGCGAACGGAATAAACCGTTTTTATTCATAAGCTCATCAAACGAGCCGTTTTCATACACTTTACCTTTTTTAAGAACGATAATCTCATCAAATCTTTTTAAAATCTTCTCTTCTAACTTGTGAGTTATTACGATTTTTGAAAGGCTTTCAATATCTAAAACGCTATGCATAACGTTTGAAGAAGTTTCATTATCTAGCGCAGACGTTGCCTCATCCATAAAGAGAAGTTCTGCATTTTTTATGAGCGCACGTGCAATCGAAATTCTTTGTTTTTCGCCACCAGACAAGTTGCTACCGTTTTCACCACACTTATAGTCAACGCCTTTCTCTTCAATCAACGCTTTAAGTCCAGCTTTTTCAAGTGCTCTAGCTAAAGCGTCTTCATCAACGTTAGAATACATTGTTACGTTATTAACAATAGAGTCGTCAAACACGAAAACGTTTTGCTCTACGTATGCCATTTTTTCAAATAATGAATCTATAGACAGGGTTTTAAGCTCTTTTCCGTCATAATTTATCTCGCCGTTATACTCTTGATATCTGCCTGCTAACAAATTAAGTAAGGTAGTTTTGCCCGAACCACTAGCGCCAACTAAAGCATATGATTTACCCTTTTTAAACTCAAAATCAATGCCGTTTAAAATGTTGTTGTCTTCATAAGCAAACTCTAAATTAGTTACTTTGATAGAATTTTCAAACTCAACGTCTTGTTTTTCGCCACAATCTTCAATATTTATTATCTCTTCCATCTTTGCAAACAAAGGCTTACAAGAATTGTGCTTAGATATAAGAGTTGGAATTTGAATAAGTGGGCTCATTACCGAGTTCATAAGCTGAACGAACAAAATAAGCACAGATGCCTGTATTGCACCAGTTGTTATTGCTATATATGCACCAACAAAGAAAACGCCAAATTGAGCCAATATTGACGTTGCAGTTTGAAGAAACTCTAAAAGAACTAAGGTCCTTTCTTTTTTGGCTTTTTCCGTTTCTAAAACCCCGTTGCGGCTTTTAAAAATTTTCTTGATTTTATCTTCAGATTTAAAAACCTTTATAGTTGAAAAACCAACAAGGTTATCTTTTAAAAAGTGCATAAAGCTTTCATTTTGGTTGCTTATATTCGTTTCATGAGCACCAAGCCTTCCACCAACTAACAGCATTACTACCATAGGAATTAAGGATAAACCAATAGCAACGCCTGTAAGCGCAGGGCTATAGAAAAGCATTATTACTATTGCTGAAATAAAAAGTGTAATTTGCGTTATAATGCTAAATGGAGCTAATATGTAATTTTCTTCTATAACCTTTACGTCGTTTGTAAATGCTGAAACGTAAGTTGAGGTTGTTGACTTGTTAAAATCTGCTATGTTTTTGTTTAAAATATACTCATACGCATTGTCTTTATATTGCTTTAATGCACGCTTTTTAAATGCAGGCTTAATTCTCATCAATAATATGTATGCAACTGTTGATACAGCAAACATTATTAAAAACACTAAACCTTGCTTGTAAAGACCATCCAAATCTTTTGCCGTTGCCACAGCAACAACCTTTTCAAGCATTATTGATAAACACATCATTATTGC
>JBGUUU010000122.1:0-6049 GCA_045133775.1 Christensenellaceae bacterium
GACGGGATTTTTGCGAGATTTTTGCAAGGGAATTACCTTGTTGGTAATCGGAATTGCAAAAAGCCGTAAAAAGACTAGTATTGCGAATTAGATAAACCTTTAAATATCAGTCACGAGTTGTGACATAGCCTAATTTCATTCTAGCTTGCAACATAAGACCAAAATTACTGTGAATTTTCAAGCTAAAAACATAAAAGCGACTCTAAAAGAGCCGCTTTTACGCATTTGTATTTAAGGGGGATTTTGATGAATAAACTGTTTTCTGTTACTCGCACCCCTATAATACTACATTTGTGTGATATAAAAGTGATAAAAAAATAAAAAGTTTTAGTTTTTTAAAACAATTTGCAAACACTCTTTTAAATTCTCTTGGCTTATTATAACGTAGCAACCGAAATCAAAAAAACCTACTTGTAGTGGCAATTTAGCGCTTTGAAGACTGCATATTTTTTTGATAGAACTATCACATAGCGTAAAATATAGTGCGTTCACACCCTTTTGAATTTGACAAAAATCTAGGCCTAGTTCTTTAATTTGCAACTCACTTATTTCACCGTCGTAACACAACTCTAAAAAATCTAAAGACGACGCGTAAAGAATTACTTTTGCTTTTTGTCCTTGCAAAATTTGAGCTAGGTTATACCCGTTTCCACGCTTAACCATTTTAAGATAAGTCACGTCGTTTTTCACTGCAAAAGCAAAGGGGGCAATATCGCAAAATTCTTTAACAACCGTGCCTATAGCTTCTTTATTGAATGTGTTTTTGACAATTATTCTAGTATTTGTGCCGTATAAAGGCAATACGCTTGCAGGGTGTAAAACCGTTGAACCAAACTCGCCTAAAAGCCTTACAGCATCAAACGAAATTTCTCTTATCGGCAGACTTTTCCTTATGCTTGGTGAGAAAGGGAAAATGCCGTCTACGTCGGTAAAATTTAAATACTCGTTAGCCTTTAAGCCCCTTGCAATAATCGCGCCCGAAAAATCGCTACCACCCCTAGTAAACGTTTTTATTCTGCCGTTTGGAGTTGCACCGTAAAACCCACCGCAAACAAATTTGCCATACTTTTCGTAAGCCCTTTCTATTTGAAATTCGCAAAGACCGATATTTAAAGTGCCGTCTTTGTGAAACCCAATTAAATCTTTACTATCGACAAACGGTAAGCCGTAATAAGCAGAAAAAAGCTTTGCGTAATAATACTCGCCCCTAGACAAAATAAAATCGAGCGAAAGGTCTTTCTCAACCTCTTGCTCGATTTTCATTAGTTCATCTTTTATTAAATTTTCAAGCCCGATAGACTCGGCATCACTAACCGTTCTTTCAATAAATTGATTAAGTGATTTTTTAATGCTAGCACCACTAAAGATACTATTACTAGCATCTAAAAGCAAATCTGTAACCTTCTTGCTTTTGCTAGTTTTTCCACCTGCCGAAACGACTATCGCCCTTATATCTTCTTCACATTGCACCCACTCTGCAACTCGCCTAAAACCGACCTTGTCAGCCATTGACGAGCCACCGAATTTTGCAACCTTATACAAAGTTTAGAACCACGAACACAAAAAGAGCAAGCCCTGCTGCAATTACAGCAGAAACTACTTCCTTTAAGATTTTGTTACCCTTTTTAGATTTAGACATACCTTTCATATCAGTTCTCCTTTATGTCAATATCTTCAGATTGAACTTGCCAGAAAAACTCTGAAAGAGTTTGTCTTAAAGACTCTGAATCTGCATATCTGCTAATTTTACCACCTTGAGCTATAGAAATAATACCGTTTTCTTCAGAAACGATTATAGCTGTTACGCTAATAGCCTCCGTTACGCCTATGCCTGCGCGGTGACGAGAACCAAGCTCTTTAGGAAGGTTACTTTCTTGCGATAATGGTAAGAAACATCCTGCAGCGTGCACCTTTTCGCCAACGATAACCATTGCGCCATCGTGAAGTGGCGTTTTTGGGAAGAATACACTCTCAATGAGTGGAGCAGAAATCGTAGCATCTAAAACCGTTCCGCTTTCAATAATTGAACTTGGGAGATTTTCATCAGAGAAAATAATTATTGCGCCAACGTTGTTTTTAGACATATTAAGGAGAGCCTTTACAATTTCGTCAACGTATTTACTTTGATTGAAAGAGCCTTGACCTTTATCGTATTTTCTTGGCTCACTAGATTTTTTTACCCTTATCTTCCAAATGCCCCTTTTAATTTCTGTTGAAAACATTGATACGATTGCAACGATAAAAAGTAGTGGAACGATAAAATAATTCCAACCAGAAATTTCTGCAAGCATAAACATAGTGCCCGTTGATAAAATATATACAACGAAAACTACTATAACCCACTTTGCGTTATTGTGATTTAAAATACTTATAGCAAAATAAAACAATACGAAAAGGAAAAGTATTGTGATCGTAATTGTCAACGGATTACCGCAAAACGTTTGACCAACTTTTGCTATGAAATCTTGAAAACTCATATTTTTCTCCTTGTGATTATATGCGAAACCATACTCGTATATTCTTTGGTTAAAAATTTACACTTTATCCCACTAACACGTTGAATACGGAATTCCAAACGGCAGAGCCTTGCTCTACGTAGCCTTGCTTAAATTTTTCATCGTATAAAGCAAGCGAATCAACTATCTCTTTTAGCCTTTTTATAGGATACGCTTTAGCTTGCCTACGCGCCATTTTTACTGCAAATTCCTTGATTTTTAAGTATTTGGCAACTTCTGCATCGCTCTCCTTTGAAAGCGTTGCGTAAAGCATTCTTCTATAATGATAATAAAGGGATACGAAAAGCTTTTGCCCGTCGCCGGAAGAAGACATCATCTCCATAAGACAAGTATACGCGCTTTCGTATTTTTTAGCAGAAATAAACTCAACTACTTCGTAGAGTTGATACTCCGTTTCTTTAATGCAAAGAGCTTCTACGTCTGCTTCGGTTATCTCGCCCGTAGTCATAGAATAGGCAACTAATTTTTCTATTTCACCGTTGACTTTAGTCATATCGGCGTTGCTGTAATCAATAATCTTGTCTATTGCTCCTTGCGAAATTTTTACACCAGCTTTTATGGCTTGGCTTTTAATCCACATAGATGCAACGGACACGTCACCTTTTGCACAATCAATTTCGGTAACGTTAGGCATTTTTAAAATATTTTCACTTTTTTGTGTGTTTGCAATTATAAACACGGTAGTTTCGCAAGGGTTGTCAAAATAAGCCTTTAACGCCTTTAGATCTGCAGCGAGTGGGTAATATTCTTTAACGAGAACAACTCTCTTGTCGCCCATAAAAGGATAGCTCGTAAGCGCAGAAATAAGCTTTTCGCTATTGCCCTTAACGTCTCCGCCTTCAAAATTGGACAAATTTAACCCTTCGTCTATATTACAAGCATCTATAATAAGCCTTGTAGAACGCTCTATTAAAAAAGCATCGTCGCCATTAGCTAGATATATTGGCATCAATCCTGATGCAAAACTTTTCTTTAAATCTTTAAATTTCATACTCTTATTATTATTTTATCACTTATTATAACAAAAATCAAGAAATACAAGTGCTTTTTAAGTAGGAACACCAAAAAAACTACGCGCACCTATAAACGCAATTAAAACCAAAATCAATACCCCGCAAGAAAATTTTGCCTTTTTAGAAACGTTTATAAAGTCTGACACACATAAAAGCAACGCATAGTAAACTATTGCTAGTGGCGTAGACATATAGTCTAAAACTAACGGAAAGTTTGTCATAAACTCGGTTACACCCTTTATTCCTACCGTGAGTATTTGTGGCAAAAATAAGGCTATATGCTCGTTAATTGGCAAAATTAAGCAAATTATCACACCTATTACGGTAACATAATAAAGAATAGAAACAATAGGAAGAAGTAAAAAGTTTGCAAAGAAAGACACAAGCGGAAAACCACCAAAGTATTTTATAGACAATGGCAGAACACCTGCTTGAGATGCAAACAAAACAGAGAGCGATGAAGAAAACTCGTTTGGCATAAACGATAAAACGCTTTTTATAGGTGGAGCTAAAACCAAGATTGAAAAGCAAATTGTAAATGAAAGAATAAATCCTACCGAAAACAAATCGGTTGCATTTGTCGTGACAACAATTATTCCAGCAGCCGAAAGCGCGTTTATTCCATCGTGCTTTTGCCCTAGTAGCCTGCTTATCATCATGCAACTACACATTATAGTCGCCCTTAAAGATGATGGCGAAAAGCCACAAAGATACGAGTAGAATATAAGCATTAAAGTAATGCTAACCGTTTTTATAAGCCTGTTTATCTTTAGTTTGCCAAATATAAAGCTAAGCGCTGTAAAAATAAGACCTACGTGAAGACCTGACACTGCAAATATATGCGCTATACCAACAAACCTAAAAAGCTCTACCGTTTGGCGCATTTCAGAATCATCGCCCCTAAGCAGTGCAGACAGTATTCCAAAATCTTCACCTAAAATCTTTTTAAATATCGTGTCCGTGCGAGTTTTAAAGCGAGAAGCCACACTACCACTTTTACCTAACACCCTAACAGAGTCTACGCGCGAAGCATAGTTAGACCACTCACTTATTATTCTATGAGAAAATTTCTCCCCTTTGACAATTTTATCATTTTTAACGTAGCACTTTATTTCAACGATATTGTATAGCTCAACTTTAGTTTGCAACTTGTATGTATAAAAATCCCCACCTTCGTCGCCATTATAGGTGCAACCCGTGAGCGTTGCATAGTAACCACCGTCTTTATAAGAAACGTCTTTAACTTCGCCAACCACTGTGTAATACCCGCTGGCAACTACTTTACTTGTTGTAGAATTTACTTTTAAGCCAAGACTCAACATCCCTATTAAAATAAAGATAAAGCATACTGCTGAAGTTGTTAAAACAGTATACCTTTTCTCTTTGCCGAACGTTAAATAGCACACAACGCAAATTGCAAACGTAACAAAAATAGGCGTTAATATAGTCCACACGCTCAAAATAGGATAATTGCGGTAGAGAATAACGCCTACGAATAGCGACAAAGCGCAAAATAATATCGGCCTAAAGTTTATTGGCTTTATATTTCGTATATCTTGCCTTCCTGCGCTATCAAACATTTTTCATTTGCACCACTAATTGCTTTTTGCAATTCTTCTTCAGTATATTTTGGGTTAATATGGCTAATAATTGACTTATTGCCATACTTATTTGTTAATTCTACAATATGTTCAATGCTTAAATGGGGCTTTATATTAGCCCAATCTTGACCTATAAAGCAACCGTCGGCAAGAACTACGTCAGCCCCTTCGTAAAGGTCTTCAACACTATCGCAAACGTTAGTATCGCCTGTGTATGCAAAAGTTTTGCCGTTACTAGAAATTTTAACGCCAACACATTCAACAGGGTGTCGCATAGGGAAAAATTCAAAATCAATATCTTCAAGCATTGAAATCTCTCCACCCCTAACAACACTCACGTCAAAGTATGGTGAATTTACAACCATCTCGTATAAAGGTCCACCACCTTCTGGACAAAATACCAACGGCTTTTTAACGTTGCCATTATTAGATGCAACTTGATAATAATAAATCAATACGCCAATATCGGACGTGTGGTCTAAATGGTAATGCGATAAAATAATAACGTCGATATCTTCGGGTTTAACGTATTTTAAAAGGCGAGAAACAGCCCCTGCCCCACAATCTAAAAGTATGTTTTTACCGTTCACGTTTAAAAGATAAGAGCTTGTAGCACAACCTTCTTTAGGAAACGGACCGTATTTACCTAAAACAGTAAGTTTCATTTTAATTTCTCCTTTGCATATATTTTAAAGCACCTTACAAATAATGTCAATAATATATACAAAATGCTTTGAAATATTTGCATATTTTACGCTAAATTTGATATAATTAAAATATACTGGGCAAACAAATTTACCGTAACACACTTTTTCGTCTTATATAAAGTTACAAACGTAGTTTTAAGGGGTTAGTTGCGAGTTAGCCAAGGCTCGTGAGTTGAAAAGACTTGGTAGACCTTGTTGGTCACCAAGGTTTT
>JBGUUU010000123.1:0-12037 GCA_045133775.1 Christensenellaceae bacterium
TTTTTAATATCATAGTCTATATCCTCCATATTAATCTCTAAAAAGTTTAAATTTTTAATAAAAGCTCGCCTATAAGTCGTTTATTTAGCAAAACCCTCAAACTCATCATAAAAACCTGCTTTTATCATACAAGCTTTATACTTCTCATAAGTCCATCCGTCACCAATTGACGTTACAAAGTGATTTTTGCCATCGCCTTGCTTTGACTTCCACTCGATAAGATAAAAAGCGTTGTTTTCAACGTCTAAGCTAGCAACTTCTAACTTGCCGGCTTGTGCTAAATCAAACTTGCCACTTAAAACAACCTTATCATTTACAAGGTTAGTTACTTTATAATCTACACTTTCATCTATGACAGAATCGTTTGTAGCAATTAAAGTATGCTTGCCGCCAACCGGTTCATCAAAAATCATACAAAAAGCACTTTGTGATCTCTTAATATAATTGTATGCAAGCTTTTTAACGCCATACCAATCTATAATGGCATCAGAAACCTGTGGCCAACCGTCGATAACATTCCACCAAAGAATACCAGTCTTTCTCCATTTTTGAGCCCTAAAAGTTTCAATAAAAAACTTCTTTGCTTCTGCTTGAGAGATTTGACTTTGGCGAGCAAATTCTGCTAAATCGCCAGATGCTTCGCCGAAGATTCTTTCAACCTGACTAACCATCAATGGGAGCCTGTATGCAAATGGGTTGCCATCTATACAAGTTTCCATACAAGTTGCATGAACAAGCCACTCTGGGTTTTCGTAAATTTCAGTTATAGAACTCTTTGGCAAGCTCTCGTTTGATATAAACTTCTTTATAGATTTTGGCGAAGGACAGCCGTGATAGCCAATTTCCGACGCAAAATGGCATTTTGCATTTCTATAATACTCGCCCTTGAAGAAATCTCTTGGCCCCCAAATATGAAGCTCGGAAGGGTTACCCTTTAAATATGCAATCTCGTCAACGTAAGGCGAAGACGGTAAGTATGGTCTTGTTCCGTCGTGATTTCTTATTTCTTTTAAAATTACGTCACGAGTTAATTTGTTCAAATTTGGATTGAGATTTGCGGGTTGATCATTTTCCGTCAAGTCGCTTTCTGCATTATAAACAACGAAAACGTCGCATTCGTTATCACCTGCCCAAAGCGCAAGCGACGGATGATTTCTAAACGCTATTGCCGTTTGCTTAATCTCTTCTTTTACGAGCTTGCAAAGCCTTTCATCATCAGGATAATGTCCACAACCCATTGTAAAGTCTTGCCAAACCATTATACCGTGCTCATCACAATAATCGTAGAAGTTTTGCGACGGATAGGTGTTACCACCCCAACAGCGCACCATATTACAGCCTAAATCATTAACAAACTCTAAGCCCCTTTGCTCATATTCGCCATGACGTGAAGGAAATGCATCGGTTGGCACCCAGTTTGTTCCCGTAACGAAAATGCGCTTGCCGTTTACGATAAAACAAAAATCACCATTTTCGCCAGCGAGCGAAGTTCTCTTAAGCCAAACCTTTCTAAAACCAGTCTTAACTGTTACTGTATCACAAAGCTCTTCGCCTTTATAAAGAGAAAACTCTATGTCGTAAAGATTTGGCTCGCCGTAATTCTTTGGCCACCATAAATATGGGTTTTTAAAGTCTAAACCAATCCTATTTGATGCAGAATAAGGCACCATTTCATAGTTAAATTCGTGGTCTTTACACTTACCATTAATTTTAACCTTATAGTCGAAAAGAAAATCGTCTTCTGTTTCAACTTTAAAGGTCATTATTACTACACCACCCGTTTTTTCGTTATTCATTCTTTCAAGATAAACAAACGGGTCTTTAATTCTAGTTTTTTTAACGTATTCAATTTTAACTGGTTTGAAAAGCCCTGCAGACACAATTCTTGGCATGATATCCCAGCCAAACATAGACGCAGACTTTCTAAGCTCAATTGCGTCGTGATTGTATTTCATACCATAACACATTGATGGAATATCAAACTGTCTTGCATATATAGCGGCAGGCAAAATGTGAACAAGTAAGCTGTGCTTGCCTTCTTTTAAGTTATTAACGTCAAACTTGTGCGCGTGGTGCATATTTTCAACAAAAGCAAGCTTTTCACCATCGACAAAAATTTCTGCTACCGTGTCTATACCTTCAAAAGATAGCACCGTATTACATCCTTGCTTATGGAATAGTTCAAACTCTGTAAAATAATACAAATGAAGATTTTCAAGGCGATAGGTCTTTAAAAAGTTCGCTCCAAAATAAACGTCATCTAAAATACCTTCACGCATAAAATCAAGTTCAAAGTTGCCCGGAACACTTGCATTTATAACAGGCAAACCATTTTTTGTAACATCTTTAGGTGTTGTTAGGTTTAAATTTTCCGCTTTTAAGGTTGCGTTATCTACGTAAGCAAGTTTCCAATTTTCAACGTTAGCAAAGTTCATCATTTAGCACCTTGTTTTGTAATAATATTTATTATAAATATAGCACAATTTTTTAGACTTTTCAATAAGTTTTAAGAATTTATGCAAAAAATTAATGCAAGGCATAGAGCCTTGCATTTTATTATAATTCAGCTTTCAATCTTTCAACGTTGATTAACTTTTCTACAACGTTTCTTTCGGTGTAAAAATAATGATTAGAAGTTTCATAGCCAATAAAAGGCGACTTTTTAAGTAAAGCCAACAACTCGCACGACAATTCCTTTTCTTTTATTAAAAGGCTATCAACACCGTTTTTATCTTGTATAGACTTTTTATAACTATATTCAGTTTGCAACAAATCTGAATAAAAATGGCAATATGCAACCTTAGAATAGGTTAAAAGTTCATCTATAAGTTGATTATCATTAATTTTTTCTAATATTTCTATGCCTTCTTGCCACTTTGTAAGAAGTTTATTGTATTGCGAAATAAACACTTCAAGTGGGTATGGTCCTAACCAATTTTTATAATCGTCGTAGGCATAACATACCATTGTAGAAGATTTTTCACTAGGCTCAACGTCCCACAAATTCGCAAGACCTAAAGACCTTGGAGAAAGATATAAGTTTTGTATACTGAAAGGATATTCTCTAAAAGCGCTACAAATCTTATCTACTGCTTTTTGAACGGTCTTTGATTTTTCGCCAAAAAACTTATCATACCATTTGCTCAAACTAAAACTTTCTTTTTGAGAAGAAAAGTCGGCTATCATATCCATAGTTGGCGAAGGATAACCACCTAGCGTCCAGGTAAGCAAATAGTCTTCTACACCTATTTCAGTTAGGTTTTTAATATGCTCGTAAGTTAAATCAAAAACAGGAAGATACGGAATGGCAGAACATTCCCAACTATTATTAACTTGAATTTTAGCATAGGTCTTATGACCTTTTTCTTTTGCAAAAGACAATGCTTTTTTTGCGACTTCACCAGGACCTGGATTTGCTATAGAATAGTCTATTATTCTACTTTTTACCCCACCCTTTTCAATGTCTAAATCAAATTCGCTAACGCAAAGAACAGAAACGTCTTTATCTAAAAGTGTAATACCGTTTATTAGCTTTTCTTCCGTCCAATCCATATAAGTTGACCAACCCCAAAGGTTAGCTATAACTTCAGCATTCGAGCCACTATCTTTAACGGCTTTTGCAATAATATTATTGATACGAGATGTTACAACTTCTGGCGAAACGCCACCACAAATTGGGCAATTGTTACCCTGCCTAAAATGGCAATGGGTTTGATTTTCGCTCATTGTAATAGTAAAACATCCACCCAAGCCCTTTACGTTTTCAAATAGGTCTTTAACAGCGTTATATAAATAATCTTGAACTTCTTTATGCTCAAAGCAAAGGCTAGCAACACCGTTTTCAATTCTACCTGCAAGATGCTTAAAATCACCAAGTTTTTCAACGGCAATTCCCCTTGGCTCGTTTAAATACAAATATACTTTGATACCGTATCTACTACACCTATCAACGAGTTTTTGAAGGGCAACTCTTCTCGCTTTATAGCCATCGCCAATGCTTTTATCAAATGGATATGGCGAAAGCGCAGACAAAAGTCCGTGCACCCAAACGCCGTTTATACCATTTTTAGCATACTCTAAAAGTAGTTCGTCTGGCATATATTTTTCGTCGTCTTCAACAAAAACGTCGCCACAAGGAGTTAAATATCCGTGCACAATTCTTACGCCACTTCTATCTTGCAAAAAGCTTTTTTCTTTGCATTCGCCGTTAAAAAAGCCGAATTTTTTAGCAAAGCCGTCACTATATTCACGCCTTATTAAACGTGCAATTTTCTCTGTTTTTTCAATTTGCTCTTTGGTTAAAGGCTCGTAAAAAACTTCTGCAAGTTCTGGTTTAAAGCTACCAAGTTTTTCGCCAAAAAAGTCTTCATTTTTTAAAATAAAGTCTAATTTTTCTTCACTAAAACCGAGTAAGACAAGCAATTGATTATAAGGCAATAGAAACCAATTGTTGCGAATAATCGTCATATAGCCTAACTTTAACCAATTTTCATCAAATTTTACGTTATCTAAACCTAGTCTTTTTGCCTCGTTTTCTATAGTGGTAACGTCGCACCCTAAAACACTAGCAATATTATCAGATGAAACAAAACCGTAATTACGAAAAATTACGGTTTGCCAAATACAAGGAAAATTATTTTCAGGTAATTTAACCTTTTTTATAATAGGTAACATTATTTAATAGCCTCTTTTAAATATTCAAGCGACTGTCTTACCATTTCGTCGCCAAGTTCTTTATTTGCTTCTTTAGCGCTTTGAGTAAACCAATGCTTGATATCGTCAATTCTATCAAGCTTTATGCAGTCTGGGTATAAAGCCATAAGTATTGAACTTTCAAATTTGCCTGCATGGTCGTAGCCGGTTGCATTTTGCACTGCAGTTGACATTGTAGGAATAACCTTAATCCAATTAAAAGGATTGTTTGCGCCTTCTAACTGCTCGTAGTAATTTGCGTAACTTTCGCTACCCCACCAACCTTCGCCAAGCGATTCTTCTAAGTATTCCATTGTCGCTCTTTTTGCAGCAGTTCTATAGCAAAGAGTCATAGGCATTTCGCCCTCTTGCTCGAATTGATGATGAATTACTACGTAAATATTTCTAAAGCCAGAGTAAAGCATACTCTTAAAAACGTAATAAACGTAATCTTCAAAAGCCCTTTCAGGCACGTGAACAGTTCCACTCTTTCGCCCGCCAACCGCATAGCTTGACGGACTATAAGAAATGGTAGGAGCAAGCATAATTTCTTTTTCTTTTGCAAGAAGCTTAACAAGCCCTTCTGCAACTAAAGTATCACAACCATAGCTACAATGTGGGCCGTGATATTCTACCGTTCCACCAACGATAACAAGTGGAATATTATTCTCTTTTACGTAGTCTGTTTCTCTTGGAAAACTATGATCAAGAATCATTTTATCTCCTTAATTTTAAACTGAAAATTCTTTTTCAAATTCTTTAACTTTTACAACTGTATCCGTTTTTCTCGCCTTTTCAGCGCAATAAACAACCATATGACCACTTATAGAATCGCCAATTACCGTAGTAGCCGAAGAAGTTGGCTCACCGTTTAAAAATCTTACTAAATCACGTATGATATAGTAGTCGCCACCGTAGTGTCCACCTATTGAATTGTCTTCCTTAGTTACGTCAACTTGTTTAGAGAAATCAATCGTTTCTGCAGTAAAGTTGATATTTTCTTTATCAAACGTTCTAACGAGCATTTTATTGTCTTCAACGTAACCGACAATTTCGCCATATTCACATATAACGTGGATATGTCTACCTGCTTTACTCGTGCCACCTATCATATTAAGTGTTGCTATAGAGCCGTTTTTAAAGTTTACAGACACACATTGACGGTCAACTATGTTCATATCGGTTTTAAATACGCACTCGCCGTAAGAACTTGTCTTTAAAAACTCTACCTTTTCTTCATAAGTAATCTCTTGCCAAGGTTTTTCTATTTTACCCCAAGTATACATTGGACAGAAATTCTTTTCTATTTCAAACTTTTTGGCATTAAACATACAGTTTTCTACCGAACATTCATGACAACGCTTTGCAGAGCCTTCTGGAGCATTTTCTTCAGTAAAGAATGACTTGCTACCAAAAGAAGAAACGGCAACGGGCTCGGTAATATTATTAAGCCAACAAATAAGGTCTGTATCATGACAACATTTTGCAAGCAAAAGTCCACTACCGCACGCATCTTCGTTATTCCACTTACCCCTTACGTATGCGTTTACGAAATGTCCGTACCAAACGTGCTCGTTAAGTTGCATACTTACGATTTTACCAATTTTTCCACTGTCGATTATATTTTTGATAGTTGAATAAAACGGAGTATATCTTAAAACGTGACAAACGACAACCTTAAGACCCTTTTCTTCAGCCTTGTTTTTGATATCTAAAAGTTCTTTTGGATTTGCAGTTACAGGTTTTTCTAAAAGGATATTATAGCCATGGTCTAAAAGCGCCATAGCAGTTTTATAATGCAACTCGTCCATAGTTGAGTTGATAACGAAATCACATTTAATCTGTCTTGCTAAAAACTCTTCTAAACTTGTAAAAAGCATATCTTCTTTAATAGAAAACTTAGCCCTTGCAGATTCTCTTCTTGCAGGGTTAGGGTCGATAACGCCAATTACTTCCAACTCGTCTTTTTTTGCCCTTGCATAATCTGAATAACGTTCGCCTCTGTCACCATAACCAAGGACTACACATCTTAACTTTTTCATGTTATCTTCTCCTTAAAACGCAAGCGTAGTATAATACGCAAGATTTGTTTGTCTATTATCAAGTCTGCCGTATTGAACGACAATTTTTTGTGTGCTTTCTAACTTCATAGCATACTGAGTTTCTAGTGGAACTTCAAAGCCACACATATCTGTTAAATTGTTCATTCTAAAACACTTAACCTTTTTAGATTCTACAGTCCACTCGATATTTTCATAGCACTCTTTGTCTGCAAAGAAAAGTGTAACCTTAATTCTTGCTGTTTTTTTAGAATCATTTACAATGATAACGCTCTCGTGACCTTTTAAAACGCCTTCACCTTCAGGTGGGAGCTCACAATCAGGAATTATCCAATTCTTTTTACCAACTATCATAATCATTTCCCTTATAAATTTTGTTTAGAAAATTTTACATTTTCTAGAATTATTATATAACTATTAAAAAGATTTTTCAATACAATTCTTGTCTTTTTAATGTCATAAATAGACATTTTAATATAAACTGCTACTTGAATTTATGACTAAGAATATTAAAACGGGCGTTTGGCTAGCCAAACGCCCATCTATAAGTCGATTATATAAATTATACGTCGAGTTCAATAATGCCTTTCTTTAAGTAGTCGGTATAAGACTGACAACCATCTTTTTTAATTGCAACGCCCTTTTCCCAACGGCAACCAAAGGTTGGTCCTGAAATAAAGGTATCAATTTGGAAAGTCATATTTTCTTGTAATGGATAGTGTGTAGAAGTTTCCATCCAAGGAGCTTCAACTTCAATCATACCTGTTCCGTGACATGGTCCGTAAACGTAGTTCTTCTCGTAGCCAGCGTCTTTATACATTTGTAAAAATCTCTTTGCAACGTCGTCAGCGTAAACGCCTGCTTTAAGTTGAGTTTCCGTCCACTCGTGCATCTTACGGCAGAAATCTACGATTTCTCTTCTCTCGCCTTCGAGCTTACCCATTACAACTGGAAGACCAATTGATGGAGAATATCCGTCTATTTTAGCAGATAAGTTAAGTTGAACGATATCGCCCTTTTTAATCTCTCTGTATCTAGAACGAGAAATAGCGTGACGCGTGCTTTCTTCGCTGAAAACATACATAGGAAGACCTTCGTATTCTGCGCCGTTTTCGTAAATTACTCTTTGAGCAACGCCAACCATTTGAAGCTCTGTAACACCAGGCTTTAAGCATCTAATAACTTCATCTGTTGCAAGCTCGATAATTCTAAAACCTTCTTTAATACAAGCAAGCTCGTTTTCTGACTTGATTTGACGAAGCTCTACCATAATATCGTTACATCTAACGATTTCTGCTTTAGGGAAACTATCTTTTAAGCCTTCGTAAATAGGAAGAGTGCACTCAACGTAACTACCAAGACCTATTTTAATATGTTCGCCTGTAACACCGATTGCCTTAAACACTTCATTAAAAGTGCTTGGAATAAGTTCTGGATAAGATGGATCTGCAGACTCACGGAATTCTTTAAGAACGAAAACCTTTTCTAACTTACCAAAATCTCTGCCGAAAACTGCAGATTCTGGACCAACTAAAAGCGCTGCGTCGCCGTTTGCTGAAATTGCTACGCCTGCCCTTTCAAAAAGTGGCCAAAAGCCTGAAAAATAACGAGCGTTAGCATAGTCGCTTTCTGTTGAAGCAACTACCATTACGTCAAGACCCCTTTCAGCTACGAGCTTAGCGGCTCTTTTTATTCTCTCTTGATATTCCCAATCTGGTATACAAACTCTTTGCATAAAATTCTCCTAAAAGTTTTTTGTTTTATTATATAACAATAATTAAAATTTGTCACTACAAAATCGTAACATAAAATTGCACAATCGTATTTTTTGTTAAGAATTTTATTGTTTTGTGGTTGACAATTTTTAAGTTTTAAAATACAATATTTATATGGAATTTAAGTTACAAACGCTAAATAACGTTTTAAAGGTTACAAAAATTGCAAACGTTCATTTTTTTGAATTTGACCAAGCCAAACAAACGGAAAGTGGTAAGCACCCTTTTTGTGAGCTTTTATTCTCTTATGCCGGAACGATAGCTGTCGACGGAGAAAATTTTAAAGGCAAGCTTAAAAAAGGCGAAATGATAATACATTCGGCTAATGAAATTCATTCTCTTTCTACTAGAAAAAACAAAAAGACAACTGTTGTTATTTTAGGTTTTGAATGCAATTCAGAGCATTTGAAATATTTTTCCGAGCATAAAATAAAGCTTGATGACGGCGAAATTAAGCAAATTGCAAAGATAGTAAAAGAAGGCAGAAACGTTTTTGCTCCCCCTTACGATAAACCACTTTACGTAATGAAGAAAAAGCAAGAGCAAATTTTTGGTAGTGAACAACTTCTTTGCTCTCTGCTTGAAAATTTTTTAATAGAGCTTATTAGAAAACATCAATTTTCAAAAAGCGAAGAAGACGGCGATCAAGTTTTTAAGTTTGATGAAATTTTAGCATACGTAAATATGCATTATAGCGAAAAGATAACTTTAGATGAAATTGCTTTCTTGTTCAACACTAACCGTTCGGCATTTTGCAGTCAATTTAAGATGCACACTGGTTACACGTTTATAAATTACGTTGCAAAGAAAAAAACCGAGCGCATAAAAGAGCTTTTAGCTAGCGGAGAATATAGCCTTTCTAAAATAGCCGAACAGCTTAATTTTGATAGCGTTGCTTATTTTTGCAGATTCTTTAAAAAGCAAACAGGTCTTACACCAAAAGAATATAAAAAACAAATTTTAAACAACAAATCCTAGCCTATAAGCTAATAAACTCTTTGTTTTATTAAAAAAGCCCGACAGAAATGTCGGGCTTTTTGTATTAGTTTTATACGTTTTCTAAATCTTTTCCACCACTATGATAGAAGAAAAGACAAGGCGCCATCATTACTGCAAATAAAAGCATAAACACACCAAACGCCTTAACACTCTCCCACGAGCCTGTGAAAATAAGTTGGTATAAACCAGTTCCACAAACAACAAAGAATAACGAGCCTACTATTGCAACTGCTGGCATAACGAATCTAGTAAAAGGCTTGCAATCTTTGAAATTACGCATCATATAAACATACATAGTAATATACACTGCGTAAATTATTGCGCAAACTATTTCATCCATACTGCCGAGATACTTGAAAATCCATACTCCGTGCATTGCAAGATACCAAACGCCAAGCATAATTTCCATACATATAAGACCGTAAACACAAGACAAAAGCGAAACACTTTGATTTTTGCCAAGCTTAGAGAATTTTTCAGGAGCAATACCCAATCCCCTACAAGACATCGTATACATACCCCTACAGCAAGCAATTGAAATACCGTTTACCGTGCCAAGACAAGAAATCATAATAAACACGGTAAATATGATACCGCCAACCTTGCCCATGATAGTTTCAAACACGGCGATTGGAGCGTTTGCATCTTGTGTAATTGTTCCACCGTTACCTAAAAAGGCAGAAAGTGAAACGTAATAAATAATATAGAAAGCAAGTATTGCAATAGTGCCGACAACGAGCGCTCTAGGCAAATCTTTTTTAGAATCTTTAAGCTCTGCATTTATCGCAGTAGCGCACACCCAACCTTCGTATGCAAAGGCAGTCTTTTTAACAGCTTCGCCAAAGTTTACGTCAAACCCTTTAGCATTTGTAGAAAACGCGTTTACAATGCCCACTCCATCGCCAACTATCATAGATGCAAAAAGACCGGCAACTGCAATTACTCCAATAGGAATAAGCTTTATAGCTGTTGCAGAAATTTGGAATTTTGAAGAGAGAATTGGCGAAACGTAGTTTAAAACTACAAATAAAATCAAAACGACGAATGCAAACACGAAGTTTTGCCAATCGGTAAGCCCGATATTTGCGCCAAATAACGTAAAGAAATAACTACCTGCAAAGAGTGCAACGATAGATGCAACTATTGGGTAATAGAAAGTTGTAATAAGCCAAGCAAGACCGTAGCCTACCTTTCTATTTGTAGCAACTTCTACGTAATCGATAACGCCGTTATACTTTGTAACTCTGGTTGCAAAAACTGCAAAACAAAAACCAGAGCAAACCATTATACATCCACCTACGAGCCAAGCCAAAAGTGATATCTTTAAGTTACCACCAGCAAGTTGAAGAACGCCACCTGCTTTTAAGAAAACGCCCGAGCCGATAACGATACCGATAACCATGGCTATTCCCGTCCAAAGACCGTATTGCTTTTTAACCTTTTCCATAAATAACCCCTTATTTATAATAAAAATTATAATGATATTTTAGCATATTAATACTTTGTTTTTCAATAATATTATAAAAATTCTTTGATAATATAATTTTTTCTTTGATTTTTATGCAAAAATACGCCTATAGATTGATTAAACGCATAATTCACAATTTTCACGAATAAACTTATACAGAACAAAATGGGGAAGCATATTATAAAACGCTCAATTTTAATTTGGCAACTTTTAGGCTATACTGTAACTGCAATTTTAGGCACGGTGTTACATTTTTTATACGATTGGACGGACGGAGCAAAAATTGTCGCGCTATTTTCCAGCGTAAACGAATCAACTTGGGAGCATATGAAACTATTTTTCTTCCCTGCATTTTTCTTTGCCATTTTTCAAAGTTTTTTCTTTAAAGATTTCAATAATTTTTGGGCGATTAAACTACTTGGCACTATGCTAGGGCTTGCGCTTATACCGATAATTTATTACACCTACAATGGAGCTATTTGCAAATCGCCAGATTGGCTAAATATTGCCGTTTTCTTTATTTCAGCCGGCGCTTGCTACCTACTTGAAGGAATATTATTTAAAAGAAATCACGATGAGCTAAAAGGTTTAAAAATTACGTCTATAGTTATATTTGGCATATTTAGTTTTTCGTTTATGATATTCACCTTTATAACACCTAAGCTAGGTGTTTTCCTTGATCCTATATATCTCACATACGGTATTACCACCTAAAACATTTTAAAGTAAACTAAAAAAGCACGCTATAGGTTCGTTTTTAACAACCTTGCGTGCTTTTTCTTATTAAAATATATTATCTCTTAGCAGTTTAATATTATAAATTAATTTACCTTAATTTTTAAAGTTACTATTTCGAAAGGTTTAACTACGAAACTTACTTCTCCATTTTTAACTTCTAACTTTTCAAGCTCGTTTTCATTTAAATCGCAAATAAGCACTTCTCTTGCAAAAGGAACGCAAACCCTAGCAACTTTTCGTTCTTTATAAGCTTCAAAAGCACGAACAATAATGCCGTCGCCTTGCTCTGCTTTTTTAATAGTTTC
>JBGUUU010000124.1:0-23058 GCA_045133775.1 Christensenellaceae bacterium
TGCAAAAATAGAAGAAGAAATGAATAAAATCATTAAGGGCAACTTCCCAATAGAGAGATTTGAACTTTCTAGAAAGGATGCTTTAGCCCTTATGAAAAAATATGACGAGCCATATAAAGTTCAACTTATTGAAGAACTTCCAGAAGGTAGCGTAATTTCTTTCTATAAGCAAGGCGATTTTACCGACCTTTGTAGAGGTCCACACCTTCCATCAACGGGTATTATCAAGGCGTTTAAGCTTACGTCTGTTACCGGTGCTTACTGGAAAGGTAATTCAAAAAATAAAATGCTCACTCGTATTTACGGCACGGCTTTTGAAAAGAAATCTCAACTTGAAGAGTATTTAAAGGCTGTTGAAGAAGCAAAACTTCGTGACCACAACAAAATCGGTAGAGAATTAGAATATTTCACAACCGTTGACACAATCGGTCAAGGTCTTCCTGTAATGCTTGCAAAGGGTAGTAAGACTATTCAAGTTTTACAACGTTTCGTAGAAGATGAAGAATATAGAAGGGGTTATATTTTAACTAAAACTCCACTTTTTGCTAAGTCTGATTTCTACAAAATTTCAGGTCACTGGGATCACTACAGAGAAGGCATGTTCGTTATGGGTGAAGAAGGCAAAGATAAAGAAGTATTTGCGCTCCGTCCTATGACTTGTCCTTTCCAATTCCAAGTATATCTCAATAGACCAAGAAGTTATAAAGATCTTCCAATGCGTTTTGGCGAAACTTCAACGCTTTTTAGAAATGAAGATTCAGGCGAAATGCACGGTCTTATTCGTGTAAGACAGTTCACTATTTCTGAAGGTCACTTAGCATGTACCCCTGCTCAACTTGAAAACGAATTTAAGGGTTGTCTTGACTTAGCCGTTTATATGTTAAAGGCTGTTGGTCTTGATGATGCCGTAAGCTACCGTTTCTCTAAGTGGGACAAGAACAATAAAGAAAAATATATCGGCTCTGAAGAAGAGTGGGAAAACGTTCAAGATGCAATGCGTGGCATACTCGACGATATCGGTTTAGAGTATACCGAAGCAGACGGCGAAGCTGCATTCTACGGACCAAAGCTTGATATTCAAATTAAAAACGTATTCGGCAAAGAAGATACGCTCATCACTATTCAAATTGACTTCCAACTTGCAAAGAGATTTGGAATGCTTTATACCGACGACGATGGCGAGAAAAAATATCCATACGTAATTCACAGAACGTCACTTGGTTGTTATGAAAGAACGCTTGCATTAGTTTTAGAAAAATACGCAGGCGCACTTCCACTTTGGATGGCTCCTGTTCAAGCAAGAATTATGGATATTTCTGAAAAGAGTGAAGATTACTGTAACAAGGTATTTGATATGCTTTTAGATGCCGGTCTTCGTCCAGAAAAAGACCTTCGTCCAGAAAAAATCGGTAAGAAGATTCGTGATGCTCAGCTCGAAAAGATCCCTTATATGCTCGTTATCGGCGAACAAGAAGCATTAAACGGCGAAGTTGCAATCCGTCAACGTGGCAAAGGCGACATCGGCAAAATGAAGACAGAAGACTTCATTGCATTGGCTAAAAAGCAGGTTAAAGATTTAGAACTTTGGTAATTTAAAAACGTGTGCTACAAACCGTAGCACACGTTTTTTATTTTTAAATGTAATTTAAAATTTGCGTTGAAATTGAAAAAATAAATATGGTATAATATAACAAATAAAAATTAATTAAAAATTAAAATTTTTAATAAAAGGACAGGCGTCTGTCATATTTAATATGATATTGTTGAGCTAGAATATAAAAGGCAAGAAAAAAGCTCCCCCCAAAAGGAGAGCGTCGTCGCACAATGCGAACAAGTGATTAGAATAAATCTTTATTTGAACTCGTCTTGTTTATTCTGTAATTACACTTTATCACTAAATTTTTAATTTGTCAATAGTTTAGGAGGAAAAATGGAAAAATTTTATTTGGGAATGGATATTGGTACGCAATCAGTTGGTATGGCTTGTACAAACGAACATTATGAATTGTTACGTGCGAAGGGCAAAGATTTGTGGGCGGTACGTTTATTCGATGAGGCAAAAGATGCAAGCGAACGTCGTACAAAGCGTGCTGCACGAAGAAGACTTCAACGCCGTAGGCAGAGAATTGAATGGTTGCAAGATATTTTCGCTCCTTTTATGCAAGACGAACTGTTTTTCATCCGTTTGAATAATAGTGGGTTTTATGAGGAAGATAAAGATGCTAGATTAGGGGCAAAGTTCTCGTTTTTCAACGATGCTAACTATACGGATAATGACTTTTTTAAAGAATATCCTACTATTTTTCATTTGCGTAGTAAGTTAATAAATGGGTCTACTGATAATGTTGATTTACGACATTATTATCTTGCCTTGCACCATATTGTAAAATATCGCGGGCATTTTCTTTTCGAAGGAGAAAATATAGGCGAAATACGAGATATTAATAAATTGTTTAAAAAATATAACAACTTGATACGCGAATATGATATAGAGTTGGATTTATCTATTCCTGAAGAGAAAGCGGAGGATTTTAAGATTTTAGCTCTTTCTCGAAAAGTCAAAAATGATAAGAAGAAAGAAGGCGCTATTCTGTTTGGAGCAACAACTGTTGAAAAGAAAGAGTGGGTTGCTCTCTTGGTTGGTGCAACGGCATCTCCGAAAAATATGTTTGGCGAAGAATATAAAGAAAGGTACAAAGAAGAAAAGTCTATTTCTTTTGATGGTCTTACGGATGAAGCGTTTGAATCGTTGCAAGAAAATTATGAAGAAGAGCATTTTGCGTTGTTACAAGCAGCACGCGCTATTTACAATTTTACTGTTTTTGAGAAGATTTTGGAAGGAAGTACGTATATTTCTGAATCTATGGTGGCTTTGTATGAAAAGCATGAAAAAGATTTAAGGCTTCTTAAAAATTTTGTTAAAAAGAATTATTCCCAAGAGATATATTATAAAATTTTCCGTAGTCGTAAAGAAAAAGATAATTACGTTAATTACATAGGGTACAATTTGTCAAAGGGGAAGAAACAGCCTGTTGCAAAATGTAAAGTTGAAGATTTTTACAAATTTCTTTCTAAGATTTTAAAAACCGAATCTGTTTGCGATGGTGAAACATTAGATAATATTATTAAGGAAATTAACGATAAAACCTTCTTGCCAAAGATTTTAAACGCAGATAATGGTTTGTTCCCTTATCAAATCAATGGGATGGAGTTAGACGTGATTTTGGATAGATTGTGTGCGCAATATCCGATTTTTGCCGAGATTGGTGTGGATGGTTATTCTCCTAGGTGTAAAATAGAAAAGATTTTTAAATTTAAAACCCCATATTATGTTGGGCCATTGAATACAAATGCTGAAAATTCATGGATGGTGCGTAATGAAGGAAAAACCGACAAGATTAACCCTTGGAATTTTTATGATGTTGTAAACAAAGCGAGTAGCAATGAAGGGTTTATCCGTCGAATGACAAATAAGTGTTCTTATTTACAAGGAAAGGACGTGTTGCCTAAAGGATCAATGTTTTACCAAGCATTTGACGTTCTTAATCAAATTAATAAGTTAACAATCGATGGTGCTCCAATTCCTCTCTTATTAAAGCAAGAAGTTTTTCAAAACGTCTACCTTTGCAATAAAAAAGTAGGTGTAAAACAAATAAGAGATTATTTGGTTAAACAAGGATATTGCACACAAGAAGAGAGTAGTAGCGTCTTGGGTGGTTTTGATAATGTTGCTGACTTGAAGGCAAATATGGGTTCGTATGTTGCTTTTAAAAGCAAATTTGGAGACCTTGTAGATAGAGAGCCTACGCTTTTTGAAGAAATTATTCTTTGGCATACTTTGAATACTGATAAGCGATTGGTGGAAGAGTTGATTTTAAGAAAGTATGGCTCTATCTCTGTTATAAAAGATAATATTAAGTGGTTAAAAGGATTAACGTCATTTAAGGATTTTGGAAGATTGTCAAAAGAGTTGTTGTGCGATATCGTAGGTGGTGTAGATCCTGCTACAGGAGAAGTTTATACTATTTTAAACCGTTTATATCATACAAACGATAATTTCAATCAATTGTTGAATGCAAGTGAATATAATTTTATGGCTGAGATTGAAGCAAACAACGCCGGAAATATAAAAGATTCGATTACGTATGAAGATGTGAAAGAGTTATACGTTGCTCCAATGGTTCGCCGTGGAATTTGGCAAGCGTTACAGATGGCAGAGGAGTATGTAAATGCGGTAGGTAGAGCGCCTGATAAAATTTTTATTGAGGTTACTCGTGAAGATGGTGAAAGGGGAGATAAAGGGCGTAAAAATTCTCGTAAAACAAAGATTTTAGAATTGTACAAGGAGATTGGTTCTGATTGTCGCGATATAGAGGAATTGACAAAAGAATTATCTCGTGATACAATGACCGATTCGCATTTGCGTTCAGAAAGACTTTATTTATATTTCTTACAGCTTGGAAGGTGTGTGTACACTGGTAATCGCATAAACTTAGAAGAATTGATGGGTAATCGCTATGACGTAGATCATATTATTCCTCAGTCAATGACAAAGGATGATAGTATTGATAATAAAGTGCTTGTTGAACGTCAAAAGAATGCAGAAAAGAGTAATCAATATCCTTTACCTGTTGGCTTTACAAATCAGCAACCATTATGGAAGTTGTTAAAAAATAAAGATTTAATGACGCAAGAAAAATACAATCGATTGATGAGGACAATTCCTTTAGGAGCAGAAGATTTTAAGGGATTTATTAATCGACAACTTGTAGTTACAAATCAAACTGTAAAGGCTGTAGCTGAACTTTTAAAACAAAAGTATGCACCTTTGGGAACAAAAATTGTATATAGCAAAGCGAAAAACGTTGACGATTTTAAACAAAAACATGGTATAGTTAAATGTCGTGAAACAAACGATTTGCACCATGCAAGAGATGCTTATTTAAACATTGTTGTAGGTAATATTTATGATACGAAATTCACCTCTAAACATGCTTATTTTTATGCTGATAAAGAAGGTACGCAACGCGAATATAATTTAGAAAATCTTTATCGATGGAAGGTTGATGGTGCATGGAACGGCGCAAGTGATATTGAAAGAGTAAAGAAAATTGCGCAAAAGACAAGTATGTGTGTTACAAGATATGCAACTACAGATAAAGGTAAATTTTATAAAGAAACTGTCTTTAAAAAAGATAATAAAGCTATTTCATACCCAAGAAAAGACGTTGCGCCTTACAATATAAAAGATGAAAATGGCTTATATAAATATGGTGGATTTTCAAACGTTCAAAGTGCTTATTTTGTTGCTTTAGAATATACAGATGGAAGAAAACGCAAAAAGGTGATTTTAGGATTGCCAGTTATGACGGAATACCAAATTAAAGGTAATCCTGAAGGGATTAGAAAGTATTTTGAGGAAGTAGAGGGGTTAAAAGATGTAAAAATATTAGTGCCAAAAATTAAGAAAAATTCGCTAATCTCGTATAATGGATATAGGGGGTATTTAACGGGTGCTGCAGATAATAGAATTACTTTTACAAACGCAGTACAATGGTTTTCTTCTGGGGAAACGGATAGGTATGTAAAAGCAATAACAAAACTTTCGGATATGGCAAAAGATGGTAAATTGAATGATAATGAAAAACAAAAGGAGCAATTTGAAATACATACAAACCGTTACAAACACCATTCCATTGTGATTGACAGAAAAAACAATATAATGCTGTATGATTTGCTTATTGAGCAAATTAGTCGTGATATATATCAATCAATTGTAGCTTTCCAAACATTAAAAAATATTATGCAAAATAAGAAAGAATTGTTTGAAACAAAAATGGTTTTCGAGCAGGCAAAGCTACTTTTGAATATTGTGGACTATGTAAGAAAGGCTGGGTCTTATGGGCTTGATCTATCATTGTTAAACGAATCGGCTCGAGCTTGTTCGTTAAGGGTTGGATACGACGTAACTAAAGTTAATTTCGCTATCGTTCATCATTCGCCTTGCGGGTTGGTTGAACGTATTCAAAAAGTGTAATGGGTTTTCGGACTGTTGTTATTAAAAGTCGTGCAAAATTAGAGGTGCGATTAAATAGTTTGATAATAAGAGGGGAACAAGAAAAGAAGATTTTTATTGATGAAATCAATACTTTAATAGTGCAAAGTACTGCTGTTTCTTTAACTGCTTCCCTCTTATGTGAACTTATGAAAAAGAATATTAAGGTGATATTTTGTGATGAGAAGCATAATCCTCAGGCAGAGTTATTGCCTTATTATGGTGCTCATAATGTTTCAAAAAGATACAAAGAGCAGTTTATTTGGGCGCAAGACGTTAAAGCCAGAATTTGGCGAGAAATTATAAAGAATAAAATAAAAGAGCAAGCAGAGCATTTGCTAGAAAAGGGGTTTAAAGATCCTGCAAATTTGCTAAAGTCTTATATTGATGAGGTGCAAGATAATGACGTAACAAATAGAGAAGGGCATTCTGCAAAGGTTTATTTTAATTGCGTATTAGGTTTAGGTAATTCTCGTAAAAGCGGTGGCTTTATAAATGGATGCCTTAATTATGGATATGCAGTTTTGCTGTCTGCCTTTAATAGGGAGATTGTTGCAAGTGGTTATTTAACACAAATAGGAATATGGCACGATAACGAATTTAATCAGTTTAACCTTGCTTGTGATTTGATGGAGCCTTTTAGGGTTATTGTTGATAGGACTGCTTTGAGCTTAGAATATGGAGATAAAGATTTTAAGCGCAAAATGGCAAACGTTTTAAATTACAAAACAGTAATTGATGGCAAAAGCACTACGTTAGATTTAGCAATTCGTCAGTTTGCAAGAAGTGTTTTCCATGCTTTAGAAACCGGTGACGTGTCAAAACTAACTTTTCCTCAAAAAGTAGAAACAGATGAATTATAAGTTTATGCGATTATTAGTATTTTTTGATTTGCCTATGCTAACAGATAAAAATAGGCGAGAATATAACCGTTTTCATAAGTTTTTGCTTAAAAACGGTTTTATAATGATGCAAAAATCTGTTTATACAAAATTAGTGATTAACAACGTAACTAGTGCTGCCGTTAAACAGCGTATAAGAAATAATTTGCCACCAGAAGGAACTGTGGAATTGCTTGAAATAACAGAAAATCAGTTTTCTAAAATAGAATATCTAGTTGGTGAAGCTCAACAATTGACTATAGATTCTATGGATAGGTTGGTGGAAATATGAAGTCTGAAATTACCATTACTCATATTCATTTAGAAACACATATAGTGATAACTGAGGATTGTGTCCAGTTGCTTATTGTTGAGAACCCTACGGAATTTTATAATATGGTATCCGACTTGGATAGACAGTTTGAAGGTGAAGAAGGGTTATTTGTTTTTTCTGCTAATGGGCAAATTCTTGCGCCTCATAAGGTAGGCGCGATTGTCGTTGATCCTTTTCATTTTGATCTTAATGATAAAAAAATTGTTAATTTGCTATATAAAAAATTAGAATCTTTTGCTTTTGGTGACAAGGTGCAACTTTTAAATGAATTAAACTCTAAAACCATATCTTTTTTAAGTGAGTTGTCTTGTTTTTTACCGTTTACTCTTGATTATGAAGAGCCTCAACCTAGTGATTTTTTTAAAATATCTGGTTTAAAATTTGCAAAAACCTATGAAAGTATCGAAGAGAAAATTATTTGCTATATAAACGCATTAATAGAGTTGAAAAACTGTGAATTCTTTGTTTTTGTAAACTTAAAAAGTGTTTTAAGTGATGAAAAACTCCATGCGTTATACAATCATTGCAGAAGTGAGCAGGTGGGATTGTTGCTTGTTGAAAGTGGAAAAATGCATAGAGAATTGTTACCATGCGAAAGGGCTGTAGTTATAACGGATGATTTATGCGAAATACTTGTAAATTATCAAGAAATATGATATTATAATATAAAATAAATACTTACTTACAGAATAACCGTATCGTAAATACGCATTTTCACACCTATAATTTGAGGTTTGAGAGTCTTGTTATTCTGTAAGTAATTAAAACAGTTTTACGCAATGATATAATAACACATTGGTTTGAGAGTCTTGTTATTCTGTAAGTAATTAAAACATAATGCGGACGTTTATAAGTTTCTCCATAGTTTGAGAGTCTTGTTATTCTGTAAGTAATTAAAACTAAAATAACCGTCTTGCGTTACCGAGTGTAGTTTGAGAGTCTTGTTATTCTGTAAGTAATTAAAACCGATAGAATCTTCCACAAAGAATATAAATTGTTTGAGAGTCTTGTTATTCTGTAAGTAATTAAAACTTTGTAAATGCCTTGAGCCTCAAAAATAGTGTTTGAGAGTCTTGTTATTCTGTAAGTAATTAAAACCAAGACGTTTTCGTTGAAAGCAGAAACGGCGTTTGAGAGTCTTGTTATTCTGTAAGTAATTAAAACATCATGGAACTTACAAGCTTTACAAATTGTGTTTGAGAGTCTTGTTATTCTGTAAGTAATTAAAACTACTTCTGCGCTTCCAGAGCCTTTAAAAGGGTTTGAGAGTCTTGTTATTCTGTAAGTAATTAAAACCACGATTGCGAGAAGTGCGATTACAATAAAGTTTGAGAGTCTTGTTATTCTGTAAGTAATTAAAACTCTGTTGTAAGCTTCGGTATTGTAATCGTCGTTTGAGAGTCTTGTTATTCTGTAAGTAATTAAAACTTGCGTGCTAACAAGTTCGCTATAATACTCGTTTGAGAGTCTTGTTATTCTGTAAGTAATTAAAACGTTCCGCCACGTGCATCAGCCTCTAAAACAGTTTGAGAGTCTTGTTATTCTGTAAGTAATTAAAACCGCTCATTTTAAGAATAGCGTGCATACTTCGTTTGAGAGTCTTGTTATTCTGTAAGTAATTAAAACAACGTCAAGTATGATAGGTGGCTCATTCCAGTTTGAGAGTCTTGTTATTCTGTAAGTAATTAAAACACGAAGTCTTCGTTAAAGTAGAATTCAATAGTTTGAGAGTCTTGTTATTCTGTAAGTAATTAAAACCCATTACTTCCTTGTCAGCGTTCCATACGTGTTTGAGAGTCTTGTTATTCTGTAAGTAATTAAAACAACACCGAAAGGACTTGCAGCAGTTGCACCGTTTGAGAGTCTTGTTATTCTGTAAGTAATTAAAACAATTTTCTTGTAAATCATATTTGTCATTAGTTTGAGAGTCTTGTTATTCTGTAAGTAATTAAAACTCTTGTAACTTTGGTATTACGGCTTTTGCCGTTTGAGAGTCTTGTTATTCTGTAAGTAATTAAAACTTTGGTTTATAAAATAAAATTGTTTAGGAAGTTTGAGAGTCTTGTTATTCTGTAAGTAATTAAAACAGTAATTATTGTATGCGCTCCACTCAAAACGTTTGAGAGTCTTGTTATTCTGTAAGTAATTAAAACAATGCTACACACGTTATGTTGTATGCAGACGTTTGAGAGTCTTGTTATTCTGTAAGTAATTAAAACTCCATGTTGTCGTTCTCAATCTTTCCTGCCGTTTGAGAGTCTTGTTATTCTGTAAGTAATTAAAACAAAAAATCTTTCATAAACTGCTTCAAATACGTTTGAGTGTCTTGTTATTCTGTAAGTAATTAAAACCTCATTTCTATTAAAATTACGATTAAGCTGGTTTGAGAGTCTTGATATTCTGTAAGTTATTAAAACTGTGCTTAAAGCTGTTGTAGTAAAAATTGTGTTTGAGAGTCTTGTTATTCTGTAAGTAATTAAAACATATAAAGATTTTTATATTAGTCCAGTATTGTTTGAGAGTCTTGTTATTCTGTAAGTAATTAAAACAAAACTACCTTCTACCTTCCATTTACCTAAGTTTGAGAGTCTTGTTATTCTGTAAGTAATTAAAACACTTTGGCACGTTCTGATGCCTTTAAAAATGTTTGAGAGTCTTGTTATTCTGTAAGTAATTAAAACTTCTATTATATCATCTATTGTGTCATCTAAGTTTGAGAGTCTTGTTATTCTGTAAGTAATTAAAACGAAAGATTTTGTAAAACCAGCAACGTCTTTGTTTGAGAGTCTTGTTATTCTGTAAGTAATTAAAACAAATAAAAAAGGTTGGGACACTTTTGTAAGTAGATTAATGTTTTAGTGTGCAATAACGAAAAAAGCCTTGGGAAATTTCCTAAGGCTAATTTTTTAATTTTGGCTAGACAAATGAAATATGCTCGTGTATAATTATTTTAATAAATAATTAGAGGTGGCAAAATGAAGATTCTTTTAGTTGGCGATAGTATTACAGATATGGGTAGAGATAGGAATTCAGGTGACCAGTATCCGTTTGCTCACGGCTTTGGGTATCCTTTTATCGTAAATTCTAGACTTTGTGAAAAGGACGTTTTAAATTACACACTTATCAATAGGGGTATTAGTGGAAACAGAATAGTTGACGTTTATGCAAGAGCTAAAAGCGATATTTGGAATATCGCTCCAGACGTAATGAGTATTTTAATTGGCGTAAACGACGTTTGGCACGAAATAGAGCAGAAAAACGGCGTTGAAATTGATAGGTTTGAAAGGGTTTACCGTATGCTTATTGAAGATACTAAAAAGGCTTTACCAAACGTAAAAATTATGCTTTTAGAGCCGTTTGTTTTAAAGGGCGTTTCTACAACTGAAAAATTTGACCAATTTTTGCAGGTTTTTGAGTATGCAAAGGTTGTTAAAAAATTAGCAGAAGAATACGGGCTTATATTCGTTCCTTTACAAGAAGAATTTGATAGACAAGCTAAAGATGTTGGCGAAGAAACTCTTTTATACGACGGTGTGCATCCAACAATCGCAGGCTCTACGCTTATTGCAAACGAGTGGTTAAAGGGCTTTGCAAAAATAGAAAAATAAAAATTAGTCTAAAAGCCTCGGCGAGAATTTCTCGCCGAGGCGTTATATATTTACTTAACAAATTCCTCAATTATATCAGCGGATACTTTTGCATCTTCAAGCCCATGAGGGTGATGACCGCAATCTTTTTTTAAGATTGTCACAATAACCCCGTTATTATTCTCATAATAATTTTTTAGTACCATGCCGTTTTCTTCATAAGGAACGGTTTCATCACTATCTCCACAAACGAGAAGAATAGGAATATCATGTTTTAAAAGGATATCCATTTTGTCAATTGGGTGGTCGCGATAAGAGAGCATTTGACTTTTAGTTCTTCCTGTAATTTCGTAGTATTCGGGGTATAAGTCTTCTTTTGCATTTCCCATTGTGCAAGGGCAACTAAGTAGATTTAAAACTGGTGCATCAAGATAGAGCATTGATACTAATTCGGGGAAAAGGGCAGTTGTTTTTACTGCATACAATCCGCCACAGCTCATGCCGATCATTGTGCATTTTTCGTCAAGGTTAAATTGCTTTGAAACGAATTTTATAAAATTGCCCTTTCTTAAAAGGTCTGGGTTTTCTGCCCATCTATTGTCGTTTTTATTATAGGCGATATGCCAGCCCCTATTTAAAAGTTCTATTTCGGTATTTGGGAAAGCGTCTACGTATTCGGTTTTTAAAGCCCACTTGCCGTTTGGTTTACAATTGGGTTTAATAACGTGTGCGTAGTTGCCTTCAAAAGTGAAACTAACGCCGTCAAATCCGTTCCATTTTATAGCCGTCGTGTCCATAAAAACTCCTCTATAAGTCGATAAATATAGTATATTATAGGTTTAATAAGTAGTCAAGCGCAAAATTAATATTTTTTTGCTAATTGGTTTTTTCTGTAAGCAGAAGGGGATAACCCTTCTCTTTTTTTGAATATAAGCCCAAAGTAATTTGCCGAAGAAAAACCGTTTAAATATGCAATTTCTTCCAAGCCCTTTTTAGTTGAAACAAGCATTTGTTTTGCCTTTGTCAGCCTTACGTCAACTAAAAAGTCAATGGGGGATTTGCCCACGTGTTTTTTAAAATTATAAGTAAGCGTTGGTTTAGGAATAAAGAAAGCCTTAGATAAAACGTCTAGGGTAATATTTTCTGCAAAATGCGTGTTTAAATAGTCTAATATTTTAAGATAAAGTGGTGGAATAGCATTTTTAAAATTTGCTTTAGGTTGCTCTAAATCTACGCTTAAGTTGCTGAGCAGATGTATAAAATATGAAAAAACCGCTTTGTTTTTTTCTTGCGAAAACTTTTCGTGAGCGTCAATGCTATACGCGTCGTTTAAAACGGCTGACAAAGTCTTGCTCTCTTGCGGAGTAAGCTTAATAAATTTTAAAGCAAATTTGTCTAAAACGTGCTTTTCGTATGCGCTTAGATATGCCGTGCTAACGTTTACGTTATGTCTTTCAAACGATTGCCCTTCAGTTTTATGCACGGCGTTTGGGGGAATTATAACTAGAGTTGGCGCGCTAATTTTGTAAAGAGAATCTGCTAGAAAAAACGAGCGATTGCCTTTGGATAAAAAATAAATTTCGTAGTGTTTGTGAGAATGTAGGTCGAGCATTGCCCAGTCTTCATCTTTTCTAGACTTTTCAAATTCAACGTAAGACATATTAAACACCTTATTAGATATATGTAAATTTATTAAATTTTAACATATTTTATATTGAAAGTCAACGGCTAATATGATATTATATCATAAAAGAAAAATTGCGAGGTAATTTATGGTTAAAATTATGCAATATGGCGAAGGTAACTTTTTAAGAGCTTTTGCCGACCTTTATTTTAACACTTTAAACGAAGAAGGCTTAGGGGAATATTTAGTAGATATTGTAAAGCCTGCGCCATTTGGCACGTTGGATAATTTTGTAAAACAAAGTAATAAATATAACGTTGTTTTAAGGGGTTCTGTTGATGGCGAAGTTTTTGAAAAGGCATACCCTGTAAGTTGTATTAATCGCGCTATAGACCCGTTTTTAAACTATGATGAATACATTTCCATTGCAAAAGATGAAAATTTAAAGATAATAGTTTCTAACACTACAGAAGCTGGAATTTGTTTTAACGTTCAAGATAAAATAGATGGTTTTAAAGAGATTACATATCCAGCAAAGCTCACGAAATTTTTATTAGAGAGATTTAATGCAGGGCTTGGTGGGGTATACCTTATGCCCGTTGAGCTTATTGACAATAACGCAGACGAGCTTAAAAAATGCGTTGATAAATATATTGAACTTTGGAATCTTCCAGTAGAGTTTAAAGTTTGGAACGATACTCAAAACTTCTATTGTAATACTTTGGTTGACCGTATCGTATCTGGCTATCCAAGAGATGAGCAAACAAAAAATCATTTAGCAGAAGTTATCGGTTATGAAGATTCGCTTGTTACGATTGGCGAGCCTTTCGGTCTTTGGGTAGTAGAGAAAAAGGGCGATATTGCAAAATACGTTAAAGATGGCGTGCACAACGTTGAAGTTATATTAGCAGATGATATTACCTATTATAAAAAGAGAAAGGTTAGGGTGCTCAACGGCAGTCACACAAATCTTGTTCCTGCAGGTCTTATCTTGGGCGAGAAAACGGTATACGACTGTATGAAAAATAGCGCGCTTTTAAATTTTGTTCAAAGTACGTTAAAAGAAGAAATCAATCCGTTTGTGTCTACCGACTTGTCTGCGACAGAAGAGTTTGCAAATAGTGTAACAGATAGATTTTTAAATCCGTTTTTAAATCATCAATTAGTTAGCATTTCTTTAAACTCTATATCGAAATGGAGAGCGAGAAATCTTCCGTCTTTTAAAGATTATTATTTAAAGCACGGAAAAATCCCACACAATTTAACGGTTGGTTTTTCTTATTTGATGGCTTTATATTCTAGTGTAAAGCAAACGGAAAAAGGCTATACCGTAGAGCTTAAATCGGGTGAGATTTGCTTACAAGACACGGCTGAGTATTTAGAATATTTTGCAAAAAAACAGCCTATAGGCGAGTTTATGACAAAAATTGACGTTTGGGGCGAAGATTTGACAAAATACGAAGGCTTTGAAAAAGCCGTAGTTGAAAACGTAGAAAAGATAAAAAAAGGGATTTCTTTAATATGAGTAAAATCGTAATTTGTGACAAGGATAACGTTGCCGTTACGTTAACTGGCGAAGGCAATATTCCTGCAGGTCATAAAATCGCTATAAAAGACGTAAAAAAGGGCGAAAAGGTAATTAAATACGGCGAAGTTATAGGTATCGCAAAGGAAGACGTAAAAGTTGGCGATTGGGTGCACGTTCACAACGTAAAAACTTCACTAGGTAGTGATGGCGAATACACTTACAATTTTCACGCTGAAAGCTACGAGAAGTCAACGGCTACGTTTAAAGGCTATAAGCGCAATAATCGCAGGGCAGGTATAAGAAATGAGATTTATATTATTCCTACGGTCGGTTGTGTAAACGACGTTTGTATCCGTTTAGCTAAAGAGTGTCAATCGTTAATTGGCGGTAGTATTGACGGGGTATTTGCTTTAACTCATCAATTTGGATGTTCACAGCTTGGCGAAGATAACGAAAACATCAAAAATCTTATAGCATCTATAGCTTTAAATCCTAATGCGACTTTTGTTTTGATAGTAGGTTTAGGTTGTGAGAACAACCGTTTGCAAGGAGTTGTAGATTGTTTACCAAAGTGGGCAGACCATATAAAATATTTCAACTGTCAAGAAGTTGAAGACGAGCATGCTTACGGTATGCAAATTTTAAAAGATTTTATTGATAAGGCAAAGGGCTTAACTCGTGAAGACGTTGATTTTTCAGAGCTTTGCATCGGCTTAAAGTGTGGCGGTAGCGACGGTTATTCGGGGCTTACTGCAAATCCGTTGGTTGGTAGGGTTACTGATAAGGTTGTAAGCCTTGGCGGTAGCGCAATACTTACCGAAGTTCCAGAAATGTTTGGCGCAGAGCATCTTCTTATGAACAAGTGCAAAAATGAAGAAGTGTTCAATCGTTACGTTAAAATGATAAAGGATTTTAAAAACTTCTACACGTCGCAAGGCTTTCCTGTTTACGAAAACCCAAGCCCGGGCAATAAAGAAGGGGGCATTACCACTTTAGAAGAAAAATCTTTGGGTTGCGTGCAAAAGGCAGGCTCAACGCAAATAGTTGACGTGCTTGCTTATGGCGAGCAGGTTAAAGAGCAAGGCGTATCCGTATTAAACGGACCGGGTAACGACCTTATCGCTGCGACTGCGCTTGGGGCAAGCGGTTGTCAAATAGTGCTTTTTACAACGGGCAGGGGCACTCCGTTTTCAACTTTTGTTCCAACTTTAAAAATCGCAACTAACGATAAGCTTTCGGGCTTTAAAGCAAATTGGATAGACTTTAACGCCTTTTCTATGGATGAAGACGGGTTGTTTAATATCGTATTAGAAACTGCAAACGGAGAATATAAGTGTAAGAGCGAAGACGTAAGAGAAATCGCATTTTATAAAACGGGGGTAACGTTATGAGCTATATAAGAGAAAATTTTTTATTAACAAATAAAACAGCTGAAAGACTTTACAATAACTATGCAAAAGATATGCCTATTTTTGACTATCATTGCCATCTTCCTGAAAAACAAATCTTAGCCAATAAGCCGTTTAACGACATTTTTGAAGTGTGGCTTGGTGGCGACCATTACAAATGGCGTCTTATGAGAAATTACGGTGTAGATGAAGAGCTTATCACAGGTAGCGCAGATAATAAAACTAAATTCATTGCTTATTGTAAAACTTTGGGCACGGCGTTTGGCAACCCTTTATATCATTGGTCGCAAGTTGAACTCAAAGAATATTTTAATTGCGAGTTAGAGATAAACGAGGCAAACGCAGAGCTTATTTGGGATTGGTGCAATGAGTTTATTCGCTTGAATAACGTTACGCCACAAAAGCTTATAGAGCAGTCTAACGTGACACATTTGTTCACGACTAACGAGATTTTCGACGATCTTTCTACGTTTGAAGAAATAGCTAAACAGGGCTTTAAGTTTAAGGTTATTCCTGCATTTAGAGCAGATAAGATAATGAATATTGAAGCTGACGGTTACAACGGTTTCGTAGACAAGCTTGGCGAAGTCAAAAACCTTAACGAGCTTGAAGAAAAAATTGAGAATAGACTTCAAGAATTTATAAAGGTAGGCACGACCGCTGCAGACGTTGCTTTGCAAGCCGTTTACCCAGTTAGCGCAAGAGAAGATGCAGAAAAGGTTTTTGCTCAAAGAAGAAAGGACAAAGCCGTTACCGACGAGCAATCAAGAGTATTCAAAGGCTATTTAACTTATTTTCTTTTCAAACTCTATGCAAAATACGGCATTGCTACAGAACTTCATATAGGCGCAATGAGAAACAACAGTTCTAAAATGCTTGCAAAATTGGGCTTAGATACCGGTTACGATAGCATTGCAGAAGACAATTCTATCGCTAATATGTCAAGGCTTTTCGATAGGCTCGACAATGAAAACTCTTTGCCGAAAACTATTGTTTTCAATCTTAATCCTAAGATGAATTCAGAGATAATGACGCTTATCGGTTGTTTTCAATCAAGCGAAGCAAGGGGCAAGGTTCAATATGGTCCTGCTTGGTGGTTTTTAGATAACAAGGTTGGTATGGAAAAGCATTTAGAAGACCTTACTGCTACAGGACATATAGGGGCGTTCGTAGGTATGCTTACCGATAGTAGATCTTTCTTGTCATACCCACGTCATCACTACTTCCGTAGAATACTTTGTAGTTATTTTGGCAACATGATGGAAAAAGGCGAGATGACTGCAGATGAAAAGTTTGTAGGCGAAGTGGTAAAGGATATTTGCTATAGAAATGCAATAAGCTATTTAAACGTTAAGTAATTTAGAAAAACAAATAAAAAACGCCCGTCTTTATCATTTTGATAAGGACGGGTTTTTGTTTAAAATAAAAATTTGTCGATTTTTATCAAAATAAACATTGACATTATAATATAACTTTGTTATAATCATATTGTTTCTTAGTTTGTTTTAAAGTGGAGAGGTTTTTTTATGGAACTTTTGCGTCAGGCAATTTTAGAAAAAGGCAAGGTGTTGCCGGGTAACGTGCTTAAAGTTGGCGCGTTTTTAAACAACCAGTTAGACGTAAAGCTTCTCTCTTCAATGGCAGATGAGATTTATAATCATTTTAATAATAAAGGAATTAGCAAGATCCTTACCGTAGAGGCGTCGGGTATAGCACTTGCCGTTTTAGTTGCCGAAAGATTTGGCGTTAACGCAGTATTTGCAAAAAAGAGCAAAACTGCTAACGTAGACGGCGAACTTTTACAAGCAGAGTGTTACTCGTATACTCATAAGGTTATGAATAACCTTATCGTCGGTAAGGAATTTTTATTGCCTGAAGATAAGGTTTTAGTAGTTGACGACTTCTTGGCTAACGGACAAGCAGTTTATGCTTTAAAGGCGTTGGTAGAAAAAGCGGGCGCAGAATTTAAAGGCGTTGCCATTGCTATTGAAAAGGGTTTTCAAGGCGCAGGCGATAGGTTAAGAGAAGATGGTGTAGACCTTTATTCTCTTGCAATAGTTGATTCTATGGACGATTGCAAAATCGTTTTTAGATAAAAAAAGAAATAACCCTAAAAAGGGTAGGAGGTAATGAAAAATGAAAAAACTTTTAACTTTAGTTCTTAGCTTAATCGTTGCTTTCTCTTGTTTTAGTTTAACTGCATGTGACAAAAACAAAGAAACCGAAGAAGCAGCTCCTGTTGTTGGTCTTATCTGTTTACACGGTGAGAGCTCAACTTACGACAAGAACTTCATTGATGCGTTCAAGAAGGCATGCGCAAACAAGGGCGTTACTTACAAGATTATTGTTGACATTCCAGAAGGTATTGAATGTAAGGATGCTGCAATCGAGCTTATCGATGAAGGTTGTAAGGTTCTTTTTGCTGACTCTTTCGGTCACGAACCATTTATGATGGATGCTGCTGAAGAATATCCAGACGTTGAATTCTGTCACGCTACTGGTACTCAAGCTAAGCAATCTAACCTTGCTAACTACCACAATGCATTCGCTTCTATCTACGAAGGTAGATATCTTGCTGGTTACGCTGCAGGCTTAAAGCTTTTAACTATGACTGATAAGGCTGTTGACAACAACTTCCACGTTGGTTACGTTGGCGCATTCCCATATGCAGAAGTTAAGTCTGGTTACACTTCTTGGTTCCTTGGTCTTCAAGCTGCTCTCGAAGGCACAGATTATACAGCTACTATGGACGTAACTTTCACAGGTTCTTGGTATAGCGAAACTGCTGAAAAGACAGCTGCTGAAACTTTAATTGAAAGAGGTTGCGTTCTTATTTCTCAACACGCTGACTCTATGGGCGCTCCTACAGCTTGTGAAACTGCAGGCGTTCCAAACGTTGCTTACAACGGTTCTACTGGTAAGAGCACTATGGTTGCTTACTCTAGAATTAACTGGGTTCCATATTTCGAGCACATGATCGACAAATACGTTAACCACACAATCGCTGACGATTACTGTGGTACTATTGCAAACGGCTCTGTAGAATACTTCGTTGAAGGTCCTGCTGCTGCTCCTGGCACTAAAGAAGCTGTAGAAGCTATTAAGGCTGAGCTTTTAGCTGGTACTCGTAGAGTATTTGATTGCTCTAAGTTTACTGTAGATGGAGAACACAAAACTTCTTACGCTGCAGATATCAATGGTGACTATCAACCAGATGCAGGCGTTAACGTTATTAAGACTGTAAACGGCATTACTTTCTTTGATGAATCAAATGCAGAAGAATTCCGTTCAGCTCCATATTTTGATCTTGATATCGATGGTATCACATTACTTAACTAATTTAATAAAGTTTAAGGTAATATAAAATTTAACGTTTAGGCGGAGTATACGCTCCGCCTAAATCTAATTTTAAAGGAGGCTCAAATGCACAGCGAATTTCCTGCTATAGAGCTAAAAAACGTAACCAAACGCTTTGGGCAAGTGGTTGCGAATAAAAACGTAAACCTTTCTGTAAGAAGGGGAGAAATTTTGTCTTTGCTCGGTGAAAACGGCTCGGGTAAGACAACTCTTATGAATATGATTTCGGGTATTTATTACCCAGATGAAGGTCAAATTTATATTGGTGGCAAGCCCGTTAATATAACTTCGCCTAAAGATGCTTTTAAATATGGTATAGGTATGATCCACCAACACTTTAAGTTGGTAGATATTTTTTCCGCTGCCGAAAATATAGTTCTTGGTATAAATGACGGAAATAGATTTAGTATTAAAGATGTAAACTCCCGTGTTGAAGAAATAGCAAGTAAATACGGTTTTGATATAGACGTTAAAAAGAAGATATACGATATGTCGGTATCTGAAAAGCAAACGGTTGAAATTATTAAGGTTTTATACCGTGGCGCAGATATCTTAATTCTTGACGAGCCAACTGCAGTTTTAACTCCACAAGAAATTAAAAAGCTTTTCGATATCTTAAAAAGAATGAGAGAAGACGGAAAGTCTATCATTATAATAACTCACAAGCTCAACGAAGTTATGGAAATTTCAGATAGAGTTTCTATCCTTCGTAAAGGTGAATATATTGGCACGGTAAATACTGCCGAAACTAACGAAAAAGAGCTTACCGAAATGATGGTAGGTAAAAAGGTTGACCTTAAAATTGAAAGGGTTAAAACCGATTTTGACAGACCACTTCTTGAAATTAGAGATTTAAAGGTTAAGGGCGACGACGGTAGCGTAAAGATTGAAGACGTAAGTTTTTATATTCGTGGTGGCGAAATCCTTGGTGTTGCAGGCGTTGCAGGTTGTGGACAAAAAGAGCTTTGCGAAGCTGTTGCTGGTCTTAGAAAAGTTGATAAAGGTCTTATCATGCACAAGGGCGAAAGCCTTTTAGGTCTTTCTGCAAAGAAGATTATAGAAAAAGGCGTATCAATGAGCTTTATACCAGAAGACAGACTTGGTATGGGTTTAGCACCAAACTTTTCTATAACGGAAAACATGATGCTAAAAACCTTTAAGGAAGTAAAGAAGTTTACCGTAGAAAAGCCTGAAGACAATGAAACGGTAGAAATTGTTGAAAACGAAGGTAAATTTGACAAGTTTTTAAGATTTGTAAAGGTTGCATCTAAAAAGACTTGGTATATAATTAGAAAAATTTGGTGCGCTATCTTAACGGCAATTTGCTATCCGTTCGTTGACAGAAGAAAGGCGAGAAGAGAAGCAAAAGAGTTAATAGAAAAATTAGCGGTAGTAACACCTTCAACTGAAACTCCTATCCGCCGTCTTTCAGGTGGTAACGTTCAAAAGGTTTTGGTTGGTCGTGAAATCGGCTCAGATCCAAACGTTATAGTAACGGCTTACCCTGTAAGAGGTCTTGATATCAATTCATCTTACGCTATTTATGATATTTTGAATGAGCAAAAGCAAAAGGGAACGGGTATTTTATTTATCGGTGAAGACTTAGACGTAATGCTTGCACTTTGCGATAAGATTATGGTTCTTTGTCACGGCAAAAACATGGGTATCGTTCACGCTAGCAAAGTGACAAAAGAAGAAATTGGTCTTATGATGACAGGCGCAGTAGACCTTACTGAGCAAAAAGAATATGGTAAGGCAAAAGATAGCCAACTTTCTGAAGAAGAGTGGGCAGAAGAACAAATTAAAGCTGAAGAACAGGCAAAGGAGGAATCTAATGGCAACTAATGAAAAAACTGTAAAAGAACCATTATTTCACGTTGTAAAAAGAGATTCTTTACCTATATGGAAAAAGCTTTTAGTATATGCAATTGCAATTGTTGCAGCTTTACTTATTGCAGGTGTTTTCTGTGTTCTTACTAATAAAGAAGGAAAAGGTTTAGTAGATTTCTTTAAATCTGTTTTTGTTAGATCCCTTAAATCAAATCGTAAGCCAAACAATAAAGTATGGGTATTTCTTAAAGATTGGTCATTACTTTTAGGTGTTTCGTTTGCAATAGTTCCGGCTTTCAAAATGAAATTCTGGAACTTGGGTGGTAACGGTCAAATTTTGGTAGGATGTCTTGCTTGCTTTGCTTGTATGTTCTATGGTCAAAAATACGCTATGCCAAAGCAAACAATAAATATTTTAATGGTTATATCTAGTATTACTGCCGGTGTTGTTTGGGCGGTTATTCCTGCAATTTTCAAGGCGTTTTTCAAAACAAACGAGTCGCTTTTTACACTTATGATGAACTACATTGCAGCAGGCTTGGTTTCTTTGATGATAACTGTCTGGTATCCAACGGGCTCGGGTTCCGTTCGTCCTGTAAAGGGTTATGCTTTACCTGAGATTTACAATGATCATATGCTTACTATAATCGTTGTAGTTGCAGTTGCTATTCTGGTTACATTGTATCTTAGAAAGAGTAAAATCGGTTTTGAAACAGCTTTAGTTGGTGAAAGTGAAAATACTGCTAAATACGTTGGCACTAACGTAAAAAAGGTTATTATTAGAACGCTTATTATATCTGGTGCAATCTGTGGTTTAATTGGTATGCTTTTATCAGGCTCAATAAATCATACTGTTAGCGAAAATATGGCAAACAATATGGGTTTCACGGCAATAATGACTGTTTGGCTTGCTAAATTTAATCCGTTTTTAATGGTTGTAACTTGTGGACTTATAAGCTTTGTGTCTACAGGTATGGGACAAGTAAAAAGGGATTTCGGTTATACAAACAGCGCTATTGTTAACGTTGTATTAGGCGTAATTTATTTTGTTATTATAGGTTGCGAATTCTTTATTAGTTATAAGATAGTTTTCCGCAAGAAAAAAGCTGTAAACGAAGCAACAAAAGAAGTTGATAAGGTGTCCAATGATGCCGAAACTGCTTCTAAGGAGGTATAACGTTATGACGACGTCATTACTTATTGGAACAATATCTCTTTCAACAGTTTTCCTTTTTGGTTGTATTGGTGAAATTATCACAGAAAAAGCAGGGCACCTTAACCTTGGTATTCCGGGTATAATGTGTATGGGAACTGCAGGTGGATGCTATGGCGTAAGTTTATATATGTCGTTTGCTCATGCTAATCCGTCATGGTTGCTTTTAGTGCTTTTTGCTGCTCTTTTTGCTATTGCTTTTGGTGCTGCAACAGCGGCAATTTATGCGTTTTTAACAATTAGCTTACATTGTAATCAAAACATTACCGGTCTTGCAGTAACTACTTTTGGTAGTGGTTTTACTCAATTTTTTATTGATAATATTGTAAAACCTTCTAAAACCCCTATGAATGATTATTTTGACTCTGCAAGTAAGATTATTAAGAAAAATTTAGCTTTGTCAGATAAAATGGGTTGGTTTGGCGAAATCTTTTTATCTCACGGTGTTTTTGTTTATTTTGCCATAGCAATAGCAATTTTAACTGCATTGTTTTTAACAAAGACAAGAGCAGGTTTACACCTTCGTTCAATTGGTGAAAACCCTGCAACTGCAGATGCTGCAGGTATAAACGTTTCACTTTATAAATACCTTGCAGTTATAATAGGTGGTGGTATTGCAGCGCTTGGCGGTATGTTCTATATAATGGATTATATCGGTGGTAGCTGGGAAAATGCTTCAACAATCGAAGCTTTAGGTTGGCTTTCAGTTGCGCTTGTAATCTTCTCTATGTGGAAGCCTTCAATCGCGATTTTAGGTTCGCTTATTTTCTCTTGTCTTTTCATTTTGGCAGACGCTTTAGCAATTGCCTTTGTTTATAAGAGAATAGTAAGTCTTCTTCCTTACGCTATAACTATTTTAGTATTAATTGTTACAAGCGTAATAGGGGGTAAGGGTGTTCAACCACCTGAGTCGCTAGGACAGAATTATTTCAGAGAAGAAAGATAATTTAAAGGCTTATCTACTTCGCTAGCCTGCGTTAACTGTATCGCTTTCAAAACCTTGGTGACCAACAAGGTCAACCAACTCTTTTCAAGCTCACGAGCCTTGGCTAGCTCGCATCTAAACCTTTAACGGCGTATCTACGTCGCAAAAGTGCGCTACTGATTTTATATGAAGATAATAAAATTACGGCTGTTGCCCTTCAGCAACAGTCGTATTTATATAAAGGATAAAAATGATATTAAATATAACGAATGGCGATTATTTAAATGCAAAACTTTCTAAAGAAAACGAAGGGGA
>JBGUUU010000125.1:0-13687 GCA_045133775.1 Christensenellaceae bacterium
AAAATTGCTATTGAGAAATCAACTTGCTATAATATTCTACTACTTTTTAGATAATAAGTCAATTGGCAAGGGGATATATTTCAAAAATTTTGCTATACTGATAATTTGCGATAAAATATATCGGCAAAAAACAGGGCAAAAACACGCCCAAAATAGCCGAGCCTTATATTTTATTAAAAATATAACAAAAAATTGCCGTTTTTTATTTGCAAACTTTTAATTATATGCTATAATGTTATAAAAGGAAGTATATCCTAAATCTGTGAGGTATAACTATGAAGGAATATAAAGTAGTCCCTTGTCAAGGTAGAATAGTTGCAAAGAACAGTGATGAAGTTCAACAAGAAATGCTTGTTTACGCTAACGTAATCGCTCAAGAATCAGTTGGTGGTTGGTATCTCGTTTCAACCATGCCTGTAACGGTAGCAACTACAAAGAAAAGATTTAGAGGTATTGAAATGCCTTATAACGTTCTCGTATTTGCGAGAGATAGAATTGATGAGAAGGCTTCTCAATAATTTTGCTTTACATTTTTAATGAAAGGCACGGCGACGGTAGGTTTTGCCGTCGCTATCTTTATGTTTTAAAGGCTTATAAACTGCGTTATGCGTCGTTTCTGCAAATTGCTCTTGACTGGAATGACCAACAAGGTCTATCCCATCCAATATCAATTTGCGAGCCTAGCCTAACTTGTTTCTAACCCTTTAAAAATCACTTTTCAAAGGTAAAGGGTAATACGGATGCAACGTCACGTTGCTGACCACAAAGGTCTATCGTGTCTTATCCTTTAAAGCGAGCCTTCTTTTGCTCGTATCTAACCCTTTAAATAAAGGTTTATCTTTAAAAAATCACTTTGAAAAAGTTAGACGAATACGGGTGGAGCGCCGCGCTCCCAACGTCACGTTGCCGTCACGTTGCATTAAATATAAAACAAAATAAATTACTAGTTTAAATAGAGGTATAATGTTACAAGTAAATGGTGTTAGTCTGCAATTTGGTAGCAGAAAACTTTTTGAAGACGTAAATATCAAGTTTACCAAAGGCAATTGCTATGGTATAATCGGCGCTAACGGTGCAGGTAAGTCTACATTTTTAAAGATTTTATCTGGTGAAATCGAGCCACAAAAGGGCGACGTTATTTTAGATAAAAACGAGCGTATGTCAGTTCTTCGTCAAGACCAAAACGCATTTGATGAAGAGACAGTTCTTAGAACGGTTATGCTCGGTCATAAACATCTCGTTGATATAATGGATGAAAAAGACGCTTTATACGCTAAAGAAGATTTTTCAGATGAAGACGGTATCAAAGCTGCCGAACTTGAAAGCGAATTTGCAGAGCTTGGCGGTTGGGATGCAGAAAGCGATGCAGAAAAGCTTTTGCAAGCGCTTGATATTCCTGCAGACCATTATTATATGACAATGGGCGAGCTTGACGGTAAAGAAAAGGTTAAAATTTTGCTTGCTCAAGCACTTTTCGGCAATCCAGACGTATTGCTTTTGGACGAGCCTACGAACAACCTTGACATAAAAACAACCGAGTGGCTTGAGGACTTTTTGATGGACTATGAGAATACTATAATTATAGTATCTCATAACAGATATTTCTTAAATAAGGTTTGTACTTATATTTGTGACGTAGACTTTGGTAGAATCAACCTTTACTTTGGTAACTACGATTTCTGGTATAGAACTAGCCAACTTCTTGCACGTCAACAAAAAGAACAGAATAAAAAAGCAGAGCAAAGAGCAAAAGAGTTAAAAGAATTCATTGCTCGTTTCTCGGCTAACGCATCTAAGTCTAAGCAAGCAACGGCAAGAAAGAAAGAACTTGAAAACCTTACAATCAACGACATTAAGATTTCTTCAAGAAAATACCCTTATATCAATTTTAAATACGATAGAGAAATCGGTAACGATATTTTATTTGTAGAAAACCTTTCTAAAGAAGGCTATTTTGAAAATCTTTCGTTTACCGTTGGTAGAGAAGAGAAAATTGGTATCGTAGGTAAAAACAGTAAGGCAATTACTATGCTTTACGATATTTTAGCAGGCAAAGAAACTGCAGACAGCGGTTATTACAAGTGGGGTAAGACGATAACGTCTACCTATCTCCCACAAAACAACGATGAGTTTTTCGTTGGTTGCGATCTTTCGCTCGTTGATTGGCTTTCAAGATTTTCATACGACCATTACGAAGAATTCGTAAGGGGTTGGCTTGGAAGAATGCTTTTCTCAGGCGAAGAAGCTCTTAAAAAGGCATCGGTAATTTCAGGTGGCGAAAAGGTTAGATGTATGCTTGCTAAGATGATGTTAGAAGCAGGCAATTTTATGGTTTTAGACGAGCCAACTAACCACTTAGACCTTGAGTCTATCACAGCGCTTAACGATGGTTTGGTAAACTTCAAGGGTTGTTTGCTTATGACAAGTCACGACCGTGAGCTTATGAATACAGTATGTAACCGTATCATTGAGCTTGATGGCGGAAAGGTTTACGATCGTCCTGTAGACTACGATACGTATCTTGCCGAAACTATGAATAAACAATAAGGTTTACTATAAACCTAGCTATAAGTTGATAATTTGTTAAAAGGAGAACTAAAATGAAGACTATACTCGTTACAGGTGGTGCAGGTTATATTGGTAGCCATACTTCTATTGAACTTATTGAAGCTGGCTATGACGTGGTTGTTGTTGACAATCTTTCAAACAGTAAGACAGAAGCTATAAGAAGAGTTGAAAGCATTGTCGGTAGAAAAATAACTTTCTATAAAGCAGACGTTTGCGATAAAGATGCAATGAGAAAAATCTTTAGCGCGCACAAGTTTGATGCCGTTATTAATTTTGCAGGCTACAAGGCAGTTGGCGAATCTGTTTCAAAGCCACTTGAGTATTATGAAAATAATATTTATGGCATGCTTGCTCTTTTAGACGTGATGAGAGAGTATAGCGTTAAAAATCTTGTATTCTCTTCTTCTGCAACGGTATACGGCAGTCCTAAAACCGTTCCTATTACAGAAGATTTTCCACTCTCTACTACAAATCCATACGGTAGCACAAAGCTTTTTATTGAGTATATTTTAAAAGATATAGCAAAGGCAGATAAAGAATTCAACATTGCAATTCTTCGTTATTTCAACCCAGTTGGCGCACATCCAAGCGGGCTTATTGGCGAAGACCCTAACGGAATTCCAAACAACCTTTGTCCATATATCACTAAAGTTGCTGCAGGCAAGCTTGAAAGAGTTAACGTTTTTGGCTCTGACTACGACACCCCAGACGGAACTGGCGTTAGAGATTTTATCCACGTTGTAGACCTTGCTAAAGGTCACGTTCTTGCAGTTAATAAGTTGCTTACAAATTCAGGCTTATTTATCGTAAATCTTGGCACGGGAACAGGTTATAGCGTATTAGAAATGATAAAGGCTTTTTCAAAAGCGCTTGGAAGAGATATTCCTTACACCTTAGCTCCACGTAGACCTGGTGATATTGCAACTTGCTATGCAGACCCAGCTTTAGCTGAAAAGCTTATAGGCTTTAAGGCGACTAAGACGTTAGACGATATGTGTCGCGATGCTCTTAACTGGCAGATGAAAAATCCAGACGGATACCCTGAAGAATAGGCTATAAGTCGATTATTAGGCTTTTACGGCGAATCACAAGCTAGTGATTCGCCGTTTTTGCAAATTTAAAGCGTTTTATTGATTGGCGCAAATGGTGATTTTATGCAACTTAAAGAATTACTAAAGGAAATATTTTATCCCAAAGATTTAACTTGCTCTGTTTGCAGAAGAGAGAGCTTTTCTTCCAATTGGATTTGCGACGGATGCAAGGCGATTATGCCGTATAACAACAAATCTATATGCGGGCATTGCGGTAGGGCAACCCCCTATGCAGTTGAATACTGTGACTACTGTAAAGACAAGCAAACCTACGTCGATTTAGCAAGGAGCGTTTACGAGTATGAAGAGCCTGTAAACCTTTTGGTGCAACGCTTAAAATACGGTGGCGAAAAATATTTGGCAGAGTGCTTTGCAAAGGAAATGCAAACCCTTTATTTTAAGTCGGTTGGCTATGCCGATTGTATAGTGTTCGTGCCTATGACGGATAGGCGCAAGAGAGAAAGGGGTTATAACCAGAGTGAAGAGTTAGCAAAAGCCCTTTCAAAGCTTATCGAAGTGCCAATAGAGAGCGACGTTTTAGTAAAGACAAAAGATACGGATAGCCAAGTAGGGTTAGAGCGAAGAGAAAGGCTTAAAAACGTAAAGGGAAGCATATCTTTGAGAAATAGGGCGCTTATTAAAGATAAGCGAGTTATGATAATAGACGACGTTATGACAACGGGCGCTACTTTAGAAGTCATAGCCGAAAAGCTTAAAGATGCAGGCGCTAGCGAAGTTGTTGCTCTAACGGTTGCATCGGTAACTTCTAAAAAATGGAGCAGAGAAAATTTCTCAAAAGAGAATTTAGAAAAACAAAACGGCGAGTAAAGTAACAAAAACGGGTAAAAAGGGGCTATATTTTTCAAAATTATCACAAAAACGGTGTTAAATAAATTGAAAAAAAGAAATAAATATAGTAAAATATATTAGTAATACTAATATGAAGTGGTTTGCGCGCTTGCAGTTAGCGTAAAAAGCGCTACTTCATAATACAAAATAAAGACTAAAATTTGCAAAAAACAAAACGGAGTAGTTTATATGGGACTTATTAAGTACATTCTCAGCATGGATTCAAGAAGAAGCTTAAAGCGTATCAGAGCGCAAGCAGAAGATATTTTAGAGCTTTCTCCTAAGTATGAAAAAATGACTGATGCCGAGCTTAAAGAGCAGACGACTGTTTTAAAGGGAAGGCTTGAAAACGGCGAAACTCTTGAAGACATCTTAAACGATGCGTTTGCCTTGGTTAGAGAAGCATCTTTCAGAGTATTGAACATGCGCCATTATCTCGTTCAGCTTATGGGTGGTATTTGTGTTCACCAAGGTAGAGTTGCCGAGCTTAAAACAGGTGAAGGTAAAACACTTATGTCAACCCTTCCTGCATACCTTAACGCGCTTACAGGCAAAGGCGTTCACCTTGTTACGGTAAACGACTATCTTGCAAAGCGTGACGCAGAATGGATGGGTAAAGTTTATAGGTTTTTAGGGCTTACGGTTGGTGTAAACGTTCACGAGCTTACAGACGACCAAAAGCGTGAAGCATATAATTGCGATATCACTTACGGAACAAACAACGAGTTTGGCTTTGACTATCTTCGTGATAACCTTAAAAAGAGAAAGGCAGATATGGTTCAAAGGGGTCTTAATTTTGCCATTGTCGATGAAGTTGACTCTATTTTAATCGACGAAGCAAGAACTCCGCTTATCATTTCCGGTAGGGGCGAAAAGTCTTCAACGCTTTACGTTGACTGTAACAGATTTGTTAAGACTTTGAAAGCTGACGTTGACTATGAGCTTGACATTAAAGATAAGGTTGTTCAAATAACTGAAGAAGGTGCAAAAAAGGCAGAGAAATTCTTTGGTATTGAAAACTTAGCAGATATCGAGCATGCAGAGCTTAACCACCACATTCAACAGGCTTTAAAAGCTCATTTTATCTTCAAGAGAGATACCGACTATCTCGTAAGCGACGGCGAAATCGTTATCGTTGACGAATTTACAGGTCGTCTTATGATTGGTAGAAGATATTCAGAAGGTCTTCACCAAGCAATTGAAGCAAAAGAAAACGTTACGGTTAGAAACGAGAACAAGACTCATGCAACCATAACTTTCCAAAACTATTTCCGTCTTTATACAAAACTCTCTGGTATGACAGGTACTGCTAAGACCGAAGAAGAAGAATTTAGAACAATTTACGGCTTAGACGTATTAGAAATACCTACTAATAGACCTGTTCAAAGAATAGATTTACCTGACGTAATTTTCTCAACAGAATCAGGCAAGCTTAAGGCTATCATTAAAGAAATTACTGAAAGACACGCTCAAGGTCAACCAATTCTCGTTGGTACTGTAACCGTAGAAAAGTCAGAAGAAATTTCAAGATGGCTTATCAAGAACAAAATTAAGCACAACATCTTAAACGCTAAAAACCACAAGCGCGAAGCAGAAATTATTGCTCAAGCAGGTAAAAAAGGCGCAGTTACGATTGCTACTAACATGGCTGGTCGTGGTACGGATATCTTGCTCGGTGGTAACCCAGAATATCTTGCAAAGCAAGACCTTCGTAACGAAGGCGTAAGCGAAGACCTTATCAATATTGCAACTTCTTTCGTTCAAGACGTTTCAGATGAAGTTAAAGAAGTAAGAGCAAAATATCAAGAATATTATGCAGAGCACGCAAAGATTACCGATAAAGAAAAAGAAGAAGTTTTAGCGCTCGGTGGTCTTCACATCATTGGTACAGAAAGACACGAGTCAAGACGTATTGATAACCAGCTCAGAGGTCGTAGTGGCCGTCAAGGTGACCCAGGCTCGTCACTTTTCTTCATTTCTTTGGAAGATGATTTAGCAAGGAGATTTGGTGGTGAAAGATTACAAAGCATTTACCGTTTGTTCAAGATGGATGACGAAACTGCTCTTCAATCAAAGCTTCTTTCTAAGTCAATCGAGAACGCTCAAAGAACAATCGAAGGTAAAAACTTTGGTATAAGAAAGCATATTATTCAATACGATGACGTTATGAACACTCAACGTCAAATTATGTATGAAGAAAGAATGAAGGTTTTAAGGGGTGAAAACGTTCACCAAGACGTTCTTAACCTTATACCAGATTTCGTTGAGAATATCATTAGTGAAAACGTAAACAAAGGTCAAGAACCTTCTTCTTGGGATAAAGACAAGCTCAACAGAGCTCTCGAAGCAAAAGCTCTTCCACAAGAAACAGGTTTTATTACAGATGAAATTCTTGAAAAGTGGGATTACGATTATATCGTAGAAAAGACTGTAGAAAAGGTTATCGAATGCTACGAAGCAAAGATTTCTGCTATTGAAGAAGATAACGAAGGAAGACCACAAAGCGAGCATATTGATTTCCACGATTTCGAAAGATTTATTTTCCTTCAAGTAGTAGATAAGAAGTGGATTGACCATATCGACGCTATGGATAGGCTTAAAAGGGGTATTTCTCTTCGTGGTTATGCTCAAGAAGACCCTGTTATTGCATACAAGAAAGAAGGTCTTGATATGTTTGAAGAAATGACTGCAAGCATTCAAGAGGAAGTAACGCTCCTTCTCTTAAAATCTGAAATAAGAAGAAGAGAAAGAGAAGAAGAAAAGCCTGCAGACCTTGTTGCGTCAGGTGGTAGCTTAGGTAGCGAATCTCGTGGCCCAATCGTAAAAACTTCTAGCATAGGTAGAAACGATCCTTGTCCATGTGGTTCTGGTAAAAAGTTTAAGAACTGCTGCGGCCGTTAAAAAGGCTTATAACACAAGAAATAGGAAACTTGCTTGCAAGGGTTTAGAATTTCGCAGTGTTTCAATCTTTTGTAAAAAGATTATATACTTCGGTATGCGTCGTTTCTGTAAATTGCTCTTGACTGGGATGACCACAAAGGTCTATCCCATCCAATATCAATTTACGAGCCTTGCCTACCTTGCATCTAAACCTTTTTAAAATTTAAAGGCTTATATACTTCGCAAAAGTGCGTTACTGCTTTAAAGTCTAAACCCCAATGACCACAAAGGTCTATTGTGTCTTATCCTTTAAAGCAAGCCTTCTTTTGCTCGCATCTAACTTTTTTTTTAAAAGCATATACAATCTAAAACAAAAAGCGTAGCCAACTACGGCTACGCTTAAAATACTTAAAGGGTTATATCTAGCCCTTAAAAACAAACTTTACGCACAAAATTATAAAAGGAAAATTGCCAAAATCAAAAAAGCGTAAAATTTATGCAAATTTTAATTTAAGGAGATTTCATTATGGTAAGATACGACATTTATGAAGAAAAAATCAGAGGACTTCACAAGACTTTAGCAGAGGCAGGATACTCTCTTTGACGTCGACAATCTCAGAATTAAATTAAAAGATTTAGAAGCAGAGCTTGAAAAACCGGAGATTTGGTCAGACATTCAAAAGTCTGCGCAAATAAGTAGAGAAGCTCAATCGGTAAGGAACAAGCTCAACGTTTTCGACAAGGCAATGTCTGCGGTAAACGATGCTGAAATTATGATTCAACTCGCTCAAGAAGAAGGCGACGAGAGTATAATTGAAGAAGTTGACCGTGATTTAACTGTTGCCGAGAAAGAAATAGAAGAAATTAGACTTCGCACCCTTTTACGTGGCAAATACGATTCTTGCGACGCTATTTTAACCCTTCACGCAGGCGCAGGTGGAACGGAAGCTTGCGACTGGACGGAAATGCTTTACAGAATGTATATTTGCTACGCTGAAAAGCACGATTTTAAGCTTACCGAGTTCGACAGATTAGACGGCGACGGCGCAGGCTTAAAATCCGTTTGTTTTAAGCTTGAAGGAGAAAACGTTTACGGCTATTTAAAGGCAGAAAAGGGTATTCATAGATTAGTTAGAATTTCTCCTTTCGATGCCAACGCGCGTAGACAAACGTCGTTTTCATCAGTTGACGTAATGCCTGATATTCAAGACGACGACGATATCGAAATTCGCCCAGAAGACTTAAAGGTTGATACTTATCGTTCTAGTGGTGCAGGTGGTCAACACGTAAATAAAACAGAATCGGCTATAAGAATTACACATATTCCTACGGGTATTATCGTTGCTTGTCAAAACGAGCGTAGCCAAATCCAAAACCGTGAACAAGCTATGCGTATGCTTAGGTCTAAGCTCTTAGAAAAGAGAGAAGAAGAGAGAATGGCAGAAGCAAGCGAAATCAAGGGTGAAATTAAGAAAATTGAGTGGGGTAGCCAAATAAGAAGTTACGTTTTCTGCCCTTACACTATGGTTAAAGACCATAGAACTGGTAGCGAAACGGGTAACGTTGATGCCGTTATGGACGGTGAAATCGACCAATTTATTATAGATTACCTTAAAAAGAGCTAATATGTACGCCGATAAATTAAAAGATTACAAAATAAAAGAAGATGCGATAATACTTGCTATCGAGTCTTCTTGCGATGAAACTGCGGCGGCGGTAATTAAAGGTGGTAGAGAAATTCTATCTTCCGAAATTATGTCGTCTTCTGCAGAGCATATTAAGTTTGGTGGCGTTGTGCCAGAGATTGCATCAAGGGCTCACACCGTTGCAATATCGCTCGTTGTCGAAAAAGCGATAGAGAGTGCAGGAATAACCTTAAACGATTTAGATGCAATAGCAGTAACCTACGGCGCAGGGCTTTTAGGTGCGCTTTTAGTTGGTGTTAGCTACGCTAAAACCCTTGCCTACTCGCTCGGTATTCCACTTGTTCCAGTAAGCCACATAAGGGGACATTTATCTGCATCATATCTTGAAAACAAAGAGCTTAAGCCACCGTTTATTAGCCTTTTGGCAAGTGGTGGACATACTGCAATTATACACGTAAAAAGCTATACAGACTATCAAATATTAGGCTCTACGCTAGATGATGCCGTAGGCGAAGCTTTTGATAAGGTTGCAAGGGTTTTAGGTCTTTCATACCCAGGTGGCCCTAACGTTGAAAAGCTTGCAAGAGAAGGCGAAAACAACGTAAAACTTCCTAAAATGCTCAAGGGCGAAGGTGGTTATAACTTTTCTTATAGTGGGCTTAAAACGGCAGTAATTAACTACAAGCACGGCAAAGAGCAAAAGGGCGAAGCGTTTTCTAAAGCAGACCTTGCTTGCTCGTTCCAATGCGCCGCTGTCGATATTCTCGTGCAAAAAGCAATCGAAGCTAGCGACGAGCTTGGCGTAAACGTTATCACTGCCGGCGGCGGTGTTACTGCCAACGGCTATTTAAGAGATAAGCTTTTATTAGAGTGTAACAGCAAGGGAAAAACGCTTATTCTTCCGCCAAAGTGGCTTTGCACAGACAACGCCGCAATGATTGGCGCAGAAGGGTATATTCAGTATAAAAAAGGCAATTTTGCAGACATTGATTTAAATGCTAAAGCAAGGGTAGATTTAGCTTAAAATCGGCTTATAGGTCGATAAACGGCAAAAACCCAGTCGTTGTTCTAAGGAAAATACCGTTTAGCACCCAAAAGTCGTTTACAAAACCGACTATTATAAAAAACAAATTGATTACGATAATAACGGGCATAAAAACCATAAGAAAAAGGCTCTTCGTTCTAAAGCGCAATATAAGCATAGAAACGTAGATGCCGAGTGCTCCGCCCAAAATGGCAGTTACAAACAAATGCCCGTCCCTAATCTTGCTACAGTTGCCATCATCTTCATTTTTCTTTTGGGCTTTAAGTAGCAAAAAAGAATATACGTTAATCGCTAGGTAATATACGATTACTAAAATTTTAATGAGAATTAGCATATAAGGAGTATGCTCATAATTTGGAGGAATTAAACAATGTTTTTGCCAATAAGCTGGGAAGAAACCGAAGGATATCTTGACTTCGTGCTTATTGCCTCTGATGCCTACGTTGACCATCCAACCTACGGACACGCTGTAATTGCAAGGGTGGTAGAGAGTAGAGGTTTTAAAATTGGAATAATACCCCAACCGATAACTGACGACGATTATCGAGCTTTGCCAACTCCAAATATCGCCTATCTCGTTAGTGGTGGAGTTGTCGATTCAATGGTAAACAACTATACCGTTGCAAAAAACAAGAGAAAGGGCGACGTATACAGTCCAATTTCAAAGCAGGGTAAACGCCCTGATAGACAGGTTACCGTTTATACTAAAACGCTCAAAAGGCTTTTCCCTGAAGTGCCCGTTATAATAGGTGGCGTAGAAGCAAGTCTTCGCAGATTTGCGCATTACGATTATTGGGCAGATACCGTTATGCAGTCTGTTCTTACAGAAAGTGGCGCAGATATGCTTATCTACGGTATGGGCGAAAAACCTATGTGGGATATTTTAGATAGGCTTTCTAGACATATTCCATTACGTAAAATAAAAGACGTTAGGGGAACTAGCGTTGTAATTAGTGGCGACGAAGTTGAGTCGTTTAGACAAAAGGGCGCAATCATAATTCCGTCTTTTGAAGAAGTTAAAAGCGACAAAATGAAATACGCTAAAGCATTCCGTCAACAAGAGAGAAACACCGATGCTTTAAATGCCGACGTGCTTATACAAAAGCAGGCAAACGGCAAATACGTTTTACAAAATAAGCCTGCATACCCACTAACCGTTGAAGAAATGGATGAAGTTTATTCTCTTCCTTACGAGAGAACTTGGCACCCTATCTACGATAAAGAAGGTGGCATAAAATCTATCGAAGAAGTTAAATTTTCGGTTACAAGCCATAGGGGTTGTTACGGCAGTTGTTCGTTTTGCTCAATAAACTATCATCAAGGTAGAAGAATACAAAAACGTAGCGATAAGTCGATTATTGAAGAAATTGAGCTTTTAACAAAGGATAAAGACTTTAAAGGCTACATAAACGATTTGTCAGGTCCGTCTGCAAACTTTAGAGAGCCTGCGTGCGAAAAACAAAAGACGCACGGCGTATGTAAAGACAAGTATTGCATAGGCTACACGCCTTGTAAAAATTTAAAGGTAGACCACACCGGCTTTTTGGAGCTTTTGAAAAAGGCAAGAAGTGTGCCTGGTGTTAAAAAGGTATTTATTCGTAGTGGTATAAGATACGACTACATAGTTTACGATAAAGAAAGCAACGTTTTAGAAACTCTTTGCCAGCACCATATAAGCGGACAATTAAAGGTTGCGCCAGAGCATATGAGCGACAGAGTTTTAAAGGCTATGAACAAGCCGTCGTTTTCTGTTTACAAAACGTTCGCAGATAAATACAAAGCAATAAACGCATCTATTGGTAAAAAGCAGTTTATCGTTCCGTATTTAATTTCTTCTCACCCAGAAAGTAGGGTAGAAGACGCTGTAAAACTCACCGAATATTTAAAGAGTATTCACTATATGCCAGAGCAAGTGCAGGATTTCTATCCTACACCGTCAACAAGGGCAACTTGTATGTATTACACGGGCATTGACCCAGATACGTTGCAAGAAGTTTACGTGCCAAAGTCGCCTAAAGAAAAGGCAACCCAAAGGGCGCTACTTCAGTATAGATTGCCACAAAACGCAGAGCTTGTAAAAGAAGCTTATAAATCTTGTGGAAAAGTAGTAGAGAGTAAAAAGCCAACGCTTGCAAATAAAAAAAGTGGAGTAGCGGGCAAAAAATCTTTAAATAAAGTTGCAAAAAATAAAAAATATGGTAAAATAAAATAGTATGGAGGTGTGGTATGAAGTGCATGTATTGTGGGCATACGGACAGTAAGGTTATCGACTCTCGTCCATCAGACGACGGAACTGCAATTCGCAGAAGAAGAGAATGCAATAACTGTAACAAAAGATTTACAACCTACGAGACTATTGAAACTACGCCAATACTCGTAATAAAAACCAATGGTAACAGACAGGCGTTTGATGCCAACAAACTCAAAAACGGAATAATAAAATCGTGTGAAAAGCGCCCTGTGCCAATGTATAAAATCGACGAGCTTGTCGAAAATATTCAAAAGAAAATCTATAACTCTTTAGAGCAAGAAGTTTCGTCTAAAAAACTTGGCGAAATGGTAATGGAAGGGTTAAAGGAAATAGACGAAGTAGCATACGTTCGCTTTGCTTCGGTTTACCGTTCTTTCAAGGATATATCAACCTTTATGAAAGAGCTTGAAAAATTACAAAAAAACAACGGTGGTAAAAAGAGATGAAAAAGATTTTAAGTTTTGTAGTATGCATGATTATGATTATGTCTGCGTTCACTTTAACAGGCTGTAAAGATAAGCGTGCGGTTGGCAAAGAGTGGGAAGTAAAAGAATACGTTACAGCTGGTTACGTTCAAACTCAATTAGTTGGGTTTACTGTAAATAGAGCCGGTGGTAGAGTTAAAGACGTTTGGATTAACATTAGAGAAATTAAGGGCGAAAACGTAAAGTTTAACTTCTGCAAATATAAGAGCTTACAAAATGATGAAGTAGATACAGACCTTTATAAAGACGGTTACGTTTTAGAAGGTGGCGATATCGTTGTAACAGCTGCTCAAGTAAAAGCTGCAAACAAGCAAACTAAGGGTTGGATAAAGCTCAACACAAAGAGTTGGGATTTTAATTACGACAGCGTTTTAATGACTGTTCCAAGCAACGTTGTGCTTAGAGAAATAGTATTTATTGGCTCTAACAATCAAATTCTTGCTACAACAATCAAAAAGGCTTACGTTGCCGTTGAATACAAAGTAGGCAAAAGAAAGAACGATACTCAAACCTTACTTAGAGAGTTTACGTCTAACGAACTTTTAGCTTATGCAGAAACTGCAAAATACGGTATTCCTAATTTCCTTTTAGATAACCAACAAGCATTTTTAACAAAAGACGCTAAGTAATAAAACAAATTAGCCCGATTTTAAATCGGGCTTTTTTATTAGAAAAATTTGGGTTTTTAGCATTATTTTCGGCGTAAATGTTAAAATATCTTGCGAAAATAAGAGAAATATGCTATAATAAATTATCAAAAAGTGTGGAAAGGAGTTGACTGCTTGAAATGTTTGAGTATAATCGTTTAGACAGACAGACAGACAGACAGACAGACAGACAGACAGACAGACAGACAGACAGACAGACAGGCG
>JBGUUU010000126.1:0-6874 GCA_045133775.1 Christensenellaceae bacterium
TTTGAAGGTAGCATGAAAGTTGCGCATAGTTATTTAGCTAAAGACACTTCTGAAAAATACTTCCTTGCAGAAGGAAACTGTGTTGAAGGTGATAAATACTACTATTCTTGTGTAACTTGCGGAAAAGAATCAACTAACACCTTTACAACCGAATCTGACGGCAAGTGTAATTTTACCAACAAAATCCCTGATGCCCAATATTTAAAAGAAGAAGCTACTTTTGAGCAAAGCGCAGTGTATTATATGTCTTGTAGCGGATGTGGTAAAGCTGGTGAAGCTACCTTTAATTACGGCGAAAAATTAAAAGAACTTAGTGATGCTGAAAAAGCTCTTTATATTCCAACAAACTTATCTTGCGAATTACACAATTTCCAAAAGGATGAATATATCTTTACTTGGAAAACTCAAGAAAAGCCACTTCGCCCTGTTTTACAAATTCAAAAAGGAAACGAGCTTGGTGACGGTTATGAAGAATATAGCGCTACTAGCGAAAACGAAGGTTTTGGATTAGGATATACGGTTAGTGTAAAAGTAACTTTAGACCAATCAACTACTTATACGTATAAAGCTCTCGACAAATATGCGCTAACTAGCACAGAAACAGCAGAATTACAAACAAGGGATACAACGTCTATGGCAATGTTTTATTTAATGGGAACGGCAGCAGACTCTCAAATGCTTGGCTGTGTAATACAAACCAAAAATTATACTATCGTCGTTGACGGCGGAACGCCTAACGACGGCTCTCAACTCGTAAATTTATTGAAAGAAAAGGCAGATAGCAAAGTAGATGCTTGGTTCTTCACTCACCCACACCAAGACCATATCGGCGCATTTTATTACGCTTCTCAATTCGCTAAAATAGACGTTCGCAATATTTACTACAACTTCCCTTCTGTTGAAGAAGTTATTGAACACCAAAGATCACCTGACGAGCCGGACATGTGGAAAAAAGTTGCGCCAATATTTGAACAAGATTATGCTGGTAAAACACACGTTATACAAAAGAACGATATTTTTACTTTTGACGACGTAAAGGTTAAAGTTTTACGTGTATACAATCCAAATCTTGTAAACAACAATTTCCTTAATGAAAGTTCTGCCGTATATAGAATTGAAAACGAAAGGAGTAGTTTCTTAATTTTAGGCGACCTTGGAACTGATGGTGGCGCTGAAGTTATGGAAACCTGCTCTTTAGCAGACTTACAAACAGAATACACGCAGATGTCTCACCACGGTCAAAACGGTGTTACTAAAGATTTCTATACTTATATTCAACCACAAAAATGCTTATGGCCTACGCCTGGATGGTTGTGGGATAACAACGAAGACGGCAAAGGTTACAACTCAGGACCATGGAACACTCTTAAAACGCGTGAATGGATGGATGAACTTGGCGTAACGGAGCACTACGTTGCAATGAATGGAACACAAGCAATTGAGTTTTAATACAAAATCGGCGGCTTTTAAAAGCACGCCGATTTTTATTGCATTTTACTAAATGTTTTCTTAAAGACACATAATACAAGCTGTTACTGTTTTCTATGCAACTATAGAAGGTAATGTTTCTAAAATCCACGTGAGCTTTTAGCAACTAAACGCGCCATTTTAAGAGTTTCGGTGCATTACCGTATGCCTAGTAAGCGTTATTCTTGCAAAGAGCTTTCTTTAGAAAAACGGCAACATCTCAGAGTGTCAATTAACGCCTAAAACAAATGCAAAAGAGCGCAGATTTTAGGTTTTTCCTTGCTTTATTTTTCTCCTTATGCTAAAATATCTTTAATTAAATTTATTTATCGAGGTTTTTATGAAATTGTTACAAAAGGTATTAGTAGTCATTTTTTCAATAATGATGAGTTGTTGTGTATTTGTTGCTTGTAACGCTCCGTCAAGCCAATTGGAAAGTGATGACGATGCCTCTATTATTATTCAAAAAGCAGTTGATAAGTTAGACTCGATTAGTGAAAATATGTTTAGTGTAATCGAATCAAATGAAATAAATCCAACCCAGCAACAAGTTTCTACATATTCGAATACAAAAGTAAACTTTGCGCCTTATACTTATTCTGTTGAAGAAATACCAGATGACGAAATTTATCATCCTATCACAAAAGATAACTATTCCACTTTAGTTGCTAGACAGTTATTTGTAAACTACCCTTATAACATAGTGAATTACATTTTACAAAACACTACAAAAGCGCATAATAAATACAATCATAAGTATAAAATAGGCACAACTGTATACGGTGTGGCTACAAAAACAATTAATAATGATATAAACGAGATATTCTCACAACCTAACATAGAAGACCCTATTCTTGCGATAAAGGTTGAAAAGGAACAAGATGGCATAAGTTTTATTGCCGATTGGGACTGGAGAAATTCTTATATGGAAGAAAATTTCCCTAGATTAAATTCGGTTATTACAACTAATTGCAAAATAGAATACAACAAAAACAAAAAAGAAGTAACCAAAATTAGAATGAATTGGTATTGGACTGAACTTAACGGCGATTTCATGGCGTGCGTAATGGACTTTGAAAAAAATGAGTTTTACTTCATGGAAGGCTGGAGATCTGAAATTTGGTATGATATTAGTAATACCGATAGTTTACCAGACGTTTTTAATGATGGCTCTTTAACATACGACAAAATTAAAAATTATCCTTATAGTGGAATGCATATATTAAAATCCAATATAACTAACGACATAGACGAGCTGGACTTTGTTGCTTATAGAAAGAATGACAGCAACCTTAACTCAATAGGTGGTTTAACAGAAAATTCGGGCACGAAAGAAACGGAATTTGCAAAGTTATACAACGAAATATACGACAATGTTAAAGACTTTAGTATGAGAAACGAAAAGGATTATATGTCTTTATCCGATGCCATAGAAGTTGATTATATGAACGACGCAAGTCGATATGGATATAATACTACTGCATTTGTTTCAACCCAAAACGGCGTACACTTCTTGTATATTAGCGAAGAAGAATTGCGCGAAATATTAGACAAGCTTTCAAAAAAAGAAGAAGTAGTTAACGATAATGAAAAGATGAGTTTTATTACCGGCGTTAAAGATTGCTTAAATAGTTTCAACGGAAGATACGTAGGGGAACTTGGAGAATATAATGGCAAAACTTATACGTTAAGTTACGTTTTTAACAATTTGTATTGGGAAAATTGTTGGGAACATTCTTGCGAAGAGTTTCTCTATAGAATTACTGATGGTGTAAACACTTTAACTTTTGAACGAAAGAACAAAAAATTGACTAACGTTTCAATAAACGATTTGCTCATCATAAGCGATAAAGGCGAAGAGTTAAACTACGGTTTTCAATTTGAAGAAAACCCAGATGGAAACTCATATGCGGTTTTCTACAACGCAAAATCAACAGAAACAAACGTTAACATAGAAATACCTGCATCGTATAAAGGAAAACCTGTTACCAAAATTAAACGTAACGGATTTTTACAAGTAGAAATTAACAAATTAACAATACCAAACTCTATAAAAGTCATTGAAGGCGGTTTTAGTTCAATAAAAATAGTTGACTTTTTAGGATCGGTAGACGAGTGGGCATCGATAGTTTTTGATTCTTCTTACGACACAAGAGTTAACCCTACATATTATGCTAGAGATTTGTATATAAACGGCGAATTGCTAACAAGCGCGACAATAAACGCCCCCGTTATTAATAAACATGCATTTACTTACTGTTTATCGTTAGAAAACGTTGTAATAAATTCAAATAAAATTGACGATTACGCATTTATTAATTGCCAATCGTTAAGCAACGTTGTTTTTAGTGACAATATTGACTTTATAGGAGCTAATAGCTTTTCTCTATGTAAATCATTAGGTATAGAATATGAAAATGCATATTACGTAGGAACACAAAGCAATCCATATAAAATATTAATAAGGGCATCTTCTACAAACATTACAAGTATAACTTTACATGATGACACGGAGATTATTTCTGGATATGCTTTTAACCAATGTGCTTATCTACGCTCTATTGAGTTAAATAACAAGTTGTTGGCGATTGGCGAGTGGGCTTTTAATTGTGGTAGAAATTTAGAAAATTTAGTTATACCTGCTAGCGTTATAGAGTTTTCTGCCACAATGTTTGGACCTAATGGTTTTCATACGTATCTTGTTTTTGAACAACCAGATAATTATGGATATTTTGAATGGTATTATTACTCTGAATATATCGAACACATAGTAGGTTCAAAACTCATGCGAATAGAAGAAAGAGAATTTTATAACTATTTGGGTAGACTCGGAGATAAAATAATTAGAATTCTAATTGAATAATGAGAACAATAACAAATAATATAACAGGGTGGGGCTCTATGCCCTACCCTTCGTTTTACAGTAAAAAAGGGCGTAAAATTATTTGTTTTACGATCAAATCTTATTTACAAACGAAAAAACAGCCCCTTGCGACGCAAGGGGCTGTGATTTTATTTAATTAAGCCTTAGGACCAGCTTCAACTAATGCCTTACCAGCATCGTTGCCTGTGTATTTTACAAAGTTCTTAACGAATCTGCCAGCTAAATCTTTAGCCTTTTCTTCCCATACACTTGCATCTGCATAAGTGTTTCTTGGGTCTAAGATGTTAGTATCTACACCTGGAAGTTCAGTAGGTACTGACAAGTTGAAGTGTGGAATAGTTTTAGTTTCTGCCTTTAAGATAGAGCCATCTAAGATAGCGTCGATAATACCACGTGTATCTTTGATAGAAATTCTCTTACCAGTTCCGTTCCAACCAGTGTTTACAAGGTAAGCCTTTGCGCCAACCTTTTCCATCTTCTTAACAAGTTCTTCAGCATACTTAGTTGGGTGAAGCTCTAAGAAAGCTTGACCGAAACATGCAGAGAACGTAGGAGTTGGCTCTGTGATACCTCTTTCAGTACCAGCAAGCTTAGAAGTGAAACCAGAAAGGAAATAATATTGAGCTTGTTCTGGAGTAAGAATAGATACTGGAGGAAGAACGCCGAAAGCGTCAGCAGAAAGGAAAATTACGTCTTTAGCATCTGGAGCTGCAGATACTGGACGAACGATTTTTTCAATGTGATCGATAGGATATGATACACGAGTGTTTTCAGTAGTAGAACCGTCTGCGAAATCGCACACACCGTTAGCATCAACAGTTACGTTCTCAAGGAGAGCGTTTCTCTTAATTGCTCTATAGATGTCTGGTTCAGAATCTTTATCAAGGTTGATAACCTTAGCGTAGCATCCACCTTCAAAGTTGAATACGCCGTTGTCATCCCAACCGTGCTCGTCGTCACCGATAAGAAGTCTCTTTGGATCTGTAGAAAGAGTTGTTTTACCAGTTCCTGAAAGACCGAAGAAGAGAGCTGTGTTTTGACCGTTCATATCAGTATTTGCTGAACAGTGCATTGAAGCCATACCTGCAAGTGGGAGATAGTAGTTCATCATAGAGAACATACCCTTCTTCATTTCGCCACCATACCAAGTGTTAAGAATAACTTGTTCACGAGAAGTGATGTTGAATACAACTGCAGTTTCGCTGTTAAGACCTAACTCTTTGAAGTTTTCAACTTTAGCCTTTGATGCGTTGTAGCATACGAAGTCTGGCTCGAAGTTTTCAAGTTCTTCTTGAGTTGGGTTGATAAACATATTCTTTACAAAGTGAGCTTGCCAAGCAACTTCCATTATGAAACGGATTGCCATACGGCTATCTTTGTTTGCGCCACAGAATACGTCCATTACGTATAATTTTTTATTGCAAAGCTCGCCAACGGCAAGATCTTTAACTACCTTCCAAGTTTCTTCGCTACATGGGTGGTTGTCGTTCTTGAACGCGTCGCTTGTCCACCAAACTGTATCCTTTGAATTTTCATCCATAACGATAAACTTGTCTTTAGGTGAACGTCCGGTATAAATACCTGTCATAACGTTTACAGCGCCAAGCTCTGTTTCTTGACCTTTTTCAAATCCTGTGAGAGATGGATCAGTCTCCGCAACGAACAACTCTTCATATGAAGGATTGTGAACGATTTCGGTTACGCCAGTAATGCCATACTTGGTTAAATCTAAATTTTTCATAATGACCTCATTTATATTAATAAAATATTTTTTGCCTTACTACCCGATTATGAGCATCTTCATTTTAGCATATATTTTTCAATAATGCAAGCATTATTTAGCACTATAATTCTTTTCACCAAATTTTAACGCGAGAAATTAATTCTTTTACGTTTAAATCCGAAAGCCCGTAGTCTTTTGAATTTTCAAGTATCAGAACAACCAACTCTTCTTCTGTCAAATTTTGATTTTTGTGTATCATGGTTGCAAGTTCGCCATTAGGAGAAAGAAAATCAAAATAAAGCTCAATTGCTCGCTTATCTATAACACCTAACACGTTTGGCATTTGCTTTTTTATAAGCACAGCTTGATAAATTTTTGAATACTGCCCTAATTTAACGCTTATTCCGTCTTGTAAAATATTACCCGTTTCGTCATCAATTATAACAAGTTCTATATCTCCACTGTAATTTATCTGCTCTAAAAACGCAAGAAGAGTTAAAAGATTAAGTTGACAAAAGGTATCCGCCCCAAACCAAAGCTTTAGCTTTGAATATTTTTCGTGGCGAAGAGAAAACTCTAACAGATCTTTGGCTTTTTCTTTGTAAAGTTCTTCGCTAACGCCAAGACTTTTTGCTCGTTGGCTTATAAAGCACTCATCAAAAATAGGACTCGACGCTAAGCCTTGTATCATAGCCTCTCTAAAAGGGAAAAACTCCCCTTCGTTTTCTTTAGAAAGTTTTGCATTTAAATAATCGCCATTCGTTATATTTAATATCATTTTTATCCTTTATATAAATACG
>JBGUUU010000127.1:0-7442 GCA_045133775.1 Christensenellaceae bacterium
AAGCAGAGAAACTACGACGATTACAAAAACAAGAAAAATGATCCAGACAGACTTGAAATGAGCAAGTACTGTCCATTCTGCAAGAAGCACACCATCCACAAAGAAACGAAGTAATCGGTTTCTAAATTTAAGCAGAGGTAACGATATAATGAAAAACCAAAAAGATACAGCGGTATCAAAAGCTGTAGAGAAAAAGGTTCACAAGGACAAAAAGCCTAACATTTTCAAGCGTATGGGCACTAAGCTAAAGGAGATTTTCTCTGAGCTTAAAAAGGTTACTTGGCCAACCTTTTCAACAGTTGTAAAGCAACTTGGATGCGTTCTTGGTATTGTTCTCGTTGTTCTCGCTATCATCATGGCAATGGACTTCGGTCTTCAAAAGCTTTTGATGTTGATGAGAGGTAACTGAGTATGAGCCAAGGAACGGCAAAATGGTACGTTATTCATACGTACTCAGGTTACGAAGCGCTTGTAAAGGATTCGCTTGAAAAGCTTATTGAGAATAACAATTTAAGTGATACCATTTTGGATATTAAAATCCCTATGGAAGAAACTATTGAAGAAAAGAACGGTAAGAAGAAGGTTGTTTTAAGAAAAATTCTTCCTTGCTACGTTTTCATTAAGATGGTTTATTCTAATGATATGTGGTTTTTAATTACCAACTCTAGAGGCGTTACGGGCTTTGTCGGTCCTCAAGGTAAGGCAATCCCTCTTGGAGAAGACGAAGTTAAAAAGATGCGTCTTGAAGAGAGAGTTGAGTCTTGCGATCTCGCTATCGGCGATAACGTTAAGATTATCTCCGGTGCGCTCGATTCTTTTATTGGAACAGTTGAAGATCTTAACATGGAAACTCAAAAAGCTAGAGTTAAGGTTTCAATGTTCGGTAGAGATACAGAGGTTGAGGTTGATTTTATCCAGCTTGATAAGATCGGCGCAGACGTGTAACCGATAAACATTATTATATAATAATATATATACCGAACTGAGTTTCGGTATTTTATCACGATTAAAAGCAAGTTAATACTTGCCTTTATATAAGTGGGAGAGGCGTTAAATTTTTTCTATGGCGCTTTCGCTAAAACCACAATCTATGGAGGAGAAATATGGCTAAGAAAGTTACTGCAATAGTTAAATTGCAATTAGCTGCCGGCAAAGCAACCCCAGGACCACCAGTTGGTTCAACCTTAGGACCTTACGGTATCAACATCCCAGGTTTCACTAAGGAATTCAATGCAAAGACTGCAAACGACGTAGGTTTGATTATTCCTGTAGTAATCACTATTTATCAGGATCGTTCTTTTACGTTCATCCTTAAGACTCCACCTGCTCCAGTTCTTATTAAGAAGGCATGTGGTCTTCAATCAGCAAGCGCTAAACCTAACAAAGATAAGGTTGCAAAGCTTACAAAAGCACAAGTTGAAGAAATCGCAAAGCAAAAAATGCCTGACCTTAACGCAGCATCTTTAGAAGCAGCAATGAGCATGATCAAGGGTACTGCCCGCAGTATGGGTATTACCGTAGAAGAGTAATATAGAGGTGGGAGAGAGTAAATCTCGCATGAACCACAAGGAGGACTTTTAAATAATGAAACACGGAAAGAAATATGTCGACAGTGTAAAGACATTTGACCGCACTAAACAATTCGAAATAAACGAAGCTCTCGATTTAGTAATTGCTAACGCAAAGGCTAAATTCGATGAAACCGTAGAGTTCCACTGCAGATTAGGTGTTGACCCTAAGCAAGCAGATCAACAAGTTAGAGGCGTTATCGTTCTTCCTAACGGAACTGGTAAGAGCGTTAAAGTATTAGTTCTTGCAAAAGGCGAAAAGGCTGATGCAGCTCAAGCTGCTGGCGCTGATTACGTTGGTGCAGAAGAACTCGTTACTAAGATTCAAAAAGAAAACTGGTTCGATTTCGATGCAGTTATCACAACTCCTGATATGATGGGTGTTGTAGGTAGAATCGGTAAACTCTTAGGTCCTAAAGGCTTAATGCCAAACCCTAAGTCAGGAACAGTTACTACAGACGTAGCTAAGGCTATTGCTGATATTAAAGCTGGTAAAGTTGAATACAGACTTGACAAGCAAGCTATCATCCACTGCGCTATCGGTAAGAAGAGCTTTGGTAGAGAAAAACTTGCTGAAAACTACAACGCTTTAGTTGATGCAATCATTAAAGCAAAGCCTGCTGCTGCAAAGGGACAATACATCAAGAGTATTTCTCTTACAAGCACAATGGGCCCTGGCGTAAAAGTTTTACCTAAAAACGCTTAATTTCGTTTGACAAAGTACCTATTTGGTGCTATAATTTAATAGTTAAATAACCGAAGACAGCAGGTTTTAAAGCATTTTATGCTACCCGCCGAGGTACTTTGAGAAGCAGATTTTGTCATGCCCTCGATTGCCTTGCGCGGTCGAGGGCTGTTTTCATTAAAAACACGGCGCAAATTGCGCCAAAGCAAAAAAATGACGGAGGTAATAAAGTTGTCAGCAAATCTTGAGGCAAAAAAGCAAATAGTTGAAGACATCAAAGCAAAGATTCAAGCAAGCAAGTCAGTTATCTTAATTGACTACAAAGGCTTGACAGTTGCCGAAGATACCGAATTCCGTTGCAACATGAGAAAAGCTAACACTGAGTATAAGGTTTTAAAGAACACTTTACTTAAGCGTGCTTTTAACGAACTCAACGTTACTGATTTTGATGCTGATCTTAACGGCTCTACGTCTGTAGCTTTCGGCTCAGATGAAACAGGCGCAGCAAAAGTTGCTTGCGATATGTGTAAGAGCACAAACGATAAGATCAAAGTTAAGAGCGGTTTCGTAGACGGCGCTTATGTTGATGCTAACGGAGTAAAAGCACTCGCATCAATTCCTTCTAAAGAGGTACTTGTTGCAAAACTTGCTGGTGCATTGTCCAGCATTATCAGCGGCTTAGCTGTAGCTCTTAACGCAGTCGCAGAACAAAAAGAGCAAAACGCTTAATTTTAAGAGCAAAATACAAAATTTTAAAAAAGAGAGGATATTAAAATGGCTGATATCGCAAAGTTTATTGAAGAAATTAAAGGTATGACTGTTATGGAACTTAACAGTTTAGTTAAAGCAATCGAAGAAGAATTCGGCGTAAGCGCTGCTGCTGTTGTTGCTGCTGGCCCTGTTGCTGGTGCAGAAGCTGCTCCTGCTGCTGAAGAAAAGACTGAATTCAACGTTGTTCTTAAAGAAATCGGCGCTGAAAAGGTTAAAGTTATTAAAGCTGTTAAGGACATCACTGGTGCTGGCCTTATCGAAGCTAAAGGCTTAGTTGAAAAGTGTGGCGTTATTAAAGAAAACGTTGCTAAAGAAGAAGCTGAAAAGATGGTTGAAACTCTTAAGGCAGCAGGTGCAACTGCAGTTTTAGAGTAAGACTTAATTATTACCTAAAAATTTCCACCCTTGCAAACTGCAAGGGTGGTTTTTTTGCTTTTTTCGTGTAATGATTGCTTTGTGTGGGAATAATGAAAGTTAAGCGTAATTGCGTTTTCAATATTATTCGTTTGACAAAGTTAAAGCGATAATGTTAAAATATTTATATAGGTGATAAAATTATGGCTTTTTGTATATGTATAAGTTTAATAGTTGGATATTTAATGGGTTCTATAAGTATGTCCGTTATTTTATCTAAAACGATATTTAAAGGTGACGTTAGGGAGCACGGAAGCGGTAACGCAGGTGCTACAAATATGGCTAGAGTGTATGGAGCAAAGGGTGGTCTTTTAGTTCTTTTAGGGGACTTTTTAAAGGCAATTCTTGCTTGCTCGATGGTTCTTCTTATTTTAGAAGACAAGTATACCGAGCTTGCCATAATGCTCACAGGTATTGCTTGTATGGTTGGTCATGCTTATCCAATATACTTTAAGTTTAAAGGTGGAAAAGGCGTTTCGGTTGGCGCTGCGATAGCTCTTTTTATCGATTGGAAGATTTTAGTGTTTATTGCGATAGTCTTTTTTGTAACCTTTGCATTTACACGTATAGTTTCTATAAGTTCTATTTTGGCAGCCGTAGGTCTTATTTGTTCAACTTTAACCTTCTATTTGCTTGGCGCAAACGGTATTGCAGGTGGCTTTTTTGCAAACTTCACTATTTATAGAGTTGTGTTAGCGGTTGTTGCAAGTCTTTTGTCTATATGGTTGCATAGGGCTAATATCTTAAGGCTTATACGTGGTGAAGAAAAGGTGTTTACCTTTAAGAAGACAAACACCAAAGATGCATAGTTGTAGAAAATAAATAATTGGCATATATTCATATTGTAAATATAGTTAAAATCAACTTATAGGAGTGTTTTATGAAGATTTCTGTGCTTGGTTGTGGTAGATGGGGGTCTTTTATATCTTGGTATCTTGCTTCACAAGGCATTGAAACAACCGTGTGGGGAAGAGAGAATAGTAGATCGTTTACCGTGCTTAAAGAAACAGGCGAAAACGAATACGTAAAACTCAATAAAGATATAAAGCTTACGTCAGATTTAGAAGAAGCTGTTTCTTCTGCTGAAATGCTTATTATTTCAATAAAGTCACAAGGGCTTAGGGGGCTTGCTACTAAGATAAAGGAAGTTGGTGGCGATAAAAAACCTATAATCCTTTGTATGAAAGGGTTAGAAGAAGATACTGGTAAACGTCTTACTGAAATTATGCTAGAGTGTGGCTATGATAAGGACAAACTCGCAGTTTGGGTAGGACCTGGACATATTCAAGAGTTTACACAAGGCAAGCCAAATTGTATGGTTGTTGACGGATATAATAAAGAGCTTGTAAAATATATTGCAGATTCTTTAAAGAGCAATCTTATAAGATTTTATTATGGCGAAGATATTATAGGTAGCGAAGTTGGCGCTGCCGCTAAAAACGTTATGGGCATCGCTGCAGGCGTATTAGACGGTGGTGGCTTTAAGTCGCTTAAAGGCGCGCTTATGGCGCGTGGGGCAAGAGAAGTTGCAAGGCTTATAAAAGCTATGGGCGGTAACGAGTTCTCTGCTTACGGGCTTTGCCATCTTGGCGACTATGAAACAACTCTTTTCTCGGAATTTTCAAACAACCGTAGGTTTGGTGAAGAGCTTTATAAAGGCGTAAAATTTGATAAACTTGCAGAAGGTGTTTATACTGCAAAGGCAATGGTTAGCCTAGCTAAAAAGTATGACGTTGAACTTCCTATAACTCAAGCAGTTTATAATATCGTGTATGAAAATCATGATCCTTTGGCAGAGCTTCTTTCATTATTCGGTAGAAAAAACGTTGCAGAATTTAACTAAATGATATAAGAAAAAATTAACCGTATTTCTTTAAAGAAGTGCGGTTTTTTATTTGACAAAACTTTAGTTAAGTAGTATTATATAACTACAATTTAATCGCTATAAGAAGATTGCAGAAGATGAATGGAAACGTTCAACCGAAGGAGTAAATCTCTCAGGTGACCTTAGGGTTGGGAACTGTAATTGGATAGCACTCCGGAGAACTCCGCTACGGGCGGATGCCGAAGGGGCAAAACGGGTAACCGTCAATCTCTCAGGCAAAAGGACAGAGTAATGATTTTATTAATTGTTAAGTTAACTGCGTGCAAAAACGTGGTTATCTCTTGTTTTGCGGAGTCGGTTTATGGCTTCGTTTTTTTATTGCTCTGTTACAACTCGTGATGCAGATTTTTAATAAAAAACGTGCCTTTAGCCGATTAATTGAATATTTTTCACAAAAGAAGGAGTAAAAAAGTGGAAAAAATTCTTGAAATTATTGCAAACGTAAACAATGCAATCAACAGCGTAGTTTGGGGCTGGCCAATGATTATTTTAATCCTTGGCACAGGTATTCTCCTTACTATCAGAACTAGATTCTTACAACTTAGAAAGTTTGGAACGTCTTGGGACGAAACCATTATTTCTACAGTAAAGAGTATCGACGTTAAAAAGAAGCCAAAGGCTCACAAGAAAGAGAGGTCAATCTCTCCTTTCGAAGCTTTTGCAACTGCAATTTCTGGAACTGTAGGTACCGGTAACATTATCGGTGTAACTTCTGCTATTATGGCAGGTGGTCCTGGTGCAGTTTTCTGGATGTGGATATCTGCATTTTTTGGTATGGTAACCAACTATTCTGAAAACGTTCTCGGTATGTATTACAGAAAGAAAGACTATGCAGGCGAATTCTCTGGTGGTCCTATGTATTACCTTTCTGAAGGTGTAGGTAGAGATGCTAAGGGCGCGTGGGCTCCAGTTATAAAGACTTTTGCAAAAATTCTTGCTGTTATGGCTGCAGTTTTCTGTGTGTGTGCAGCTATTGGTATGAGTGGTGTTCAAACAAGCAAGATTTCTAGCACTTATCAATCTGTATTTTCAAGTGTTGATAGCCAAGTAGTTGGTCTTGTTGTAGGTATTATAGTTGCTATCGTTCTTGCACTTATCATCTTAGGTGGTATTAAGAGTATTGGTAGAGTTACTGCTATTTTAGTTCCATTTATGTCACTCATCTTTATCGTTTTAGCTATAATAATCATTATTGCTAACATCGGTGCAGTAGGTAGCGCATTTGGTCTTATCTTTGGTAACATTGCTACACTTCCTGCAGTTGCCGGTGGTATCGGCGGTTTTGCTATTAGCGAATTTATGCGAGTTATTCAAAAAGGTCTTGCAAGGGGTGTATTCTCAAACGAAGCAGGTCTTGGTTCGTCAGTTATTGCGCATAGCGCATCGGAAAACCGTGAGCCAGTAAAGCAAGGTCTTTGGGGTATCTTTGAAGTATTCTTTGATACTTTCATTATTTGTACTCTCACAGCTGTAGTTATTTTAGTAAGCTTAGATACTAAAACTATATATGCCGCAGGCGCTACAGATACAGGCTTATCAATGTTGGCGTTCAGCAATACCGTAGGTGTTGCGGGAAAAGTTATCTATGCGTTATTTATACCTTTGTTCGCGTTTACTACAATACTTGCTTGGTCTTATTACGGCGAAAAGTGTGTTGACTATCTTTTCATTAAAACTGGCGAAAAGGGTAGAAAAATTGCAAAGTTCGTATTTAAGGTTGTATACGTTCTTCTCGTAATCGTTTCAGCTATTATTGACGGCGAGCTTCTTTGGGCTATTTCTGATACCGCTAACGGTCTTATGGCGTTACCTAACCTTATTGGTCTTGTTATTATGAGTGGTTTAATTGTAAAAATTACTAAAAACTATTTTGATCGTAAAAAGGGTAAAGACGTTAAACCAATGCTTTCTGCATATGAAGATTTCAACGAAGAGTTTGCAAACGATATAAAAGCAGAATAATAATTTTAAGCAAAAAAAAGCTCTGTGCTAAAAGCACGGAGCTTTTTGTTATGAAAAAGACGTTGTTTTAAATCCGCAAATGGATTCGTCAAGCAATCAAGCGATAGTAATTGGTATAAAATCGTGCATTGGCATAGGCTTTTTGCCTGAAACTTAC
>JBGUUU010000128.1:0-8170 GCA_045133775.1 Christensenellaceae bacterium
ACGAGCTAGCCAAGGCTCGTGAGCTTGAAAAGACTTGGTAGACCTTGTTGGTCACCAAGGTTTTGAAAGCGAAACAGTAAACGCAGGCTAGCGAAGTATATAAACCTTTAAAACAAAAAAGTCCTTAGCTTCAAACAGCTAAGGACGAAATTATATTCCGTGGTTCCACCTTAATTACTGCAAACAAGATTGCAGTCACTTTAATTCGATTTAGGCTCGAAATGCCTTCGCGCAAGATAGTGGTTTCACGTTTTGCCGATACCCTGCGCCTCTCAGCTAATAGCGCATTCTCTGTAAAGCCGTTCAAAAAGCTACTTGTCTTTCTCCAAACGATTTAAGTTGTATATACTATTATACAACCTTAATTTTTTTTGTCAACCGTTTTTTGCAAACTTCCACTCAAAAAGCATACTCTTGCGCCAAAATATCTCTTTAACTCTCTTTCTTCTCTCGAAGAAACCGACTTTACGACTTCAACGTTTGCAGAATGTGACAACAAAGCTTCTTTTACAACGTCGAAATCGCTAGATATTAGCGAAGAACGTGTAAGCCTATTAAAATTTGAATCGTAAACCCTATCCCCTTCGATAAGCACCTTTTTGCCACGTTTTTCACCCAAAATAAATGAAACAAAATCGCAAAGTTGACTTCCCGTAAAGAAAAATGGCATAAACGAAACGACTTCTCTCCATTTGTTTTTTAATGGCTGTAACCTAAAATTAAATATTCCGTCTATAGAAAAATTATCAAAAGCTCGCAATTTTCTAACAGTATACCGTTTATCTTCTTCGATATCTGCAGCTATTATTGCAACGTGCAAGATTTCGTTTTCGTAAGGGGTAAGCCCTATCGTGCGCAAATATCTTTTTAAAAAGGCATATTTATATTTTATTGCGATTACGTCGCCTATTTTATCTTCAATTTCAGCCTTATATAGGTCGTAATACTTTTCTAGGCAAGTTACAGTTAGTTTTAATCTTCCTGCAGTTCTCGTTATGCTTGTTTCACCGCCAAAATCATTTACAATCTCTTTTATTTGCGACGAAACGTATGCAATGCTTGACTCTTCACTTAGACTTTCCGTTACTTCAATTTTCTTCATACTTATAGTGTATGCAAAAGAAAAGATTTAATTTAAATTATTTGCTCTTGCTTTGACGTTTTTTGCCTTTAGAATAGATGCCCTATAAATAAACTTGTAAATTTCAGAAAAAACTACCGTGCTTGAACTTATGAGAATAATTTTCAGCCAAACAATAAGAGAAAGTGGCACGGTTGCAAAAAAACCACATAAAAGTTGCGTTATTATTATTTGGAACAAAAACGTTGCGCCAAACACGTAAACCATAAGTTTGTTACCTGCAAGCGAAGTAAATACACTTTCGCTACCGATTTTTCTACAATTAAAAGCGTTAAAAAGCTGAAACATTACAAACATGCAAAATACGACTGTAGGGATTTTTTGTATACCAACACCTAGAAAATCGTAGAAATACTCAAGCAAAATTACTAAAGCCGTAAATCCACCCTGTAGAGCAATTCTAAATATCATAGAGCTTGTTAAAATTGCTTCATCGCGCCTAACAGGTCTTGACTTCATAAATCTGCCAGTATCCGCTTCCATGGCAAGCGTGAGCGCAGGTGGTCCGTCCATAATTATATCAATCCACAGAAGTTGAACGGATGAAAACGGATTTTTTAGCCCAAAAACAAGGCTTACTATTACGACAATCATTGCCGATACGTTTACCGTTAGCTGAAAGGTTATAAATCTTTGAAAATTTTTATAAATATTTCTGCCAAACGAAATTGCTTTTACAATTGTAGAAAAAGAATCGTCTAAAAGTATTACGTCGCCTGCTTCTTTTGTTATTTCAGAGCCAGAGCCCATAACTATACCGACGTCTGCTCGTTGAATCGCGGGAGCATCGTTTACTCCGTCACCAGTAACAGCCACCACTTCACCGTTAAATTTTAAAGCTTCAACAATTCTTAGTTTAGTTGCAGGAGTGCTTCTTGCGATAACCTTTATAACGCTAATTTTTTGTCTTAGCTCTTCATCCGACATATCTTCAATTTGGCTTGCTTTTACGATATGCGTTTGACTTGTTGCTATTCCCAATTCATATGCGATTGCAGTTGCAGTAGCCACGTTATCGCCTGTCATCATTACTACTGAAATCCCTGCATCAAAGCACGCTTTAACAGACTCTTTTACACCTTTTCTTACAGGGTCTGCGATAACGGCGTAACCATCGAAATTGGCGTTGCTAAAAGGTAAACTTTTGCCGTCCCAATCGCCTTTTAACGATGCAAAAGCAAGAACTCTTTTCCCTTTTAATTGGTAAAACTCAATCTCTTTTAATATAGAATTTTGCTCTGCCAAAGTAAGATTTGTGCTTTTTAAAATTATCTCAGGCGCACCCTTAAAATACACTATTTTTTGGTTTTTAAGTTCCGTAGCCATATATTTTTTGCTAGAATCAAAGGCTAAAACCCTGCCTATAGGTTGATTTTCCCTACATTTTTTGTAGTTTACACCCTTTTTAGCGTAATATTTTAAAAGAGCCCCTTCGGTAGCAGAGCCAAACACCTCTTCTCGCCCGTTAACTACTTTTAGCTCTGCAGTTGAGTTTAGTATAGCATTTTCTAAAAGGGATTGCTCTGACTGCTTTGTATAACGTTTAAGAACTTCAACAGTCATTTGATTTTGCGTTAGAGTGCCTGTTTTGTCCGAACATATCACGCTTATACAACCAGACGTTTCTGCGGCAACTAATTTACGAATTAAAGCATTAGATTTTGCCAGCTTTACAACGTTTAAAGTAAGCGAAATTGCGGCTATTGACGGTAACCCTTCAGGCACGGCTGCAACTATCAAAACTACAGCCTCTAAAAAGGCGTCTTGCACGGTGAAAAAGTTTACGTTACCAAGTATTGCGAGCCTAAAAAAAGACAGTAAAAAGACTAGCGTTGCAACAGACGCGCCTACGATGGTTATCGTTTTGCCAAGCCTATTTAGTTTTTGATTTAGGGGCGCACTTGATAAATTTTTGTCCCCTAGCTCACCAGCTATTTTACCAAGCTCTGCACCGTCGCCTACTGCAGTTACAACCATTTTTCCATTTCCACTACCGACAAAAGTGCCAGAGTATAACATATTACACCTTTCGGCTAAAGGAGTGTCTTCTGCGCAAATTTTATCTGCAAACTTTTCTACCCTATCACTTTCGCCTGTTAGCATAGACTCGTCAATCTTTAAACCATTGCTCTCGATTATTCTACCATCTGCAACTACCTTATCTCCAGTTTCAACAATGACTACGTCACCACATACAATCTGTTCTTTAGAAACGAGAGTAATTACACCATCACGAACAACTTTTACTATAATTTTATCGTAAACTTTGCCTAGCATTTCAAATGCGCGTTGTGATTTACCTTCCATAATAAGCGTTAGCGATGCAGATAAAACTATGGCGATAAAAATGCCTAAACACTCTAAAAAGTCACCGCTACCAGTTTTTAAGAATTTGCCTAGATTTACACCTAAAGTTATTACCCAAGCAAACTCCAAAATCAATAACGTTGGCTCCGAAAGTGCTTCTATAAGTCGCTTTATAAACGATTTAGGCTTTTTGGGAGATGTTTCATTACTTCCATAAAGTTCTCTCATTTTTATTATCGAACCTTGATTGAGCCCAGTATTTTTGTTTGTTTCATATGCTTTTAATACGTTTTGTATTGATAAACTATGCGCCTTCAACTCTTCCTCCTTTCACGTTAAATTTTTGCAACTATTAGTAATATACTATTACTAAATCAAAAATATAATTCAATCTTTAAAATTTGCTTGAAATAAAATTTATAAAGTGGTATCATAAAAGTAGAGGTGTATTATGTCAGAAGTTTTTAAATTAGATATTGCCGGCTATAATGCCGAGTTGCCAATTTTACCTTTGCCATCAGGCATTAAAATTTGCTTTTTTAACCTTCACGGCGCATCAGAAATGACTGAGCATTGTGGAAAAGCGCTTTCTAAACACGTGAGCGATTGCGACGTTGTAATTACAGCTGAATCTAAAGGCTTACAACTTTGCCACGTCGTTGCACGCGAGCTTGGTCATAAATATTATGCCGTTGCAAGAAAGACTAAAAAACTTTATATGCAAGACGGTATTAACATTGAATACGAAAGCTCTATAACAACGGGCGAGCCACAAAAATTATATTTATCTAAACACGACGTAGACCTTATAAAAGGTAAAAAAGTCGGTATTGTTGACGACGTTATTTCAACGGGCGCTAGCCTTAAAGGGCTTGAAGCTTTAATTGAAAAAGCAGGTGGAATAGTTCATAAAAAAGTTTTTGTGTTAGCAGAAGGCGACGCGGCAGATAGAAAAGACGTTATTTACCTTGCTAAAATTCCACTTTTATAATAAAGATTTTTAAACAAAATAAAAATTTGGGCGACGGAAATCCGTCGCCCTTTTATATCGCCCTTTTATATTTTAATTTTCAAGAGTTACTAAAACAATTTCTGGTCTATTATTCAACCTAAACGGAAAAGCGCTATTACCAACTCCCCTACTTATTACTAAACTAGTATTTTTTTCAACGTTGACACCCTGGGTATATTTAGGGAAAAAACCTTGCCCAGGCGCGTAAAGTCCACCTATAAATGGAATTCTAAACTGCCCACCGTGTGCATGCCCACTAAAAACAAGGTCTACGTTGCATTTTGCGTATGAACTTAAAAGTTCTGGTCTGTGAGATAAAACAATAGTAAAACCATCGTCTTCAGCCGTTAGCCCACCTAGCGTCTGCTCCATATACTCGTCATCTTTTCCACTTGGATAGTCGTTTGTAAATGCAGGGTCTTCTATTCCTATTAACGTTATATATTCTTCACCATCTAAAAGGCGCACCTTTTGATTTTTAAGAACAGTAACGCCAACTGCTTCGAGCTTAGATGCAAAGCCCTCAAAGTCGGCGAGTCTAGATTCGTGGTTACCGCTAACGTAGTAGCAAGGGGCAATTTCGTTTGCCCTTTTTGCAAAATCTATTGCAACGTCTATTTTAGTCTTTCTAGAATCTATCAAATCGCCAGTTAGAACTATAATATCAGGGTCGGCAGATTTTAAAAGCTTTAACGTCTTTTCGTTATCTTTACCAATTTCAGCATTGTGCAAATCTGAAATCTGCGCTATTTTATACCCAACGAAAGAATTAGGCACACGGCTACTTTTTATCGTGTAACGCGTTATTTTGAGCATTTTATTTTCAATACACCCCCACGCAACCACAGCGCATACTGTAAACATTATAATACTTATTATAATTATTAACAATCTCATTCTTTTACTTATCCGTTTCATTGCGCACCATCTTAAAAGACGGGTTTATTATATTTTTATTATCAAACCCTTAAAATATGAACATATTTTATCATAACTATTCAACTTAGTCAATATTTAATTTATATTACCCCATCTTTTTATTGTAAAGCTAAAAAATTTTTGCTATAATAATTATATTATGTATAATTTTTTCACAGATAATCGACAAATAAACGGCAAGTTTTATATCACGGGTGGCGACTACAACCATATTAAAAACGTTCTTAGAATGAAAAAAGGCGAACAATTTTTAGTTAGCCACGGCGGGGTTAGCCACTTATGCGAATTAGAAGATTTTGAAAGCGATTCCGTTATCGCAACGATTGTAGAAGAAAACTATCAAGACACTTCTCTACCTATCGAAATCCATCTTTTTCAAGGCTTACCAAAGGCAGACAAGCTTGAGCTTATAATTCAAAAAACGGTTGAGCTTGGCGTTAGCAAGATAATTCCTGTAGAAATGAAACGCTCGATAGTAAAGCTTGACGATAAGAAAAAGGACGGCAAAACTGCAAGATGGCAAGCCATTGCAGAAAGCGCTTCAAAGCAGAGCAAACGCACTTCTATTCCTACTGTAGAAACAGCCGTATCATATGCAAAGGCTCTTGAAATGGCAAAGGAATTGGATTTAATAATTCTTCCTTACGAGAGCAAAAACGGAATGCTTGACACAATCAATGCTTTAAAAGAAATTAAAGCGGGCATGAAGATTGGCGTTATAATAGGCCCTGAAGGCGGTTTTGATGAAAAAGAGATTGAAAAAGCAGAAGAGCTTGGCGCAAAAATAATATCGCTCGGCAAACGCATTTTACGCACGGAAACAGCAGCTATAACTGCCGTTGCAATGCTTATGCTCCACGCGGAAACAACCTTATAATATCACTAGGAGTTATATATGCAAAAATTAGTAGTAGCATCAAATAATAAGGGCAAACTAAAAGAAATTAAAGAAATTTTAAAAGATAAATACGAAGTCGTTTCTATGGGTGAAATGGGCTTTAACGAAGAAATAGTTGAAGACGGAAACTCTTTCTACGAAAACGCTAAAATTAAGGCCCTAACGGTTGCCAAAGCTCTTAATTTAGACGCTTTAGCAGATGATAGCGGTCTTTGCGTTGACGCGCTTGACGGGGCTCCTGGAATATACTCTGCTAGATACGCTGGCGAACATGGCGACGACAAAGCAAATAGAGATTTACTCTTGAAAAACTTAGAGGGCGAAACTAATAGAAAGGCTAAATTCGTAAGTTCAATAGTATTGGTTAAAGCAGACGGCACGGAATTTGTAGGGCTTGGCGAAACGCACGGCACTATTGGATTTGAAGAACAAGGCTCAAACGGCTTTGGTTATGACTGCATATTTATCTCTGATGATTTAGGCATAAGCTTCGGCTTAGCTAGCGATGAAGACAAAAATAAAGTTAGCCACAGATATCGTGGACTTGTTGATTTACTTGACAAATTATGATAAAAATAGTTGTAATTTCTGACACACACGGCAACCTGCAAGCAATTGACAAGATGGCGCAAATAATACTTGAAAGCGACTTCGTTTTTCACCTTGGCGACCATTTTGACGATATGAAAAATTACGCGCACGTCTTAGGCGATAAGCTTTATCGCGTGCACGGAAATTGCGATTGGGGCACTCAAAAAGATATAGTTGTAAAAATAGGCAAACAAAGAATTTTTGCAACGCATGGCGACCTTTACGGCGCAAAACGTGGAACGACAAAGCTCGTTGAAAAAGCAAAGCAAGAAAACTGCTCTGTTGTTTTTTACGGACACACTCACGTTGCGGAAATTAAAAAGCAAGACGGGGTTTTGCTTGTCAACCCCGGAACGCTACAAAAATACTCTGCAAACAAATCGTTTGCTTACGTAATTGTAAATAACGATAAGGTAACACCAATAATAAACGATAGTTTTTTCTACGGAATATAGTATAAACGTCGATTGTTTTGTTCAATTACCACCACAAAATACTACATTTTAGCCCATAAAAAAAATACTTTAAAAATTTTTAAAAATGTTGTCTAAAACGTTTGACATTACATTTAAATTTTGATAGAATAATCAAGCATTATGGATGTGACGCGGGTGTAGTTCAATGGTAGAACCCCAGCCTTCCAAGCTGGTCGCGTGGGTCCGATTCCCATCACCCGCTCCAAAAGTACAATGGGTTTCTGCCGGCACATTTACATCATAATTATATGCGCCTGTAGCTCAGCTGGATAGAGCACCGCCCTTCTAAGGCGGGTGTCAGGGGTTCGAATCCCTTCAGGCGCGCCAGCACATGGCGGGAGTAGCACAGTAGGTTAGCGCGTCAGATTGTGGTCCTGAAGGTCGTGGGTTCGACTCCCATCTCCCGCCCCATTAACATATTGGGGTGTCGCCAAGCGGTAAGGCACTGGATTTTGATTCCAGCACCCGTAGGTTCGAATCCTGCCACCCCAGCCAATGTTAATATTTGGACCATTAGCTCAGGCGGTAGAGCACATGACTTTTAATCATGTTGTCCGGGGTTCGAGTCCCCGATGGTTCACCATATATGCACCTTTAGCTCAGTTGGTAGAGCAACTGACTCTTAATCAGTGGGTCCTGGGTTCGAGTCCCCGAAGGTGCACCAAACAAAAAGAGAGTAGCAAAATCGCTACTCTCTTTTGTTTTTTGTAAAATTCATAAGGGGACTCGAACGGGTGGGCAGTTGCAAACTAACCACTACTCTTATTTTACGAAAAGTTTGCAACCAAACAACCGATGAAACGGTT
>JBGUUU010000129.1:0-24588 GCA_045133775.1 Christensenellaceae bacterium
ACCGAAAAGCCGTTAGCATCGGCATAGCGAATTATCTCTTCTATCGACTTATCGCCTATACCACGCCTTGGCACGTTGATAACTCTAAGCACAGCTTCGTTATCTAGTGGATTACAAAGAATTCTTAAATATGCAGTTATATCTTTAATTTCTTTTCTCTCAAAGAATTTAAAACCACCGTATACCTTGCAAGGTATACCGTATTTCATAAACTCTTGCTCGTAAGAACGAGTAAGCGCGTTAATTCTCATAAGCACGGCAAAATCCGAATATTTGTAGCCCCTATCAACTAAATTTTTGATAGTAATTGCCGTATATTGAGCTTCGCCCGACTCTTCGTTTGCAACGTATACTTCAGGCTTTATACCTTCGTCGTTTTGAGTCCAAAGTTCTTTTGGCCTACGCTGTGTATTTTTTGCAATAACTGCGTTTGCTAAACTTAAAATCTTTTTAGTTGAACGGTAATTTTGTTGCAACTTAAAAACTTTTGCATCTGGATATGTATCATCAAAATCTAAAATATTAGAAATTTCTGCTCCACGCCATCCATAAATACTTTGGTCGTCATCGCCAACTACAAAAACGTTATTATGATATGACGCTAAAAGTTTTACGATATTGTATTGCACGCAGTTTGTATCTTGAAACTCATCAACGTGCACGTATCTAAAACGCCTTGCATATTTGAGTAATACGTCTTTATACTCTGCAAGCAAGTGATAGGTTTTTATAAGCAAATCATCAAAGTCAAGTGAATTTGATTTACGAAGTTCAAGTTCATATTCTTCTATGATTTTTACGTAATCTTTTATATCTCTATCCCAAGAGTAGTCTTTTTGAAACTCTTCTATTGATATGTCTTTATTTTTAATTACAGAGATATAGTTTTTTGCTTTTTTGAGATATTTGTCTGCTTCAAAACCTAATGTAACGATTATTCTTTTTAAAACCTTTTCTTTATCTGTTTCAGAATAAATAGAAAAGTTACGGTTATAACCAAGTTTATCTATATCACTACGAAGAATTCTCACACACATTGAGTGTATTGTGCAAACCCATAACTCTTCAATATCGCCAACCATTTTTTCTAGTCTTTCCTTCATTTCGTTGGCAGCCTTGTTTGTAAAGGTTATTGCCAAAATATTAAATGGTGAAACGCCCATATCCTTTACGAGATGGGCTATACGACTAGTTAAAACTCTTGTTTTTCCCGACCCTGCGCCTGCTATAACAAGCACTGGACCTTCGGTTTGTCTTACAGGGAGAATTTGTTCTTCATTTAAACTTTGCATAACGTCTTGCATAATAATACCTCATTTTATATTCTATCACTTATCCCTATTTTTTTCAAGTTAATTGTTATGATTAAATAATTTTATTATTTAAATTTTCAGTTTACTTAAAGTAACAAATAAAAAATCTCCACAAAAAAATGTGGAGATTTTTTTATTAAAAAGTATTGATAATCAACTTATAGAAGGGTTTTTACTCTTCAGTAGGAGATTCCACTACCTCTTGAGCATCTAAATTTTCAACGATATTGCCCTCTTCGTCACGAATAATTGGATTGCCGTCTTCATCAAACTCTTCCTCTTCTTCGTCCTCGTGTGGAGCAATTGCAATAGTAGCAATTGAAGAACCGTTGAGTTTCATTACTCTTACACCTTGAGTATCACGACCAATAAGTGAAATTTCGTTAACTTGAGTTCTTATAGCAACGCCTTGGTCAGATATCATCATAATATCTTGATCTTCGTTTACAGGCTTAATACCAACTAAGAAACCTGTCTTTTCGTTAAATACGCCTGCTTTAATACCCTTACCTGCTCTAGATTGGAGTCTATACTCATCAATAGAGCTACGTTTTCCATAACCGTTTGAAGAAATAGTAATTACCGTATCTGTTGGGCGAATTACTTGCATGTCGATTACGTAGTCGCCGTCATTTAAGTCGATTGACCTTACGCCTTGAGTATCTCTACCCATCGCTCTTACGTCGTGTTCGCTAAATCTAATACACTTACCTTCGTGTGAGCCGATTAAGATTTCATTTTCACCGTCTGTGAGTTGAACGGAAATTAGTTCGTCGCCAGGAAGAAGGCTAATTGCTATCTTACCACCCTTTCTTATAGAATCAAACTCTTTAAGAGCAGTCTTCTTAATAAGACCAAACTTAGTAGCCATCATAATGTAGCCTACGTCAACTGTTTCTACTTCTGCATTTTCGTTAGCTTCTACAACTTCAACTACTTCAACTTCTTCATCAGTATCAGGCTTTTCGTTTTCTACTTCTTTTCTAGGAATTACTGCAGTAATTCTTTCGTCTTTATCAACTTGAATAAGGTTTACGATTGCTCTACCCCTTGCAACTCTTTGAGCTTCTGGCACTTCATATCCTTTTATTCTATAAACTTTACCGTATGAACTGAAGAATAACAAGTCGTCGTGAGTTGAGCAAACGAACATTGTTTCAACAAAGTCTTCATCCTTTGTCTTGTGAGCAGTTAAGCCCCTACCACCACGGCGTTGAGCCTTCCATTCTTTTACAGGAATTCTCTTAATATAACCTTGGTGAGTCATTGAAATTATAATATCTTCTCTTTCAATAAGGTCAGCTTCATCAATATTAGCGTAATCCATAGAAATTTCAGTCTTTCTAGGAGTTGGGAATCTATTTTTAACGTCTTCTAAATCGTTTCTTACAATTGCTCTTACTCTTTCAGGCTTTTCTAAAATATCAGTAAGGTCTGCAATAGTTGCTTCTAATTGACGGAGCTCTTCGTTAAGCTTATCAACTTCCATAGAAGTAAGCCTTTGAAGACGCATTTCAAGTATTGCATGCGCTTGCTTTTCATCTAATTCAAAGCTTGCGCAAAGTTGATTTGTTGCATCTTCTCTATCTTTACTGCGCTTAATAATTGCAATTACTTCGTCGATATTTGCAAGCGCAATTACTAAACCTTTTACAATATGAGCTCTTTCTTTAGTTTTTGCTAAATCGTATTTTGTTCTTCTTTCAATAACGTCGATTTGATGCTCTACGTAATACTCGAGAATTTGTTTAAGATTTAACACCTTAGGGTCTGTTCCTACTAATGCAAGTAAGATTATACCACCCGACGTTTGAAGATTTGTTTGCTTGTATAAAGTATTTAAAACAACTTGAGCGTTAGCGTCTTTCTTAACTTCGATAACAACTCGCATACCTTGTCTGCCAGACTCGTCGTTTACGTTTGAAATACCTTCTATACGTTTATTTCTTACGTATTCTGCAATTGTTTCGATAAGCTTTTGCTTATTTACTTGATATGGAAGTTCGGTTACGACAATTCTCTCACGAGTGCCGTTGTTAAACTCTTCAATTTCGCATTTAGCTCTAAGAACTATATTACCCCTACCCGTTCTGTAAGCGTTTCTAATACCACTTCTTCCCATTATTGTACCACCGGTTGGGAAATCAGGTGCAGGTATATATTTTAAAAGCTCGTCAACTGTAATTTCCGGGTTATCTAAAACTGCAATAGTGCCGTCGATAACTTCGCCTAAATTGTGTGGTGGAATGTTCGTTGCCATACCTACTGCAATACCGTCTGCACCGTTAACTAAAAGGTTTGGATATCTTGCAGGAAGAACGACAGGTTGCATTCTCGTATCGTCGAAGTTAGGATAGAAATCAACTGTTTCTTTATCAATTTCTCTAAGCATCTCGAGAGCCATTTTGCTCATTCTTGCTTCTGTATATCTGTATGCTGCGGCAGGGTCGCCGTCAACTGAACCAAAGTTACCGTGCCCGTCAACGAGTGGCATATTTATTGAGAAATCTTGTGCCATACGAACGAGAGCATCATATACTGAGCTATCGCCGTGTGGGTGATATTTACCGAGAACGTCACCTACGATTGCAGCACATTTTTTGTATGCCTTGTCGGGAGATAACCCAAGCTCGTTCATAGAGTAAAGAATTCTTCTATGAACAGGCTTTAAACCGTCTCTTACGTCTGGAATTGCTCTTGAACGGTTTACGCACATTGCGTAGTCTATAAAGCTTTGCTTTAACTCTTTTTCAACCTCGACGTTTATAATCTTGGTCATTTCGAGAGTCTTTTTAAACTCAGCGGTAAGCGCTTGATCTAATTCTTTCTTTGCCATCTGTCTTTTCTCCCTTAAGTGTCAAGCTCGCGATTAGCAAATTTCGCGTTTTCTTCAATAAATTTTCTACGAAGCTCCGGTTCTTCACCCATAAGTAAGGCAAATTGTTCATCTGCAGCAACAGCATCTTCAATAGTTACCTTTCTTAAAGTTCTTGTAGCAGGGTTCATTGTTGTATCCCAAAGTTGTTCTTTGTCCATTTCACCAAGACCTTTATATCTTTGTATATCACATCTTGGGTTTTCTTCGCAGAATTTTTCTTTATCAGCGTCGTTGTAGAAATAATAATCAACCTTATTTTTAGTAGCCTTGTAAAGTGGTGGTTGAGCTATATATACGTGGCCGTGTTCTATGAGCGGTCTCATATATCTAAAGAAGAACGTCAAAAGAAGTATTCTAATGTGTGAACCGTCAACGTCCGCGTCGGTCATACAAATTACTCTATCATAACGAATTTTAGTAACGTCGAAATCTTCAAGCATACCACCGCCAAATGCAGTTATCATTGCCTTTATTTCTTCATTTTCTAAAACTCTGTGAACTCTTGTCTTTTCAACGTTCAAAATCTTACCTCTAAGCGGTAAAATAGCTTGGAAACGTCTATCTCTGCCTTGCTTTGCCGTTCCGCCTGCGGAATCACCCTCTACAAGGTAAATTTCGCAAAGCTCAGGGCTCTTTTCAGAACAGTCTGCAAGTTTGCCAGGAAGAGCCATAGATTCGAAAGCTGTCTTTCTAGTAGCTTCACGAGCTTTTCTAGCTGCTTCACGAGCACGTTTAGCCATAAGACACTTGTTTAAAACTTCTTTGGTAAACGCAGGGTTTTCTTCAATATACGTGCCAAAGCCTTCGTTCATAGCTTTTTGAACGTAGCCTCTCATATCACTATTGCCGAGCTTGGTCTTTGTTTGACCTTCGAATTGTGGCTCTGGAAGTTTAACTGAAATTACCGCAGTAAGACCTTCTCTTACGTCTTCACCCGTAAGCTTGTCGTCGTCTTTAATAATGTTAAGCTTTTTACCAGCATCGTTGATAAGCTTTGAAAGAGAGAATTTAAAGCCGTCTATATGCGTTCCACCCTCTTTTGTGTTTACGTTGTTTGCAAACGCGATTATGTTCTCGTTATAACCGTCGTTATATTGCATTGCAATTTCAACAGATGCTGCATCAAATCTTTGCTCGAAATATAAAACTTCGCTAATAGGCGTTTTGTTTTTATTAAGGTATTCAACGTATTCGATAATACCACCGTTATATAAAAGCTCTTCTCTATTTTCTTGACCTTCACGCTTATCTTCAATAACAACTCTTAAGCCCTTATTTAAGAAAGCGAAGTCACGAAGTGAACTTCTTATAGTTTCGTAATTGAAAACGGTAGTTTCAAATATCTCGTAGTCTGGCTTAAACGTAATTCTAGTTCCAGACTTTTGACATTCGCCCACAACGGTAAGTGGAGCCCTTGGAACGCCCCTATCATACTCCTGACGGTAGTGTTTACCGTTTTGGAATACGTCAACCGAAGCTTCTTCAGAAAGAGCATTTACAGCCTTTAAGCCTACGCCGTGAAGACCTGATGAAACCATATAACCGCCACCGCCGAATTTTCCACCAGCGTTTGGCTTTGTCATAACTACTTCAACAGTAGAAACGCCTTCTTTTTCGTGTATACCAACAGGAATACCTCTTCCGTTGTCCATAACAGAACACGAACCGTCTTCGTTAATCGTTACGGTAATAGTATCACAATAGCCGGCAAGCGCCTCATCTACTGAGTTGTCAACTATTTCCTTTACGAGATGGTGAAGACCCCTAACGTCGGTAGATGCAATATACATACCAGGTCTTTTTCTAATGTGTTCAAGACCTTCGAGAACCTGTATTTGATCCGCGCCGTAATTACCTGAAACTTTGTTGTCGATATCCATTGCTCTCTCCTTACTTATAATAAGTTTTATATATTATAATAGATATACACTTATTATAAACTATTACTTAAAATAAGTAAAGCGTTTTTCAAAAAAATTACCGATAGAAACAAAAATTTCTATCGGTTTTTAAAAATTATATAATTTTTAAAGAAAACAAATTTCTAGTAGGGCTTTTACAAGCGCTCGATAAGCTTTAAATTATACAAAGCATCTCCCTTATTTAACTTAACTTCGTTGCAAATTTTAATAGCCGTAGGCTTTGCAACGTTTACGTAATTTTCATCATTGCGATACTTAGCGTGAGCAAGCATTGCCCTAAAAACAATAGGCTCATCCGAGCTTGCGCTAAACGAAAGTATTGATGAATACTCTGTTATTTTTTGCTCGTTTCCTTCTAAAATATACCAATACAAAAGCTCGTAAAAAATCTCTTCGTCACTTAAACTACAACTATCTAAAACACTCGCCAAAGCACTTGCCACTTGCAAATCGTTGCACTCGATTGCCCTTCTTAACGAGTATACGGTAAGAAATATTCTCAATTCTTCAGAAGCGTTTACACCACAATTGAAATACCCTTTGGGTATTTCTCCGTAGGTTTTACCTTCAAAAAGTTGCTTTTGAATAGCATACAAATTATCTACGGCTTGCCTTTCATCTTCACTATTTTTTAAACGACTTATCTGCGCTCCGTCGTTTAAAGGATGAAACCATGCAATAGCATTTATTGCATAAGCATAAATAGCGTAAGGCGAAAAACTAAATACAATGCACAAATAAGGGCTTGAAAAACCTGAAAAAAAGCCGATTAAAGACAATACTAAGCCCAAATTTAAAATTACTGCAACTAAAAAATTACCAACTAAGCCACCGTTTAAGGAATGCTCGAGTTTTTGACTATATCTACCTTCTTCTTTAGGAAAAAATCGCATTTCCCCCAAGTGATTGTTAAAAAGCGAAATTCTAAATCTCTTTCTGCCGTATTTATCAACCGTAAAGCAAGAAAATTTAAAATAATAAACTTCAAACCCACTATTTTTCGTTGCAATATAATGTCCGAATTCGTGAAAAAGCGCAGTTATTTGAACAGTCAAAAACATTACTGGGATTAAAAGCAAATAAAATATAGGCTTTACCCCACTAAAATATGTAATCGCAAAGCACCCAACTGTCACTATAGCAAGAATAACCATGCTAAGCGGCAATTGAAGAGCTATTTTTTTAGATTTCATAAATACGACTCTCCGTAAATTTTCTTCTTGACGTAACCTAGCAAATTATCGCCTTCGCTAACGGTTACTTTAGGTATATTAAACTTCTCGAGAATTCTCTTTAATAAATACGCCCCACCAACGATAGTCTCTGCTCTTTTTTCGTTTAAGTGAAGATATTCAACCCTTTCTTTAACCGTAAAAGAACGCAATTTTAAATACAATTCGTTTAACCTTTCAACCGTTAAAACTCTACCATGAACGACTTTTTCATCATACTTTTCAAGCCCACTATCAATAAAGCCTAACGTTGTTGCCGTTCCACCAATCGCGTAATAATCAACGTATTGGGGCACTTCTCCGTATTCTTCAAGCCTTTTTGATATCAACTCGTCAAGTTTTTGTTCATCTTCGCCACAGCAATCTAAAAGCCTTACCGCACCTAAAGGAAGAGAATGAGAATAAATCCTTCTTCCACCTTCTGTAGCAACAATTTCAGCGCTTGCGCCACCAATGTCGATAATACCACCGTCCTTGCCACCTAGAGCGCCCAAAAGCCCTAATTCGCCTTCGACGTCGCCACTAACGACGTCTACTTCAAATCCAACCGTTTTTTTGACAGCGTCGGTAAATTCGTTTCCGTTTGTTGCGCTTCTTACAGCTTCTGTTGCAAACGGCAAAATCTCGTCTGCGCCCCTTGCAATTAAATGGTATACAAAATGCTTTATCGCATCAACACTTCTATCTATCGCAACCTTGCTAAGGCTACCAGACGTTGCAAGACCTTCGCCAAGCCTTGTCATAATAAGATTTTTATATAAAATTTTTCCGTCCGAATATAAAATTGCGCGGACGGAATTAGACCCGATGTCAATGACACCGTATTTTTTACTTTTTATCATCTTTTTCACTTTTTTTAATGTAACCAAGCTGACGAGCGCGTTCTTCTATCTTCCACTCCGTTTGCCAAAGTTCAACGCCTTCTTCAGCATCGGCAATCTCTTGCTCAAGCCTAGTTTTTTCGGCAATAAGCGCTTCTTTTTGCTTTTTCCTTACACCGATGGCGATTAGCTGATATGCGAGAACTACGATTAAAACGAATAGCACTATAACCGACATTGCCGTAGCTGCCGCTACCAATCTTTGTTTCTTTTCTTCCGTCACGGTTTTTCCTCCGAATAAAACTTATAGTTTTATTATACACTACAAAATACACTTTTGCAAGCATTTTGTTAAAACTTTTACGTTCAATAAAAAATCCTAAAACAACACCCAAGAACATATAAGCTCTAAAACAAGGAAAACTAAATTTTAAACTCAAATCTAGGTATATCAAAAATGGCACGACACAAAAAGCCACGTCTACTGCGCAACCTATAATTTTATTCTTGACAAAAGTTTCAAAAAGGCTTATCGGCTCATACAAAAAAGCTGTTAAAACACCAATAAAAACCGACTGCATAAAAAAGTAAAACTGATTTAAAGAAACAAACATTAACTAAACAAATTCCTTATTTTTTGCTTTGCAGAAAAGCTATATTTCACAACTAATATAGCACCTACTACTCGCAAATCGCCAACCTGCTTATTAAAGGCGTTTATCTTGAGATTTTCGCCACAAACGCACACCTTTTCACCCGTCGCCAAGCGCAGGCGAATTTCCCTTTCGTTAAAGGATATAACTTCGCTTACAGCAGTTGCAAAAAAGCCTTGACCGTATTCAATTTGCATCGTATGTTTTGTATTTTGTTCCATAAAAAAACGCTCCGTTAAACTTTATGCGGAGCGTTTATATTTTATTACTTTAAAAGGCTTTGGTCGCCCTGCTTTATCCAACCGATTTTTCTAAAAAGCTCTGAAGTTACAAAGCAAATTACAGCTGGCAAAACAACCATTAACAAAATTATACCGAGAGCTATTATCCAAGGGCTCACACCTGCGCTAGCATCGATTACGCCAAATATACCAACAAGCCCACTTGTGCCCATACCACCGCCTTCAGCCGTGCATTTAAGATGGAAAAGACAGGTTGAAATAGGACCTAATATTGCGCTTGCAATAATTTCTGGCAACATAATTATTGGCTTTTTCATAACGTTAGGAATCTGCAACATACTAGTTCCCACACCTTGAGAAACAAGCCCAGAAACTCCGTTTTCTCTAAATGACGCAACGGCAAAGCCTATCATGTGGCAAGAACACCCCACAACGGCTGCTCCACCTGCTAAAAGCATAGCGTCGCTCGTAACGCCACTTGCAATCGACATCCATATTGCTGCAGATGACGTTGGCATTGTAAGTAAAACACCCATAACTACAGCAATTATTATACCCATAAAAAATGGAGCTATCGTGGTTGCTTTCTCTATAAATTCACCAAGTAATTTAACAAACTCAATAAACGGATATGCAAGATACATTCCTGCAAAAATTAACAAAAGAGAGCCAAGTGGAACGATTAAAATATCTAATTTAGTTTTACCTGCATAAAGAGAAACAATTTCTACTGCAAGCAAAGACACAACGTATGCTCCGATAGGATTACCCGCCAAACCAAATCCAACGCTTGTAACTCCACCTAACACCAATTTATCTGCAAAAGCCCCCGCAAACCCTGCGACAGCCGACGAAAACATAGTCAACTTGTTAGCGCCAAGCGCATGCGCAATACCAACGCCAATACCCGCACCCATAAGCATCTTAGCCATAGATGCAATTGAAATAAGCGTTTGCACCACAAAATTATCGTTACCAATCATACTTCCAAGCCACTTGCCAATTTGAGCCAAAATCGTGCCAGCTATAAGCGTGCAAAATAAGCCTTGAGCCATACCGGAAAAAGCATCGATAAACCATCTTTTGCTAAACCTTTTTACAATTTGCATTGTTTTAGACTTGGCTTTACTCATTTTCAACACTCTCCTTTACTGTAACAAGCTTATTATCAACTAAATCACATGAAGTAAGATAATACTCTATTCCGTTTTTAACAACTTTTATATCTGCTCTACTATCTTTTCCGTGCAAATGTCCGTAGATAACCTTTTTAACGCCAAACGCTTCAAAAAGCTCAGTAAATAAAGAGTTTTCTCTCTTTACGTTAAAAGGCGGATAATGGATAAGACAATAAATTACGTCGCCTTCTTCCTTAATTTTTTCTGCGCTTTTAAGTGCCAAGCGAAGCCTTTCTACTTCTCTTAAATAAATCTTTCTGTCCTGTTCTTTAAAATCTGGAGAGCCTTCTACGCACCAGGCTCTAGAACCACAAATTATTACGTTATCAAACTTTATGCAGTCGTTTTGAAGAGCGTAAAACCCTTCTGGCAAACAAGCTCTAACCCTTGATATACTCTTCCACCAATAGTCATGATTACCACGAACGAAAACCTTTTTGCCTTTTAGCGGAATTAAGGTGTTGATATCTACAACGGCGTCTTCTAAATCCATTGCCCAGCTAATATCTCCACCAATTAAAACAACGTCTTCATCAGCAACCTTGTCTTGCCAATCTGCGTGAATCTTATCAATATAGTCAATCCATTTTGCGCCAAAAATATCCATTGGTTTTGATGACGTAGTGCTTAAATGCAAGTCACTTATGGCAAAAATTTTCATAAGACTCCCCTTTGTGCGTTTTTTACATTTTAACATATAATTTAACCTTTTTCAAGCATTTTACTACTTTGTAGTAAATTTTTACTTTTACTAGATAAACACAAATTTTGCATAAAAACACCTAAAAAAGCGACGAATAAGGCAATCTTACTCGTCGCTCCACTTAAAATTTTGCTAGTTTTTATTTGATTTTTTATAAAAGTTAGCCTATAAGTCGATTTTTAACCATTTTAAAGCAAATTAGCCGTTCCCTGGGTAGATTGGCAAATCAAAAAATCCCGAGCAAACGTCGTTAGCATATTCTTGACACTTTGGTATAATTGGATAGCCGTAAGATGGAACTAACAACTCTACCGTCATAACAACCTTAGTTATAATAGTTACGCAACCAGAAACAGTAAACGCAGGCGTATCGCCATCTACGAATACTCCGTCAGGACAAACCACAGACGCTACTGCAATTACGTCAAACGGAATTATAGACGGCTCAGGCACGTACATTACGATATCTTGATCAAACGACATCGTAGACGTTGCGCTACCTGCTACGCCGTTAGCATCGGTATAAAGCACTTCAACTGGCAACGACACAGTAGCCTGCACCCTTGCAAAGCATCTTCTATCTGGCAACCTGTCTACCTGAAGATTAGTTACAGTTCCCGTAGACGTTGTGCTTCTTGCGCTTACAAAAGTAAGTGGAAGCGTTGGATTTGCTGGCGTTAGGTCGGCAAGGGGCAAATTAATGCCGTCAACCTGCATTTGCTTAATACACGCGTCAAAAACCTTTTGAGCTTGTATGCAAACCTTTTCACACAATCCGTTTACAGGATTACCAGTAATTCTTCCCGGCGCTCTGTCTGCATGACCATTTGTAAAGAAAGACATGTTTTAACCTCCTTTTTAGTTCTCATTTCAATATATGCAAAAGGAGTGACAAAATGACAAAATAAACTTACAAAAAATAAAAGACCTTGCTTACGGTGCAAACCATAGCAAAGCCTTTGGTGTTAATATTTCAAGTTTTTCATAATAATTTGATCGCTAAGAGCCACAAAATCTTCAGTAGTAAGAGTTTCGCCCCTTGCCATAACGTCGCCCTTTACGGCAACAACCATCTCTTCAGCAATCTTTCTATCCGTTTTAAACGACATCATAATATTGTTTACAAGTGTTTTTCTTCTGCTTAAAAATGCGCATCTAACACCTGCCCTATAAGCCTTCATATCTTTAATGTCGTATTTTGCTTTATTCATTGTAATTTTTACAACGGCAGAGTCTACGTTAGGCGCAGGATAGAACATTTTTCTATCAATCCTAATAATCTTTTCCGCATCGCCTACTGCATCTATTGCAGCGGTTATAGCACCGTATTCTCCGCTACCTGCTTTTGCGCAAAGCCTATCGGCAACTTCTTCTTGAATCGTAACGGTAATACCGTCAACCATATCACTCTCTTCTATAAACTTCATAAGTATAGGAGTCGTAATATAGTAAGGAAGGTTTGCAACGACTGAAAATCTACCACCCACAAGCTTTTCTATCTCTTCAGTTGGCATCTTCATAATGTCTTTGAATACTATTTCAACGTTATCAAGCCCACCGAGCGTTTCACTTAAAACAGGCTTTAGGTTTTGGTCTATCTCAAAACCAATTACCCTTTTAGCCTTTTCTGCAATAGCCCTAGTTAAAGTTCCACCACCTACGCCAATTTCAACAACCGTATCTTCTGCAGTAATACCAGCTTTATCAACGATTGAGCGCAAAAGGTTTGTATCGGTTAAAAAGTTTTGACCAAAACGCTTATTAAAGTGAAAACCATTTTTTACAAGAACGTCTTTAAGTTGCATCTGAATCCTCTATCATTTCTCTTACTCTTAAAGGGACACCTACTTCTTTTGCAAGCTTTTTGCATTTAGCAACCTTTTTATCGCCAATGCAATCAACTACAGAAAAGTTTACGTCTATACCCAAATTTTTACATTTTACAGCAAAATCTATAAGCGCAGAAAACGCATTTTCGCCAAATACAGGACGGCAAACGTCAAAATACTCGTCTTCGTCAGGAGCATTTAAACTAACGTTAACCTTGTCGATAACACCCTTTAAACTAGGCGTAATATCTTCGCCGTTAATTAAATTACCGTGTCCGTTTGTATTAAGCCTTGTTTTATAGCCCCAAGCCTTTAAATTAGTAGCAATTTCTACTATTTCTTTTGCCCTAAAGGTAGGCTCGCCAAAGCCACAGAATACTACTTCTTTACACTTTTTACCCTTTATAAGCTTTAAAACTTGCTCAACTGTTGGCTCACTGCTAAGCCATAGCTTATGCCCGTAATAAGAAACTTTGCCAGTTCTTACACAAAACTTACAGTCGTTTGAGCAACGATTGGTCAAGTTTATATATAAATTTCCGTCTAATTCGTAAACGTAAACGTCCTTCATATACCAAATAATCTCCGAGTGTTTTCCCTAATTAAATCTTCCGTTTCACTTAACTGCTTGCCCAATACGTCTGCAATTTTTTGAGTAACGTATACAACCTTTGAAGAGTCGTTCATCTGCCCCCTAAACGGATGTGGGGCAAGATATGGACAATCTGTTTCAGTTAATAATCTTTCTGGCGAAATAGCCCTTAATATATCGTCTTTTTTAGCGTTTTTAAAAGTTATAACCCCACCGAAAGAAAAATATCCGCCAAGACTTTCGTATATTTTCGCCATCTCTGCGCTTTCACTATAGCAATGCATTAAAAAACCACGTTTTATAAGGCTTTTTCTATCCTTTAAAAATGCTGCGGTTTTTGCGCTAGCATCTCTTGAATGCACCACAAACGGAAGCCCTAGATGATCGGCAATTTCCATTTGCTTTTCAAATGCGAAAATCTGCTCTTCTTCGGTTGATTTGTTCCAATAAAAGTCAAAACCAATCTCGCCTAAAGCAACGCACTTTTTGTCCTTTAAAATGGCAATTAAACGCTCTATAGCTTGATTATCTAAAGTTTTTGCTTCATCTGGATGAACGCCAGCCGAAAAGAACATAGAATCAAACCTTTGACTTTGAACCATAACCTTTTCAGATGACGAAATATCATAACCCGAGTTTATAACGATACCCACCCCTGCATCTTCATAAGCTTTAACGAGAGAATCAATCTCCCCACCGTATTTACTATCACAAAGGTGAGCATGAACGTCAACTAACATTTATCTAACCGTAGCCCCGTCTGGAAGAGTTACGTCTTCTGGAGAAACAACCTTAACTCTACCGTCTGCTTCGGCACATAAAATCATACCTTGACTTTCTACCCCACAAAGCTTAGCAGGCTTTAAGTTGTAAACTAAGACAACCTTTTTACCCACCATTTCTTCTGGAGTATAATATTCAGCAATACCACTTGCAACAGTTCTTGTTTCATCGCCAACCTTTAAAGATAATTTTAAAAGCTTTTTAGACTTTTCAACCTTTTCGCAAGCTGTTACAAGCGCTGTTTTAAATTGAATTTTAGCAAAATCATCAATGGTAATTTCTGGTAATTTTTCCACTTTCTTTTCCTCTTTCTTATCTTCTTTAACTGCGTATTTACTAGCAATTTCTTCTGCCTTTTTCTCAACTTCGGCAAGGTCTAGTCTAGCAAAAATAACTTGTGGGTTTTCAGTAACCTTGTTTCCGTCTGGATACAAACCAAACTTATCAAGGCTTGCAAAATCTCTAATTTGAGTATTAAGCTCACTTAAAACTTCTGCGCTTGTTCTTGGCATAAACGGCTCTAAAAGGCTTGCGCAAATAACGATAACTTCTGTAAGGTTATACATAACTTCCTTAAGTCTTGGAAGAGTTTCTTCTGTCTTTGCAAGCACCCAAGGAGCAGTTTCATCAATATATTTATTTGCTCTTCTAAGGAGTGTAAACACGTGAGCGATTGCATCTGAAATTCTACACTCGTCCATATCTTTAGCAACCTTAGCATATACAGACGTTGCCATTGATTTAAGTTCGTCGTCAAGAGCGTCTACAACGCCACTTCTTTCTACTACGCCACCAAAATATTTGTTTGTCATAGAGATAGTTCTCTTAACGAGATTGCCGTAAACGTTTGCAAGTTCTGCGTTGATTTTTTCGGTCATTAAATTCCAAGAAACTAAACCATCGTTATCAAAAGGCATACCGTCTAAAACGTAATATCTAACAGCGTCTACGCCAAATACAGATGCCAAATCATCAGCATAAAGCACGTTGCCCTTAGACTTAGACATTTTGCCACCTTCTTGTAAAAGCCATGGATGACCGAATACCTGTTTTGGAAGTGGCTCGCCCATTGCCATAAGGAAAATTGGCCAATAAATAGTGTGGAATCTAATAATATCCTTACCAATTACGTGGCAGTTTGCAGGCCAGTATTTCTTGTAAAGCTCGCCGTGATTACCATCAACGTCAAATCCAATACCAGTAATATAGTTTGTAAGAGCGTCAAGCCATACGTAAACTACGTGTCTATCGTCAAAATCTACTGGAATACCCCACTTGAAAGACGTTCTTGAAACGCACAAATCTTGAAGACCAGGTAAAAGGAAATTGTTCATCATCTCGTTTCTTCTAGAAACAGGAACGATAAAATCAGGATTTGCATTAATATGGTCGATAAGCTTTTGAGCGTATTTACTCATTTTAAAGAAATATGCTTCTTCGTGAGCCTTTTTAACTTCTCTGCCACAATCTGGACATTTACCGTCTACGAGTTGGCTCTCCGTCCAGAAGGATTCGCAAGGGGTGCAATACCAACCCTCGTAAGAACCTTTATAAATATCGCCTTGTTCGTAGAATTTTTTGAAAATCTTTTGAACTTGCTTTTCGTGGTCGGCATCAGTAGTTCTAATAAACTTATCATAAGATACGTCCATAGTCTTCCAAATGTCTTTAATAACGTCTGACACTTCATCAACGTATTGCTTAGGAGTTTTGCCAGCAAGTTTTGCCTTTTCTTCTATCTTTTGTCCGTGTTCATCCGTGCCTGTTTGAAAGAATACGTCGTAGCCTTGTCTTCTTTTAAATCTTGCCATAGCATCTGCTAAAATGGCTTCATAAGTGTTACCAATATGTGGCTTTGAAGACGTGTATGCAATTGCTGTGGTAATGTAATATTTTTCCATATCAAACTCCTTCATAACTGTAGGATTCAAAATTTATTGTATTTATTATACAATAAAACAAATCAAATGTAAAACATAAATTAGCCGTTTTGAGCATAAGTTGAAATATGAATTTAATTTTTAGTATAATTTTTATCTTTTCTGCTATTTCGCTATGCTTTTTAAACCCAAACGAAGTGCTAACTGCTATGACAAACGGCGCAAGCAAAAGTGTAGAGCTTGCAATTGGGCTTGTTGCTATTTACGCCGTTTGGTCTGGAATTTTACAAATTGCAGAAAAGGCTGGGCTAATCAAAAAACTTTCTAAATTACTTAAGCCTATTACAAATAGGCTTTTTAAAAATACAGATGAGAAAACACACGACTTAATAGCAATAAATTTAAGTGCAAATCTGCTTGGAATGGGTGGAATAGCAACCCCTGCAGGCATTGATGCGACGACTGAAATGACGAGAAAAAACAACCACGATGGAGCGTGCCTTTTATTTATTTTAGCTTCGACAAGTTTGCAACTTTTACCCACAACAGTCGTTTCGATAAGACAATCTTTTGGAAGCGCAAATCCCTTTGATATTTTTCTTCCGTCGCTCATATCTTCAGCTATTTCAACAGCCGTTGGAATTACTCTTTACTTCATAACGAAAAGGAGTTAAAAATGGCGGTTTTATCTTATATTTTGCCCGTTTGCACAATATCGATAATAGTCTATGCTCACATAAAAAAAGTAAAGGTTTACGACTGCTTTGTAGAAGGGTCTAAAAAGGGGGTTGAAACTGTTTTTTCAATACTTCCTTATCTTATCGTTGTGTTTATAATGACCGAGCTTTTTACCGTTAGCGGACTATCTACTAAGTTTATAAAGTTAATATCTCCCACCCTTAAAATTTGTGGCATTCCTAAAGAAATTACCCCACTAGTAATTTTAAAACCGTTTTCAGGAAGCGGTAGCCTTGCTCTGCTTACCGACATATTTAAATCTTACGGTGCCGACAGTTATATTTCAAGGTGCGCCTGCGCCGTGTTTGGCTCTTCTGAAACGACCTTTTACATATCTGCAGTATACTTTTCAAAATCAAAAGAAAAAAGGCTGACACGACCGATTTTAATATCGCTCGCATCAACCTTATTTTCAACAATTATAGCTTGTTTTATATGTAAATTTATTTAGTTTTCGGCTTTTATAACAGTTTCTTCAGTTACATTTTTACTATCACCGTGCTTTACGAAAACCATTGTTACAAATGCAAGTGCAACGCAAATTGTAGCGTATGGGAATAACGGCAACATATTACCTGCTAAATCCATAATTACACCAGATAAAATAGGTGTTAAAACTTGAGCAGCCATACTTGCAGTATAATACCAACCTGTATATTTGCCAACGTCGCCGTCTTTTGCAAGTTCAACAACCATTGGGAAACTATTTACGTTGATAGTTGCCCAAGCAATACCTGCTAAAGCAAACAATACGTACATAATTACAGGGCTACTTTGATCTGTCATAAATATCGCGATAAAGAACGACAAAGCAAGCATTGCTACACCGACTAATATGGTGCTACGTCTACCCATTTTAGTTGCAATCATACCTACAGGAATATAAGCAACGATTGCAGCGCCTTGAGCAATTAAAAGAGTTAAATCGTAGCTTTGCTTAAGCACGCTATCTGCATATAACGAGTATTTTGACGTAATAGCGTTGTAGCCCATATACCAAAGAGCAACTGATGCAAGTATTAAAAGTAACGATACAAGTTGTGGCTTGCTAAGTTTTGTTTTTGAAGAAGTAACTTCTACGTCGCTCTCTTCTTCAGTTTCTTCGTCTAGGCAATATTTTTTAGTATCTTCTATCATTTCTTGCGCCCATTTATTTTCTTTTACAGTAAGCAAGAAAATAATAAGACCAAGGAGCATAATGCCACATACTGCTATATAATATGGAAAGAAGTTTTCCATTGAATCTTTGCCAACTTTAACGAATAAACCAAGCGCCAAAACCAATAAACCACCTGCTGTTCCCATAAGGTTGATTATAGCGTTACCCTTTGAACGTAATGGCTTACAAGTTACGTCTGGCATTAACGCTACTGCAGGCGAACGGAACATTGCCATAGCTAATAACGTCAATAATAATACGCCTATGAAAAGATATGCATTGCCTATAAGTGGCAAGAAAATAAACGAAATAACAGCGCAAATAGTTCCAACGAAGATAAATATCGTTCTTCTGCCGTATCTAGTTTTTGTTTTATCAGAAAGCGCGCCGAAAAGTGGAAGTAAAAATACTGCTAAAACGTTATCGAGTGCCATTATAATACCAGATAGCGTTTGTTTCATTCCAAACTTATACGTCATAAGCAGTGGAATAGTTTTATCGTATGCTTGCCAGAATGCGCATATTAGAAAGAATGCAAAGCCTACAAGTATTGTTCTTTTGTAGTTAAGTTTCATATTTTCCCCTTGTAAATAAAACTATGTTTTAAGCTTTGCTTAAATATAAAAGTCTATGACAGCTATCACACTCTACGATACTTCCATTTTTTAAATTACCGTAATCTGTAAGAGAAAGCTCTGTGCCACATCTACAGTAAGCGTGCTTTTGCATCTCCTTTGCTTCGTTTAAAACAGGGAAAATTTTATCGTTTCTTCTCTGCTTGTATTTTTCTAAAATATCTGCAGATATACTAGCTTCAAGCTTTTTAAGGCGAGCTTTAATCTTATTCATCTCATCTTCTCTAGATGCTTTAAGCTCGTTATATTTAGGGCCGTATTCGTTATATTGAGCTTTAGCCTTTTTAATATCTGCTTTAAGTTGAGAAAACTCTTTTAAAACGTTTTCCATTTCTTTTGAAAGAGTTTCGATTGCGCTAGTTAAATTGCTAATTTCTTCTACAAGAGCTTGAGCCTTCTTCTTTACGTAAGAAAGTTGTTCTTCATCCATATCAGCAATACCATCGTATTCGTTAGCTTCTTCTTCAAGTTGGGTTAAAAGCTTTAAAGACGCATTGTATTTGCCTGCCAATTCTTCTGCTCTTTGATCAAGTTTTGCAACGCTCTCGTTTGCGCCGTTTAAAAAGTTTTTAGCTGAGCTTGCCTTTTTTCTCTCTTCGCTCTGCTTTAAAGAAATTTCAATTTCTCTAAGCTCTTTGTCAACGTTTTGGTACTCAAGTAAACTCTTTATCATATTACACTCCTTTCTTCGATTTAAACGAACCTTTCGTCATCGAAGAAATATATTTTTTCTTTTAAAATTTTATCAAAATGCTCGAAAGCCTTTTTCATTCCGTAGTTTTCAGTTGAATAATGCGTGCAAGAAAGAACGCAAAGCCCTGCTTCGATTGCTTCTTTTAAAACGTGGTGTGGAACGTCTGCAGAAACGACCATTTGAGCCCCGTTTTCTAGTGACATATCAAGCTCTTTAAATCCAAGCCCAGAGCCACAGAAAGATGCAATTTTAGTAATTTTTTGGTTTTTATCTCCAAAAAGCCAAGCTTTTTCTGTTGCAAATTCCTTTTTGTATCTTTCTAAAATATCGCCTGCAGTAGCAGATACGGTTGCCAATCTGCCATAACCAACGCCTTCACCAAGTTCGGTTAAAATAGTTATATCTTCGCCACCTAAGCCCTTTGATAAACAGTAATCTATTCCGTTTTTAGCGCAATCTAAATTAAGATGCATCGAAATAACCGAAATGCTGTTTATAGCGCATCTTAAAAGTGGATTTTGCTCGTTTATTTTTTTAATAGGACTATAAATTGCAGGATGATGAGTAACTATTATGCCACACTCTTTACCTATTGCATAGTCAACGCTTTCATGTGTTAAATCAAGGCAAAAAAGCACCTTTTTTGCATCTATATCACAATCCAATATAATACCGCTATTGTCGTATCCGTTTTCTATTGCAACGAGCTTGTCAGAAAGCTCTATTGGAGCGTATTCACAAAGCTTTGCAAAAAGTTCTTTTGCGTTCATAAAACTACTTCCTTATATTTTCTTTTAAGCGTTTCTAACCTTTGTTTTTCTTCTTGACCTGCATTTTTAATAGCAAGGTCTAAAACGGCTATCTTTTGAAGAATAACTTCTCTAAAAGCATCGCCTTTTTCTTTTAAATTATCTCTGCCGAACTCTATTTCGTCTTCAGTATAACTCTCTTCACCCTTTTCACAAACGATAAGGTCGTAAAACTTAACGTCTTTAAAGGTATAATCTTTTACCATTTTATAACCAAGACTAATAACTGTTTTACGCACTTTATCGGCGTTTTTCATAGGTTGAAGAACAATTCTTTGTGGCAAAAAGTCGGCATTTTTTAATATGTCGCAAATAAGCTCGCCACCCATACCTGCAATAAGCACTTGGTCCACCTTTGGCACGTTTTTAAGCCCGTCGGTTACAATCGGCTCGAACTTACCTAAAAATTTACCCTTAAGTAACTCTTCTGCTTTTTGAAGACAAATAGCCGAAACGTCGGTAACGTATGCAAAATTGCATTTTTTAGCGCAGAGCATTGCTTCTGCAACGTAGCCGTGATCACAGCCCACGTCTGCAAAAGTATTGCACTCTGCCAACTCGCCAACTATAGTGTTGAGCCTTAAAGTAAGCTTATTCAATGAAATCCTTTAACCTCTTGCTTCTTGTTGGGTGACGAAGTTTTCTAAGCGCCTTTGCTTCGATTTGACGAATACGCTCTCTTGTAACGTTGAACTCTTTACCAACTTCTTCTAACGTTCTTTGCTTTCCGTCATCTAAACCGTAACGAAGTCTTATAACCTTTTCTTCTCTTGGAGTTAAGGTATCAAGAACGCTTATAAGTTGTTCTTTAAGCATATTTGCTTGAACTCTTTCAGTAGGAGTTTCAGTCTTATCGTCTTCAATGAAGTCGCCAAGGTGGCTATCTTCTTCTTCACCGATAGGCGTTTCTAAAGATACAGGGTCTTGAGCGATCTTTTGAATTTCAACTACTCTTTGCTCTGGAATACCCATTTCCTTTGCAATTTCTTCAGGTGTTGGCTCTCTGCCAAGTTGTTGAAGTAAAATTCTTGAAACTCTAGTAACCTTGTTGATAGTTTCTACCATATGAACAGGAATTCTAATCGTTCTTGCTTGGTCTGCAATTGCTCTTGTTATAGCTTGACGAATCCACCAAGTTGCATAAGTTGAGAACTTAAATCCCTTTTGATAATCAAACTTTTCTACAGCCTTCATAAGACCTAAGTTGCCTTCTTGAATAAGATCCAAGAATTGCATACCACGACCTACGTATCTTTTTGCAATGGAAACAACTAAACGAAGGTTAGCTTCTGAAAGACATTTCTTTGCTTCTTCACTACCATCCATCATTTGTTTAGCAAGCTCGATTTCGTCATCTGCTGATAAAAGTGGAACTTTACCGATATCCTTAAGATACATCTTTACTGGGTCGTCCATGCTAATTTCTTTTAAAAGCTGTTCGTAAAGATCCTTATCCTTTTCATAATCGTCTATGATTTTAATATTGTTAGCTTCTAACGCCTTGTAAATAACGTCAACTTGCTCTGCATCAGTATCAAATTTTTCAATTTTATCGCAAAGAGTATCAGTTCCAATCGAACCCTTTTTAGAATATTCGTTAACAAGGTTTTGAATAAGCTGTTGTAACAATTCTTCGGTAATTGTCATAATTTTTCCTCCGTTAATATTTTGCAAGTTTTGCAGTAAGATCTGCAATCATTTTTACTATTTGTTTTCTTTTTTCAAGGTCTGTTTCTTGCGAGAAAATAGTGTTAAGTTCTTTTAAGTCGTTTGTTAAGCTTTCCTTTTTAATCTTCGCTAAACAGTCTTCAAAAAAGCGTTCTTCGGCTTTAAAACCGAAAACGTTATCACCCGACGCTAAAACTGCATTATACTCTACAAGCTCTTCTTCGCTAAATAGCTTTGCAACAGTAGATGGAAATACTTCTTTGCCATCTTCACGACACTCGGTAACGATATCGCAAATACGAATATGCACCGGGTCTTTAAAGTTTACGCTATAAGGGTTAAAGCTTTTCGAATAGGCTTTGTTAAAAAGCATTGCGCAAAGAACGAATCTTTCGGCATTTTTAAGTCCGTCGCTAGCCTGCACGGGAGCTTCTTTACTTGGTTTTTCTTGCACGACAACGCCGTCCGTTTTGTCTAAATCTCTCTTTAAAGACTCGAACGTTGTGCCGGTTTCTTTACCTAATTTTCTAAGTAAATCTTCTCTTTCGCTTTCTAGCGTTACAGCGGAAATAACCTTTATTGCCTGCGCAATATACTTCCTTTTGCTTTGCGTATCTTTTAAATTATACGCTTTTTTAAGATTATAAATCTTAAAGTCTACAAGTGGCATAGCGTCTTGCAACAGCTCTGAATACCTTTCTGTCCCAAACTTCTTTATTACGTCGTCTGGGTCTAAGCCTTCAGGAAGTTGAACAACTTTTACGTTTAAACCTTCTTTTTGAAAAATCTCAAGTCCTCTTATGGTTGCGGCTTGTCCTGCGCCGTCACCGTCGTAGCTTACTATTACCGTATCTGCATATCTTTTTACTGTTCTGGCTTGCTCTATCGTGAGAGACGTGCCCATTGATGCAACAACGTTTTTAAAGCCTGCTTGGTAAAGGGAAATCGTATCCATATACCCTTCAACCATAATAACTTCTGAAAGACTTTCAGTTGCCTTAAGCTTTTTAAGGTTATTTATGTTATAAAGTGTTCTGTTTTTGACGAATAAAGACGTTTCTTGCGTGTTATTATATTTGCCAAAATTAGGTTTAGCTTCTAAAAGTCTGCCACCAAATGCAATTACGTTGCCTAAATTATTTATAATTGGCACTATGAGCCTACCCCATTGGTCGTCATATATATAACTCGTATCTTTGCCGTTTTCGTCTACTCGCTGTTTCTTCTTGCAAACGCCACATTTTAGCATTTCTTCATCGCGATAGCCTTTTGCTCTTAAATGATTTACAAGCTCAAATCTATCAAACGACGCGCCCATACCAAAAGCCGTTACAGTTTTACGGTCAAAGCCCCTTCTCTCTAAATATTCGTTAAAAGGCTTTGCTTCTGGTCTTGCTAAATTCCTTACGTAAAAGAGAGCCGTATCCTTTAAAAGGGCTAAAAGCCTATCTCTGTCCGACCTTTCTTTTACTATTTCTTTATAATCCCTATCATCATCGGGAAGAGCCAATCCTGCCCACTCGGCAAGAAGTCTAATAGCCCCAAGATAATCGAGATTTTCCATAAGCATAACGAAAGTTATTACGTCGCCACCCTTACCACATCCAAAGCACTTGAAAAATTGCCCCGGCTCGTTTACGGTAAACGATGGGGTTTTTTCGGAGTGCCCAGGTAGTGGACAACACGCCCAATGGTTAACGCTACCACGTCTTTTTAAAACGCAATATTTGCCAACCACGTCGACGATATTATTCTTTTGTTTGAGTTCGTCTAAGAACTTTTCGTCAAATGCCATTTGTTTTCTCTTTTAAAATTTGATTTTTTTGATGACTTCTAATGCTACGCATTAACTCATTTTGAAGGTCTTTGGAACAAAAATCTCTTCAAACGTATATACGGCATATCTATCAGTCATGCTCGAAATATAATCGGAAACAACCGTATCTTCGTCGTATTCCTTTAAAAGCCCTTTATGAAAATCAGGGAGTTTTTCAATATGATTTTTAAAATAACCATACATAGCCGTAAGCATTTCGCTTGCTCTAGTTTCTTCTTCCTTTGCAGCAAGGTCCATATATACGGTTTCAAATAAAAACGCTCTAAGCTCTTTAGATGCCTTTTCAACGTCTTTATCCATCAAAATATCGTTTTTACCCTTAGAGCAAGTATAAATTGACGAAATCATAGTGTTAATTCGCCCACTAGTGCTTACGCCTAAAGTTTTTACAACGTTTGACGGTAAATCTTCATTTTTGAAAATGCCTGCTCTTATAGCGTCGTCTATATCGTGATTCATATAGGCAATTCTATCGGCAAGAGAAACAATTTTACCTTCTAAAGTATGCGGATTTCCCGTTTTCCTATGCTGTAAAATTCCATCTTTTACTTCGTGAGTGAGGTTTAAACCCAAGCCTTCGTTTTCTAAAACTTCAACAACCCTAATCGACTGCTCGTTATGCGCAAAGCCCTTAGGATTAAGCCTTTCTAAAACTCTTTCGCCTGTGTGACCGAACGGAGTATGCCCTAAATCGTGACCTAAAGCAATGGCTTCGCATAAATCTTCGTTTAAATCAAGACTTCTGGCTATTGACCTTGCAACTTGCGCAACGTCTAAAGTGTGCGTAAGTCTTGTCATATAGTGGTCGCCTTCTGGAGAAAAGAAAACTTGAGTTTTATTCTTTAAACGCCTGAACGCTTTAGAATAAAGTATTCTATCTCTATCGCGTTGAAATTCCGTTCGCATTGGACACGGTTCTTCAAATCTCTCCCTACCCTTTGTTTCATCAGACTTACAAGCGTATGGAGAAAAAAATTGTTTTTCTTTGTTTAAGGTAATTTCTCTCATAAAATCTCCTTAAT
>JBGUUU010000130.1:0-16319 GCA_045133775.1 Christensenellaceae bacterium
TAAGAAAAGGCAGGCACAATAGACCTTGTTGGTCATTGTGTCTGCCTTTTTGAAACAGTTAACGACGCATAACGCCGTTTATAAGCCCTTAAAGCTTGATGTTGATGTGAACCTTCTTACCCTTATGCAACACAAAACTACCCTTTTGCTTGATTTCCGCACTAAGTTCAACGTCAGCTACGGTAATTTTTGTATCGTCAACGGAAATTGCATTGCCTTCGATAAGTCTTCTTGCTTCACTCTTTGATTTAGCAACGCCTGCTGCGGCGATAATATCAATAACGTTAGTTAAGCCGTTAGCTTCGAAAGTTGGCATATCTTCTGCATTGCCACCGAAAGCTGCCTTTGCTTGCTTTTGAGCTTCGATAGCCTTTTCTTCACCATGAACAAGCTTAGTCACTTCAAATGCAAGGCGTTCTTTTGCTTGGTTCATTCTCTCGTCGTTATATCTTGTAAGCTCTGCAATTTCTTCCATATCCATAAAGGTTAAAAGACGCATACATTCTGCAACCTTAACGTCTTCTACGTTACGGAAATATTGATAGAAATCGTAAACAGAACACTTCTTCTCATCAAGCCAAAGCGCGCCCTTTTGGGTTTTGCCCATCTTCTTGCCTTCGCTGTTTAAAAGAAGGGTGCAAGTCAAGCAATAAGCGTCTTTTTGCTCTTTTCTTCTTATAAGGTCAACACCTGCAAGCATATTAGACCATTGGTCGTCGCCACCAACTTCTAACACACAACCGTGTTTTTGGTGGAGATATAAAAAGTCGTAACCTTGCATTAACATATAGTTAAATTCAAGGAAGGTAAGACCTTTTTCCATACGTTGACGGAAACACTCTGCAGTAAGCATTTTATTTACTGAGAAATGAATGCCGATATCACGTAAAAACTCAACGTAGTTAAGCTTCATAAGCCAATCTGCGTTGTTTTCGATAATAGCAGCGTTGTTGCCTTCAAAACGAATAAATCTAGACATTTGCTCTTTAAAGCAATTGATGTTATGGTCGATAATTTCTGGCGTTAACATTTGGCGCATATCACTTCTACCAGATGGATCGCCAATCATACCAGTTCCGCCGCCGAAAAGAGCGATAGGGGTATGACCGAACTTTTGCATCCACGCCATAGCCATAATTGGAATATAGTGACCTATATGTAAACTGTCTGCAGTTGGGTCAAAGCCTACGTAGAAAGAAATACTTTCGGTTTCTAACTTTTTTCTTAAATCTTCGCCGTAAACAGTTTGTTTAACAAAACCACGTTCGGTAAGAACGTCTAAAACGTTTTTCATAAAAAACTCCTAATAAAAATGATTAACGTATAAAGTATAAACCTAACCACGCAAAAAGTCAACAAAAAAAGCCCCGCAGGGCTTTTAATGTTAATTTTTAACGCACTTACTCCTGTTGTTTCCTTACCCATTGGTAATGATAAACCCCGGAAATATATTTTTTACCTGTTTCTTCATCAATATCCATAACAAGTATATACGTATTTTTATCTTTATCATTATCTAAAACTAAACAGAGCTCATCGCACCCTTCTATCGGCGAATTAAGATGTATTGGCACGCAATATTTGAGTGATTTCACCTTTTCTAAATCAAAATTCTCTGACGCAATAAATCCGTCGTAAGAGTCTAACCACATATCTTCAGTTATTTGACACATATCTAAAACGTCTGCTACGCTTCCGTAACAAGAGAATTTCTCTTCTTCGTAGCCTACAACGTTTTCAAGCGTAACAAAAAGGCTATATCTTTCTTTTGTTTCGCCAGGTAAAACACCTAGATTACACGCCAAAAAGCCCATATCACCAGAAATAGTCGGCGTTTGCTTTGCAAAATACCCGTTCATTTCATATTCTCCAAGATACCACTGAACACGCGGGTCAACATTTCCATAAGTACCACCAACCATATAAGCCCATCTAGTCGTGTATTTAGTCTTTTTAGTAGCCCTGTTCTTTTTAAACGCACAACCTCTCCAACATTCGTTAATTAGATGGTTTAAATGAATGAAAGCAATCTCTTTAGATGATTCAAAACTAAAAATATCACATACGCTCCAATACTCTACATATTCCTCACCATCCCAAACATGCAGCTTAAATACGTTTGAGCAATGAAGACTAAACGCCCCTAGTTGAAAATCATCTACTGCCGCCAATGGAGTAGTCTCGCCGAAAACGTGCTTGCCTTCAAACTCTCCATAATAACAACCATAGTAAAAAGTTTTTCCTAGATACGCTTCTATATCTGCTTTAACCGCTTCATCTAAAGGAGTGTAAACGTAGCCTATCTCTGTAGGGTCAGGATCTTCTTCTTGCTCTACACTTTCACTTGTAGTTTCTTGTTCGCTTTGAGTTAAAGACTCTTCTTCGCTCTCGTATGGCATAGTTATAGTGCAGCTAGCACAAAACACCATAAAAACGCAGAGAATAATGCTTATTATCGACTTTTTCATAAAACACCTCCTTTAGTTTTGATAACATTATACCACAAATTAAATGTCACCGTAAACAGTTTGTTTAACAAATCCACGCTCGGTAAGAACGTCTAACACGTTTTTCATAAAAAACTCCTAACAAATATGATTAACGTATAAAGCATAAACCTAACCACGCAAAAAAATCAACACAAAAGCCCCAAAGGGCTTTTAATGTTATTTTTTAACGCACTTACTCCTGTTGCTCCCTTACCCATTGGTAATGATAAACACCAGAAATATATTTTTTACCTGTTTCTTCATCAATATCCATAACGAGTATATATGTGTTTTTATCTTTATCATGATCTAAAACTAAGCAAATTTCAACGTTTAAATTTATTGTGTCAGCCGTGTATATTGGCACGCAATATTTGAGAGCTTTCACCTTTTCTAAATCAAAATTCTCTGATGCAATAAATCCGTCGTAAGAATCTAACCACATATCTTCAGTTATTTGATACATGTCTAAAACGTCTGCAAGCGTACCGTAATAATTAAATTTCTCTTCTGTGCCAAATATGTTTTCTATCGTAACAAAAATACTCAAAGTTTTTTCATTTTCTTTTGGCAAATAAACATCCTCTCCCAAAACATGCATATCGCCAGAAAATAGCACTTCTCCCTCCGCACAATAACCTTGCATAGAATATTCGCCTACACGGAGTTTAATACGTGGCAAATCGTAATCATATCCACCAACCATATAATTCCACCTGTCCACGTAGCACGTTCTATTAACCAGCTCATCATTTTCGAAAGTGCACTTAACCTTTGACGCGCAACGGTTAACCAGATGATTTAAATGAATAAAAGCTATCTCTTTAGACGCCTCAAAGCTAAAAATATCACAATCCTTGTTATCATGATAATCTACAAGCTCATTACCATCCCAAATTCTCAACGTGTGTACATTGGGGCTAAAAATCCGAAAAGCACCAATGTTCGTATGGTCAACCGAAGCTAAAAAATGTTGTATATAGAAAACGTGCTTGCCTTCAAACTCTCCATAATAACAACCATAGTAAAAAGTTTTTCCTAGATACGCTTCTATATCTGCTTTAACTGTTTCATCTAAAGGAGTGTAAACGTATTCTATCTCTGTAGGGTCAGGAGCTTCTTCTTGCTCTACACTTTCACTTGTAGTTTCTTGCTCACTTTCTATTAAAGACTCTTCTTCGCTCTCGTATGGCACAGTTATAGTGCAACTAGCGCAAAATATCATAAAAACGCAGAGAATAATGCTTATTATCGACTTTTTCATTAAACTTCTCCTTTAACTTTTATAATATTATACCACAGAAAAAACAATTGTCAATATAAATTTAACTCGCACGTATGCCTTAAATTTAACGATTATTAAATTTTAAAAAAATTATTATAATAATTATTGTCAAACAAAAACATATATGCTATAATTGTAAAGATAAAAAATCTATTTGGAGGAATATAAAATGCAATATTCTCACGAAGTTGAAAATATGATTTGCGTTGCTAAAGGTCCTAACCACGGCCCAGCACCTATCCCTGAAGAGGGTTTATGGGTTCAATCAAGAGAAATTCAAGATATTTCTGGTTTTACTCACGGTGTAGGTTGGTGTGCTCCTCAGCAAGGCGCTTGTAAACTTTCTCTCAACGTTAAAAAGGGTATCATTGAAGAAGCTCTCGTTGAAACTATCGGTTGTTCAGGTATGACTCACTCTGCCGCTATGGCATCTGAAATTCTCCCTGGTAAAACAATTTTAGAAGCTCTCAACACAGACCTTGTTTGTGACGCTATCAACACCGCTATGAGAGAACTTTTCTTACAAATCGTTTACGGTAGAACTCAATCTGCTTTCTCTGATAACGGTCTTGTTATCGGCGCAGGTCTTGAAGATCTTGGTAAAGGTCTCCGTTCACAAGTTGGTACTATGTATGGTACTAAAGTTAAAGGCACTAGATATCTTGAAATGGCTGAAGGTTACGTTACTAAAATGGCACTTGACGCTAACAACCAAGTTATCGGCTACTCTTTCGTAAGCCTTGGAAAAATGACTGACTTTATTAAGAAAGGTCTTACTCCAAACGAAGCATACGAAAAAGCATCAGGCAAATACGGTAGATTTGACGAAGGCGTTAAATTTATCGACCCACGTGTAGAATAATAGGAGGCTAAGGTTATGAGTATTACTTTTGAAGGATATAGTAGAAGAATTAATCAAATTAACGAATGCCTCGCTAAATACGGCATTAAGGATTTAGAAGAAGCAAGACAAATCTGCCTTGACAAGGGCGTTGACGTAGACGCTATCGTAAGAGGCATTCAACCAATTTGTTTTGAAAACGCAATTTGGGCTTACACTTTAGGAACTGCTGTTGCTATTAAAGCAGGCGCTAAAAAGGCTGCTGACGCTGCTGAACTTTTAGGCGAAGGTCTTCAAGCTTTCTGTATTCCTGGCTCTGTTGCTGACCAAAGAAAGGTTGGTATCGGTCACGGTAAGCTTGGCGCAAGACTTCTTTCTGAAGACACTACTTGCTTCTGTTTCTTAGCAGGTCACGAATCTTTCGCTGCTGCAGAAGGCGCTATCGGTATCGCTCTTAAGGCTAACAAAGTTAGAAAAGAGCCACTTAAGGTTATCTTGAACGGTCTTGGTAAAGACGCTGCTTTCATCATCAGCCGTATCAATGGTTTCACTTACGTTCAAACTAAGTATGATTACTACACTTGTAAACTTACTATCGTAAACGAAACTCCATACTCAAACGGCGAAAGAGCAAAGATTAGATGTTACGGTGCTGACGACGTTTCTGAAGGTGTTGCTATTATGGCTCACGAAAACGTTCAAGTTTCTATCACTGGTAACTCTACTAACCCTACTCGTTTCCAACACCCAGTTGCCGGCACTTATAAGAAATGGTGTATCGACAACGACAGAAAGTATTTCTCTGTTGCATCTGGTGGTGGTACAGGTAGAACTCTTCACCCAGATAACATGGCTGCAGGTCCTGCATCTTACGGCTTTACTGATACTCTTGGCCGTATGCACTCTGACGCTCAATTTGCAGGCTCTTCTTCAGTTCCTGCTCACGTTGAGATGATGGGCTTAATCGGTGCTGGTAACAACCCAATGGTTGGTATGACCGTTGCTTGCGCTGTTGCAGTTGAAGAAGCAATGAATAAATAATTTAAAATAAAAGTTTAAAAGCCTTGCTATCAACTTATAGCAAGGCTTTTTCACAACAACCAACTTTCTAAAAATGATGGGGCTTATCGGTGCTGGTAACAACCCAAGGCTCAAATGACCGAAGCCTAAAGCAGTTGCAGCCAACGAAGCAATGAACAAATAATTTAAACTTATATACAAAAGCTCCGTTGCAATGCAACGGAGCTTTTTATCGTTATTCTAATTTAATACTAGCTAATTATCTTGCGTTCCACAATGTTTTTATTTCATTTGGCACTACAACTTCAGTTTCGTCATACATAGAGAAAGCGCTTTCTATAGTTATATATAATTCTTGGCTTTTATCGCCGTTTACAGCGTGAATATTCATTGCAGTTGAAGCAATTCTTTGATTTGCAACTGTTAAGCTATAAGAAATAGCCTGAACTTCTCCACGTTCTGTAGTAAAATACGTGCTTTCGAAAATCTTTGAAAGAGTTTCTTCTTCTATCTGCCTTAAAACGTATCTTTCTTCGTCAACCTTAAACCAGTTGTGTCCCTTCACGTATATTAAAGACATTTCGTTTACCATATACGCATCGTTTTTGTTTGATGGAACAAATAAACCAGACTGTTCGTTTGTTATATCAACGTATTGACCTTTGTCGTTGGTGCCGAAAATAGCATAGTCGCCGTCTTCACCATAAATGATAAACCCACTAAATACCGTTTCTGTTATGCCACCGTTGAAAAATCTTCTCAATACTGCTTCGTATTGAACGGCAGATTTACTATACCAGTATCTTATTTCAACTTCGGTTTGGCGAGAATATCCTTCTTGCTCGCTAACTATCATTGCCTTTGTTACAACGGTTACGTTATCTAACGCCTGTTCATCTACTAAATGATTATAAAAATCGTAGCAAACGGCCTCTTCATCCTTTGGCTCTAACGAATAATAGTGATAGCCTTGTTCTGTTTGAAGAACGTAAATACTATTTGAATAAACTTCACTGCCATAAAGGAAGTTTACCTTGCCCCTTTCGCCATAAATTATATCTTCTGCTTTTATTTCGCCTAGCTCGAGAGCACCTATTTCGCTTTTAGCAAGCTCCTTTTTAAAAGAATAGCTTTTAAATTCGCAATCTTCGTAATCGCCACCTATAATTTGCTCATCAAAATAAGCTTCTGCGGCATCTTTTGCAGATTCGTAGCAATTTTCAGATATAAAGCCCTTAAATTTTTCGATTTCTTTTTTACTTGGCTTACATGCAACTGCAGTAAACAAAATGCAAGTTGATATAATAAAAATAATGAGTAACTTAATCCTTTTCATTTTTACTACCATAAATTTTTTAGTGATTACATTTTACCATACTTATCGTTTTTTGTCTAGGGTTTTTCAATTTTAATAATCCTTATTATATAAAAAGGGGTGGACTAAACGTCCACCCCAATTATTATAACCTTAAATTACTTTGAAAAACGTTCTTTAGCGTGATAATGAGTATGTAATAACTCGTGTGCCTTGTGAGAGTTTGGCTCACCAAGATACGTTTCGTAAAGCTCAATAATTTGTGGGTTCTTATGAGAAACTCTAAGAGCTCTAGACTCGTCTTCTTGATAAAGAGCTGCTGCTCTCTTAGCCTTGAAGGTATCTAAGATATCCAAGTCTTCGTTAGGAAGGAAGCAAGGTTTAACGTATGGTTGTCCACCACCTGCTACGCAACCACCTGGGCAACCCATAATTTCGATGAAGTGATATGGGCTCTTGCCTTCTCTAATTTGGTCGAGAAGAACTTTAGCATTCTTCATACCGTGAGCAACGGCAACCTTAACGTCAAGACCGGCTAAACTATAAGTAGCTTCTTTAATACCTTCTAAGCCTCTAACGTCTTCAAGCTCAACCTTGTTAAGCTCTTCGCCAGTAAGCTTGAATGCAGCTGTTCTAAGAGCAGCTTCCATAACACCACCAGTAGCGCCGAAAATTACGCCTGCGCCTGTGTATTCGCCAACGATATCGTTGTCAAATTCGCTATCAGGAAGTTTAGCAAAGTTGATACCAGAACGCTTAATAAGCTTACCAAGCTCTCTTGTTGTTAAAACTGCGTCTACGTCACGAAGACCGTTTACAGCAAGCTCTGGTCTATCTTTTTCATATTTTTTAGCAGTACATGGCATGATAGATACTACGAACATATCTTTCGGATCAATACCGTTCTTTTCTGCATAATAGCTCTTTAAGATAGCACCGAACATTTCGTGTGGTGACTTACAAGAAGAAAGATGTCCTAAAAGGTCGCCATAATAATACTCTGCATAGTTAACCCAACCTGGAGAACAAGAAGTAATCATAGGAAGTTGACCACCGTTTGTTACTCTAGATAAAAGCTCAGTTGCTTCTTCCATGATAGTAAGGTCAGCTGCGAAGTTTGTGTCAAATACCTTCTTAAAGCCAAGTCTCTTGAGTGCAGAAACCATTTTGCCTGTAACGAGCGAACCGATAGGCATATCGAATTCTTCGCCGAGAGCTGCTCTAACTGCAGGTGCAGTTTGAACAACAACGTATTTGCCAGCCTTAAATGCTGCGTCAACCTTTTCGATTTCAGAAACTTCCATAAGTGCTCCTGTAGGACAAACGCTTACGCATTGACCACAAAGAATACATGGAGAGTTTGCAAAGCTTCTGTTTTCAGCAGGAGCAACGATAGTGTTAAAGCCACGTTTTTCAAAGCCAAGAACGCCAAGACCGTGAGCATTTTTACATCTTTCTACACATCTTCCGCAAAGAATACATTTAGAAGTATCTCTTACGATAGATGGAGTAATTCTATCAACTGTAACTGGAGTTTGAGCGCCTTGATACATATCATCTCTTGCGCCTGTGATTTTAGCAACGTGTAAAAGCTCACACTTGCCGTTCTTTTCACATTGTTGACAGTTTTTGTTGTGGTTTGAAAGAAGAAGTTCAACAGAAGTTCTTCTTGCTGCAGTTGCCTTTGGAGAAGAAATAGTAATTTCCATACCTTCTGCAACTGGATATACGCATGATGCTACAAGACCCCTTGCGCCAGTTGCCTCTACAAGACATACTCTACAAGAGCCTTTTGAACATTCACCGTGATTGAATGCGCAAAGAGATGGAATTTCAAATCCACACTGCTTTGCAGCTTCTAATATAGTTAAGCCGGCTTCTACCTCGAAAGGTATGCCTTCGATTTTAATATTAACTTTAGCCATTTTAAACCCTCCGATTATTTCTTAACGATAGCCTTAAACTTACAAGATGCAATACACATACCACACTTAATACACTTAGATTGGTCAATAGTGTATGCAGGGAGCTTTTTGCCTGGTGCAACGTAATCTGTCTTAACGATAGCGTTAACAGGACATTGACGTGCGCAAAGTCCACAACCGAAACACTTATCTTGCTCGATAACGTATTGCATGAGCTTTTTACAGATATGTGCAGGACACTTCTTATCTACAATGTGAGCGATATACTCATCTCTAAAGTGTTTTAAAGTAGAAAGAACTGGGTTTGGAGCTGTTTGACCAAGACCGCAAAGAGAGTTGCTCTTAATGTTTTCTGCAAGCTCTTCAAGCTCTGTCAAATCGTCCATAGTAGCCTTACCTTCGGTAATCTTTGTGAGAATTTCGAGCATTCTCTTAGTTCCGATACGGCAAGGAGTACACTTACCGCAAGACTCGTCGCAAATGAATTCCATATAGAACTTAGCAACGTCAACCATACAGTTGTCTTCGTCCATAACGATTGCGCCACCAGAACCCATCATTGAGCCCTTAGCAACAAGGTTATCAAAGTCGATTTCTGCATCAAGGTCAGCTGCAGTTAAACATCCGCCTGATGGACCACCTGTTTGAATAGCCTTGAAGGTCTTTCCGTTTGGAATACCACCACCGATATCGTAAATAAGTTCTCTTAAGGTTGTGCCCATTGGAACTTCTACAAGGCCAACGTTATTAATCTTACCACCGAGAGCGAAAACCTTTGTTCCCTTAGACTTTTCTGTTCCGTTTTTAGCAAATGCATCTTTGCCTTCTCTTAAAATAAATGGAACGCAAGCAAGAGTTTCAACGTTGTTGATAATAGAAGGACAATTCCAAAGACCCTTAACTGCTGGGAATGGTGGACGTGGTCTTGGCATACCTCTTTGACCTTCGATAGAGTTAAGGAGCGCCGTTTCTTCACCACAAACGAATGCGCCTGCACCAAGTCTTAAATGAACTCTAAACGAGAAATCTGTGCCTAAAATGTTATCGCCTAAAAGACCGATTTCTTCAGCTTGCTTAATAGCAGATCTAAGTCTGTTGATAGCGATAGGATATTCTGCTCTAACGTAGAAATAACCGTTTTGAGCGCCGATAGCGTAACCGGCAATCATCATACCTTCGATAACTGCAAGTGGGTTACCTTCGAGAATAGATCTATCCATGAACGCGCCTGGGTCACCTTCGTCACCGTTACATACAACGTATTTTTCGCCTTCTGGTTGAGCGTAAGCAAATTGCCACTTTCTACCTGTTGGGAAACCACCGCCACCACGGCCACGAAGACCTGCGTCTAATACTTCTTTAATAACGTCTGCTCTATCCATTTGAAGCGCTCTAGCTAAGCCCTTGAAAGCGCCTGCGCCAATACTTTCTTCAATAGATTCTGGATTGATACTACCACAACCGTGAAGAGCAACACGAACTTGCTTTTTATAGAAGTTGATATCTTCTTGCTTTGTAACCTTTTCTTGAGTAGTAGGGTCAACGTATAAAAGTCTTTCAATTGTTTCTCCGCCCATAATATCTTTTTCGATAATTTCTGCGCAGTCTTCAATTTGAACGAGTCTGTAAAGAGTATCTTCTGGATAAATCTTTACGAAAGGACCTTGAGAACAGAAACCAAAGCAACCAACTTGGTTGATAGTAACCTTATCTTCTAAGCCCTTTTCTTCTACTAATCTTCTAAGTTCTGCAGTAATTTCGTCTGATCTAGAAGAAAGACAGCCTGTTCCACCGCAAAGAACCATATGTCTTTTACCGTCACTACCGGTAAACTTAGCATCTAAACAAGCAGAGCATTTTGCGCTCATTTCATTGAGTTCTTGAAAATTCTTTATCATTTGCTTAAGCCTCCAATGCTCTATATTCTTCAATAATAGCAGGAACTGCATCTACCGTAAGCTTTGGATATACCTTACCGTTAATAGAAACAGCAGGGGCAATACCACAAGCACCGATACAACGTAATGCGTCTAAAGTAAATAAACCGTCTTCAGAAGTTTCGCCTGGTTGAATACCGATAATTTCAGAGAATTTATCAATAATTTGTTGCGCGCCTTTTACGTAACACGCTGTTCCAAGGCAAACACCTATTACGTATTTTCCCTTTGGTTTTAAAGAGAAGAACGAATAGAAAGTAACAACACCGTAGATTTCAGCAACGGAAATGCCTGTTCTTTCTGAAACGAGTTCTTGAACTTCAAGTGGAATATATCCGTATTCCTTTTGAATGTCACTCAAAATCATCATAAGCGGAGTTCTTTCGTTAACGTATCTGTCGCAGATTTCGTTAATCTTTTTTGCAGCCGCTTCTTGTAAATGAGCCATATTAGCCCCTCCTTTAAAGTATAATGTGTTTCTGTCCGACTTTCCCCCTAAAAATAGGCGACGGACCTGAGTATAATTATATTATACTCTTTTAAAACAGTCGTGTCAATAGCAAACTCAAAATTTATCTATTTAAAAACTTATAACGCAGTAATTAGCGCATAAAAAATCACGGCAGTAGCATTTAATTGCCACTTGCCGTGAAAATTTATCGTTAAATTGTTTCTAAATTCTCATCCTTTTTATAAAACGTTAACGCACCATTTAAATATGCATCTATATCCTCTTCAACGAGATATACGTTATATTTACTGCGAACAAACATGCACATATAAAAACAAACATGGCAACTAATTTTTTATTGTTCTTTGCAATATTCATATAGTTTCCCCACTACTTAACTATTTCAACTCATTACCTGGGCTTAACAAACCCCAGGCTTCTATCGTTGCATTTTCTTCAAATTTATATTCTTCTGCTTCTTCAAATACTAGACATTCACTCATTAAATTAATAAATTTACCGTCTTTTTTTACTGCGCAAATATAATAAGTAGATAGTTTTGAGTCTTTAGTTGTTCTTAGTAAATACTTCTTTTCATTGATATTACCCGTAACAAAATACGGGCTTTTTTTATAAGTTATAAGCTCCCCATTTTCATCAAGTATCAAATCACCCTTTTGATCAACATCAAAAAACCTTACTAAATCATATTCTTCTGATAGGCTAGGATGATCTACAATACATGAACCTTTGTTATCTATCCTGTAAGGTATCCATGGATAATCTATACCAAATCTATCGGACAGCATATACATACCTGTTTTCATACACCCACCTATTTTGTTGGATTCATCCTTTACTCGAACAAAAACAAAACCGTAAGGCTCAAATTCTACAAGATAAAAATTTACTTCCTCATTTTGATCATACAATGGATATACTGCAAAACTTTGATAAGTTCCCCCTTGGGGAAAACCCCAATTTCTATCACTATTTGCTATCCTTTCAGTAATTCGCCCAACATGTTCCTCTATGGTAAAATCAGAAACCTTAGCCCCACCTCCCAACAAGCAACAACCTAACATTGACAAAATACATATAAGTGATAAAATTGTCTTTTTCATTTTATCTCCTTTTAAAATTAGAATTTTTAACAACAGTATACGACTAATCAAACGCGTTGTCAATAATAAACTCAAAATTTATCTATTTTAAATACTATAATACAGTAATTAGCGCATAAAAAATCACGGCAGTAGCATTTAATTGCCACTTGCCGTGTTTAACAATTTAAATTGTTTCTGCATTTAAGTAACTATTATACAGCAAACACACGCAAAATATTTTTTCATAACAAAATTTCTATTTTAAAATCTTTCTATATTTTATTATTGGCTCTATCAACAAACTAAACTCATTCACCTCAAAATCCTACCTTATAATATATGTACTTTTTAACAACTGCTTTATTATATCAACAAATAGTTCTACCGAAAAACTTTTTTTCAACTCTTCATTAAATAAGAATATCACAATTTGATTGATAATCTCTTCTTCAATATAAACAGTTGCAAACCAACAATCTTCTTCTCTCCTTTTTTCAAAAGAAAAATCGACCTTTATTTCATCTATTAATACCGACCGTATAACATCATGCTTTAATTCATAATAGCATCTTTTAGGAGTTGTGTCAAAAAGAATTTCCCCCAATAAACTTTCTTTACTCTTTAATACATATACATATTGGAAATTTCTATATTCATATCTTTGTGGCTTTAAATCCCCACCCGAGGAAATCACGTAAGCTTTACACCGCTCAAACTCTATATCACAAGACAAGTTTTTTTCCACACTTGCTTTTATAGCATCATATTCAAACAAACAACAAGCATCGCTATCGTCTTGTTTTTCTATCTTAGTTCCAAAATCAACAACAAAGTCTTCTATCGAATCGTAAAATAATATACTTGGCTCAGTAGGATCCAACCAACAAGATGACAATACTGACAGTATTAAAGCCGTAAAACTCGCAATAAATATTTTAAAAACCTTTCTCATTTTCTCTCCTTTTAAATTTTACAATCTCGACAACAACAGTATACACCTAATCAAACGCTTTGTCAATATTAAGCTTAAAACACTTCTCTTTTGCACGTAAAAGCCCCCTTGCGACACGTCGCAAAGGGGCTAATTTTTATTAGATTATATCTTCATCGTCTTCTAAGGCGTCAACATCTTCTACTAAATCTTCTACAGGGCGAACGCTGTTGTATTGTGGGTTAAGGTTTTTATAATCCTTAACACCAGTACCTGCAGGAATAAGTTTACCGATAATAACGTTTTCTTTAAGACCCATAAGAGGATCGTACTTGTTATGGATAGCTGCATCTGTAAGAACTTTTGAAGTTTCTTGGAATGATGCTGCAGAAAGGAATGATTCTGTAGCAAGCGCAGCCTTTGTAATACCTAAAAGAATTCTCTTAGCTATTGCAGGTTGACCACCGTTTTCAAGCACTTTGCCGTTTTCTTCATCTAAGGTTAAAAGGTCAACGCTTTCACCAGGCAAGAACTCTGTGTCACCACTAGATAAAATCTTAACCTTTCTAAGCATTTGGTTAACGATAATTTCAATGTGCTTATCGTTAATGTCAACGCCTTGGCTACGGTAAACTGATTGAACTTCTCTTAAGATGTAGTCTTGAACAGCCTTGAAGCCCCTTGTCTTTAAGATAGTTTGTGGGTTTACAGAACCACCTGTAAGAATTGTACCTGGATCTACGATATCGCCAGTTTTAACTCTTAAGTCAGCGCTAAATGGAATTACGTAATCCTTAGTTGAACCGTCTTCATCAGACTTAACGTATACGTGACGGATACCGTCCTTTTCTTGAACGGTTACTACACCGCTATGTTCACAAACAACTGCCTCGCCCTTTGGTTTACGAGCTTCGAAAAGCTCTTCAACTCTAGGAAGACCTTGTGTAATATCGCCTGTTGATGCGATACCACCGGTGTGGAACGTTCTCATTGTAAGCTGTGTACCAGGTTCACCGATTGATTGAGCTGCGATAATACCAACTGCTTCACCGATTTGAACAGGAAGTGAGTTACTCATATTCTTACCGTAACACTTAGCGCATACGCCGTATTTAGACTTACAAGTAAATACGCCTCTGATAACAACTTTTTCTATACCGGCATCACAAATTTGTTTTGCCTTTTCTTCTGTAATCATTTCGTTAGCAGGAACGATTACTTCGCCTGTAACTGGGTGAATTACGTCAACTGATGCAAATCTACCGTTAATTCTGTCTTCTAAGCCTTCGATAATTTCGCCCTTAAGACCACGGATTGCTTCGATTTCCATACCCTTTCTATCGCCACAATCTTCTTCTCTAATGATTACGTTGTGTGATACGTCTACAAGACGACGGGTAAGATAACCAGAGTCGGCTGTCTTTAACGCTGTATCTGCAAGACCTTTACGTCCACCGTGAGAAGAAATGAAGTACTCAAGTACTGTAAGACCTTCACGGAAACAAGATTTAACAGGAATTTCAATAATTTTACCGTTAGGGTTAGTCATAAGACCACGCATACCGGCAAGTTGCTTAATTTGGTCGATAGAACCACGGGCACCCGAGTCAGCCATCATCCAAATTGGGTTGAACTTACGAAGGTTAAGCTTAAGAACGTCAGTAACGTCAGCAGTTGCCTTTGTCCAAATATCAACTACTGCCTTGTATCTTTCATCATCAGTTAAGATACCCCTGTTATACTTTCTTTCAATAGCGATAACTTCATCACTTGCCTTATCGATAATGCCTTTCTTCTTTTCTGGCACTTTCATATCGAATACAGAAGTTGTGATAGCAGCTACTGTAGAATATCTATAACCGAGAGCTTTGATATAGTCAAGTGTTTCAGCAGCACATACAGAGCCCCTAGACTTAAAGCATGCGTCTACAATTTTCTTTAATTGGCTCTTACCAACTAAGAAATTGATAACGAATTGAAGGTAACTATCTGGGTCTTCAGGGTTTCTTACGCTGAATTTGCTACCTACGATATCTTGTGGAATACCTTCGTTGAAGATAATTCTACCTGCAGTAGTCTTAATTATACCGCTGTGTTTAGTTCCGTCTGGAAGCTCAACTTCTCTACGAACGTAGATTTCATCTTGACACCAAAGGTGCTTTGTTTGATATGCCATTAAAGCTTCGTCGCAAGAAGTGTAAACGTTTGGCTCGTATCTAGTAACCTTGAACTGTTTGCCAGTTTCTGGTCTAGTTAAAGTGCAACTTACGATAACGTCTTTATTTTCTCTTTCTTCTCTAGCGTAAAGACCGTTTTTATCAGCCTTTACAACTACGCTCTTTTCAGCATAAACCTTATCAGATGCTTCGAAGGCAATCTTCTTTTCATCATAGAACTTGCCATCTTCGCCGATAACGTATTCGTTAAACTTTTCGTCGTAATATTTACCATCTTCTCTTCTTGTAATAGTAAGGTAATATCCACCAAGAACCATATCTTGAGAAGGTGACATAACAGGCTTACCATCAGAAAGCTTTAAGATGTTGTTTGATGCAAGCATCAAAAATCTTGCTTCTGCTTGAGCTTCTACAGAAAGTGGAACGTGAACAGCCATTTGGTCACCGTCGAAGTCGGCGTTGAACGCGCCACAAACGAGTGGGTGAAGCTTAATTGCTCTACCTTCGATAAGAACAGGCTCGAAAGCTTGAATTGAAAGTCTGTGAAGTGTTGGCGCTCTGTTTAAAAGAACTGGGTGATCTTTAATAACGTTTTCAAGAATATCCCAAACGCATGGTTTCATTCTTTCAACAGTTCTCTTTGCGCTCTTAATGTTGTGACAGATATTTTGCTCAACGAGTTTCTTCATAACGAAAGGCTTGAAAAGTTCGATAGCCATTTCCTTTGGAAGACCACATTGATAAAGCTTAAGTTCAGGACCAACGACGATAACTGAACGGCCAGAATAGTCAACACGCTTACCAAGAAGGTTTTGACGGAATCTACCTTGCTTACCACGAAG
>JBGUUU010000131.1:0-2038 GCA_045133775.1 Christensenellaceae bacterium
TTTACAAGATTTGTAAGCATATCGGTAACCCTACCGTTAAAGCCAAAACTACCATCGTCTGTTGCAACGTAAAGATTACCACTAACCACTTGCATTTCTTGAGTTAAAATAAGCAAATCCTTAGTTCTAGAACCAATGATAACGTCTGCTTTTAAACCATTTTCGTTAAGCCATTTAACTTGTGGATACACGGGCGCAGAGCCAACGCCACCTGCTATAAAAATTATATTTTTATCCTTAAACTCGCTAAAATTTGCGATTATTTCAGACGGATTACCAAGTGGCCCAACAAAATCGTAAACACAATCTCCTTCGCAGAGCCTGCTAAGCCTTAAGGTTGATGCTCCTACAACTTGAAATACTATGCTTACGCTACCGATTTTTCTATCATAATCGCTTATTGTTAAAGGAATTCTTTCGCCAATCTCATCTACTCTAAGTATTACGAATTGACCTGGCAAGCACTTATTTGCTACCCAGGGCGCTTTAATTTGCATTTCGTAAATATTTTCTGCTAATAATCTTGCTTTTAAAATCTTATACATTGTCTTTACCTTATAATTGCAATATAAATATTATACTTTAAGTATTAATATTTTGTCAATTATGAATTGACATTATATTGCTAAAATGCTAAAATTTATTCACTATGATTGCTATTATTGCTGAAAAACCAAGCTTAGCACGAAATATCGTTGCAGGCATTGGGGAAATGAAAAAGAAAAACGGTTACTACGAAAACGACGAATATATCGTTACGTGGGCATTTGGCCATTTGTTTTCGCTTTGCGATATTGAAGACTATTTGGGCGATACCGTTACAAATAAAAAGTGGAGTATGGCAAATCTCCCTTGTTTCCCTGGAGAGTTTAAGTTCAAACTTAAAAACGCCGATAACGGCAAGCCTGACGAAGGTGTTCAAAAGCAGTTTAACACAATTAAATATCTTTTAAATAGAAGTGACGTTGATAAAATAGTAAACGCAGGCGACTCGGACAGAGAAGGTGAAATTATAATTAGGCTTTGCGTTGATAATGCGCTTAAGACTAAAAAGCCGTTTTATAGATTATGGCTACCCGACCAAACGCCAAAGACGGTTAAGAAAGCGCTTACCGAAATGAAAGATGAAAGCCACTATCAAAACCTTGCAAACGAAGGCTTTTCTAGAACGTATATCGACTGGCTTTACGGAGTAAACCTTACTAGATACGCCACTATAAAAACAGGAACGCTTTTAAGAGTTGGAAGAGTTATCGTGCCTATTGTTAAAGCTATTTACGATAGGGACGTAGAAATTGAAAACTTTAAGCCTGAAACGTTTTACGCCCTTGTTTCTAAAGCAAAAACTGGTGGCGAAGAAATAGAACTAGTTTCAAAATATAAATTTGGCGAAAATGAAAGGCATAAAGCCGAAATTTGTTGCCAAAGAATGAATCTTTTAGACGCAGTTGTTACTGATAAAAAGGCTAAAAAAGAAGTTTTAAACCCTGGTAAACTCTACTCTTTAACTAAACTTCAAAACGTGCTTGGTAAAAAGCACAAAATGTCTATGGAAAAGAGCTTGTCTATCGCACAAAAGCTTTATGAAAACGGCTATATTAGTTACCCTAGAACAAACTCGGAGTATCTTGCTACCAACGAAAAAGGCAAGATAAAAGAAATAATTTCTAACGTTAAAAATCTTGGTTATCCTATTGTTTTTAAAGATAAGAAAACGATTTTTGACGACAGTAAAATAGAATCTCACTCGGCACTCACACCAACGTATAAAATTCCGCAAAAAGGCGCTTTAAATGAAGAAGAACATCTCGTTTACTCAACCATTTTACGCCGTTTTGTTGCAGTTTTTTGCGAAGAAGACTGTTTAATTGAAAAGTCTGAAATTACAGTTTCGCTCGGTGGTAAAGAAGATTATTCACTCAAAGGCTCTATGATTTTAAATCAAGGTTGGACTAAGTTTGACGGGGCTGATAAAAAAGATAAAATGCTACCTAACCTAAACGTTGGCGACAAAATAAACGTCGATTTCCACCCTGAA
>JBGUUU010000132.1:0-7078 GCA_045133775.1 Christensenellaceae bacterium
ACCGAGCTTACTGTAGCTGGTGGAGAGATTGTTTGGATAGAGGGTTAAAGGCGTATAAACTTCGGTATGCCGTGTTTCTACAAATTGCTCTTGACTAGGATGACCCCAAAGGTCTATCCCGCCCGCAAAAGTCTTGCGAGCCTTGGCTAGCTCATATATAATTATAAGAAACAAAAGCCCCGTATAGGCTGATTAAACAACATATACGGGGCTTTTTTTATTTTAAATGACTTTTTTATCAAATAAATACTAATGCAAAATGATGAATGTATGGGCAAAAATTATTATATTTTGCAAAGTCTTTTAGCGTTACTGTTCTCTATATTGAGTAGGTGTTATTCCATATTGTTTTTTAAACAACTTGATAAAGTAGTTTGCGTCTAAAATGCCACACTCTTCTGCTATCGTTTGTATTTGCTTGTTTGTGTGTTTAAGCAAAAACGCAGCATTTTCAACACGTTTGCGATTTACGTATTCGGTAAGTGTTTCTCCACATTCTTTTTTAAAAGATGCAGAAAGATAACTAGAATTTACGTTCATAAGTGAAGAAATTCGTTTGAGCGAAAGGTCTGCAGTTAAGTCGTAAGAAATCAAAGTTATTACTCTGCCGATAAGGTGAGAGTGCTTTTTTAGTGAATGCTCTTTAACGAGTAAGCAATACTTTCTAATCATATCTTTTTGCAATTCTAAGCTGTCGCCAATTGTGTAAAGGCTTTCTATTTTTTTAGCGATTTCAGATGATAGTCGGTGAATATAAAGAGGGTGAACCTCGCCAAATTCGGCAGCTTTTCGCAAAATAGTGTTTAAAATAATAAGATAATTTTTACGGTTTCTAACGCTATCGGTTATTCGTTCTTCTGTTCCTTTATTTACAATAGAAGAAAATATCATATCAACCTTATGTAAATTACCTTTACTAACGGCGTCGATAAGGCGCTTTTCGTTTTCGTAGTTTTGTTCTATGATTTCTAAGGTAAGAGAATTGTTTTCTTCTACCGTATCGAAAATTCCTGAAATAAAAACCGGCTTGCGTTTATCGGGTATTTCGTAACTAACGTGGTCTATACTAAAATTGTTTTCACCACCGAAGATAAACGTTGCTAACGTATCTACAATATTAAACAAAACGTTCTCTTCTTCTAAAATAGGAATGTTACGGTAATATTTGTTTAGTAGTTTGCGTTTGGTAGGGTTAAGCGAAAGAGATTGAGCCTTTTTTTGTAGAAACTCATCGGTGGGAAGGGCAGGAATATAAGGCCCTATAAAAAAGTATTTCATCGTATTTGGCTCGGGTATTTTAAAGAAAACGTAATGGCATAAATATTCGTCGAAAAAACGATAAACAACCTTTTCTTTTGCTTCCGTAGGCGAGTTTATAAGAAGATTAACGTAATTGGTTTCATCAAAAAGCATAGAGCGAAGACCACAGTCTATTTCACTAGAAATATAATTGGCCGGGTCGTCTATAATATGACTATTTACGTGTAACTTATTAAGTAGTGCAATTGAAAAGATTAAATATTCTTGAACGTTCATTGTGTATGCTCCTTTACTTAATTATACAATAATTTTTATAAAAATCAACAAAAAAACAAAAATTGTACTACAATTTCGAATTCTTATTCTATTAGCACCTATTTTTATTATGTTATAATTAGGGTATAATAATTATAAGATATTGGAGGTAATTATGAGTAAACAAATTTCTACTCAACCATTTGGCGTTAAGGACAAGGTTGGGTATATGTTCGGTAACGTAGCAAACGACTTGACCTTTATTATGGCAAGTATGTTCTTGACGGTGTTCTATACAGACGTCTTGAAAATTAGCGCAAGCTTAGTTGGTACGATGTTCCTTCTTTCTCGTATCGTTGACGCGTTTACCGATACTGCTATGGGAAGAATTGCAGATAAGGTAAAAGAGGGTAAAGGTGGTAAATTTAAGCCATGGCTTATCCGTATGTGTGGACCTGTTGCGCTTGCAAGCTTTTTGATGTATCAAACTGCAATTGGTGGCGCAGAAATGTGGGTTCGCATAATATACATGTTCGTTACTTATTTGTTATGGGGTAGCGTATGTTATACCGCAATCAATATTCCTTACGGTTCAATGGCATCGGTTATGAGTGCTGAGGCGGATGATAGAGCGGCTCTTTCAACTTTCCGCGGTGTTGGTTCGTTAATTCCGCAAGTTTTAGTAGGCGTTGTAATGCCTATGTTCTTATATACTACTTTGGCAGACGGAACAAAGATAGCAAATGCTAATGCATTCCCTATCGTAGCTTTAGTTCTTGCAATTGCTTCTGTTGGATGTTATTTGCTTTGTTATCGTATGTGTACAGAGCGTATTTCTGTAGATGACGAAAAGAAGGAAAGCGTTACCTTTGGTCAAACTGTTAAAGCATTGTTTACAAATCGCGCGCTCATTGGTATAGTTATCGTGTATATTTCGTTCCTTGGTGCGCAAATGCTTAACCAGACTATCAATAACTATATTTTTAAAGACTATTTTAACAATACGATGGGACTTACAATTATAAATGCCGCAGGATTTGTTCCGGCGCTTGCGCTTGCTCCTGCTGCCGTTCCTCTTTCAAGAAAATTCGGCAAAAAAGAGGTTGGTATAGTTGCTGCTATTATGGGCTCTGTTTCGTATGTATTATTGTTTATCTTACACACAAGCAATATGTGGATTTACGTTGTGCTCAGTATCGTAGGTTCACTTGGCTTTGGCTTATTCAACCTCATTATTTGGGCTTTTATTAGTGATATTATCGACGACCACGAGGTTAAGACGGGTGTTCGCGAAGATGGTACTATTTATGCGGTATGTTCCTTCGCTCGTAAAATTGGTCAAGCAATTGCATCAGCAATGGGTGCTTGGTCGCTCGCGCTTATCGGTTACGTAGAAGGCGCTGCAAAACAAAGCACGGCTGTTAATAATGGTATTTATAATATCGCGACTCTTGTTCCTGCTGTTCTTTACGTGGTGGTAGGTGTTGTTCTTGCGTTTGTATATACGCTTAACAAGAAAAAAGTTCTTGAAAACGTTGAAATTCTTAAAGCAAGAAAAGAAACGGAAAACACCGCAGCTTAATTGTGAAAACTCGGGGAGTGTCCGTGTTGGATGCTCCCTGTTTCCATAAGGAGAAATCGTAATGCGACAAATATTAAAATTTAATGATAATTGGGAATTTTTAAAAGGTGTTTCTGAGATAACTACCGCAGAGATGGGCGAGTCTATAACTCTTCCTCACACTTGGAATGCAGTTGACGGTCAAGATGGTGGTAACAACTATTTTCGTGGGACTTGCCTTTACAGAAAGGCTTTTAGAGCGGATTCTCTCCCAAAATCTAAAAAATATTATCTTGAAATAAACGGAGCTAACTCTTCTGCCGACGTGTATATGAATGGTAAACGACTTGCCCATCACGATGGTGGATACTCAACCTGGCGTGTAAACATAACGGGTTATATGCGTGCAGAAAACACACTTTGCGTTGTGGTAGATAACGCTCCTAACGAAGAGGTATATCCACAGGTTGCAGATTTTACCTTCTATGGTGGTCTTTACCGTGACGTTAATATAATTTGTGTAGAAGAAACCCATTTCGACCTTGAATATTTTGGTGGAAAAGGTCTTGTTATAACTCCTGAAATAGAAGAAAACGATGCAAACGTAAAAATTGATACTTACGTTAACGATTTAGAAAATGGCGACGAGATTGCTTTTCGTATCTTTGACAAAGAGGGCAATTTAGTTTGCGAAACGCAAAGTGCAGATACAAGCGCAGTATTAAAAATTGAAAACGTTCATCTTTGGCACGGTAAAATAGACCCATACCTTTATACGGCGGAGGTTGCTATTTTACGTGGGGGTGAAGAAATTGATAAAATTTCTTCTCGTTTTGGATGTCGTACTTTTAAAATAGATGCTGAAAACGGCTTTATTTTAAATGGGAAAGAATATCCTTTAAGAGGAGTTTCTCGCCATCAAGATAGGTGGGGATTTGGCAATGCGTTATTGCCTGAGCACCACAAAGAAGATATGGATTTTATTTGCGAAGTTGGTGCAAATACCATTCGTTTAGCGCACTATCAACACGACCAATACTTCTACGACCTTTGTGATGAGCGTGGTATGGTTGTTTGGGCAGAAATACCTTATATTTCTCGCCATATGAGTGGTGGTAACGATAACACGATGTCGCAAATGCGTGAGTTGATCGCTCAAAATTACAATCACCCTTCTATTTGCGTTTGGGGGCTTTCTAACGAAATTACGATGGACGGCGCAAAAGACCCAGACTTGATAGAAAACCACCATAAACTCAACGATCTCGTTCACGAAATGGACAAAACCCGTCTTACAACCGTTGCGTGTATTTCTATGTGCGATATTGATGAAAAATACGTGCATATTTCAGACGTTGTATCATATAACCACTACTTTGGTTGGTATGGTGGCAGTCTTGATGAGTATGCACCTTGGTTTGATAAATTCCACGAAATATATCCAAACAAGCCAATAGGTTGTTCTGAATACGGTTGCGAGGCGTTAAACTGGCACAATTCTAACCCCGAGAGTGGCGACTATACCGAAGAGTATCAAGCGATGTATCACGAATCGCTTATTCGCCAATTGTTCCCTAGAAAATATCTTTGGGCTACTCACGTTTGGAATATGTTCGACTTTGCAGCAGACAGAGCAGAAGGTGGCGAAAACGGTCAAAACCACAAAGGTCTTATGACTATTGATAGAAAGTACAAAAAAGATGCTTTCTATGCGTATAAGGCATGGCTTTCTGATGAACCGTTCGTGCATATTTGTAGCAAACGCTACGTTGATAGAGTTGAAGACGTGACCAAGATTACGGTATATTCTAACCAACCTGAGGTTGAATTGTTTGCAAACGGCGTGTCGGTTGGTAAAAAGGCTGCCGAAGACCACTTCTTCTATTTTGAGGTTGCAAACGTTGGCGAAACACGACTCTTAGCGGTTGCAGGCGAATATAAAGACGAAAGCCGTATTTGCAAGGTTAGCGAGATGAATCCGGATTACATTTTGCGTGAGCAAGGCGCCGTGCTTAACTGGTTTGATATAACTGAAATCGAGGGTAGATTCTCACTTAACGATAAACTTGGTGAAATTACAAAAACCTTCCGCGGTAAGCTTTGGCTTTTAGGTTTATTCTTAACTCTTGCGAAGAAAATGAGTGGAACAAAATCTAAGGATAAAGATAAAAAAGAAAAGAAGAAAAAGAAGAAAGCTAAAAATCCTGAAATGAACAGCGGGGTTATGAAGATGATTGGTAACTTTACGGTTCTTCGTTTTACCGGTATGCTTGGTATGCGTAAAATTCGTTTCACAAAGGAAGAGCTTTTAAAAATAAACGCAAAACTTAACAAAATAAGAAAACCAAAGGAGAAAAAATAATATGCAGATGACATTTCGTTGGTACGGTGAAGGCAACGACCGTATTAAGTTGTCGGATATTAAGCAAATTCCGGGTGTAACTGGCATAGTTTGGGCTTTACACGATAAGATGCCGGGCGAAATTTGGCACGAAGAAGAAATTGCAAAGGTAAAAGCTCAATGTGATAAATATGGGTTTAATATTGACGTTGTAGAATCGGTAAACGTGCACGACGATATTAAAATCGGTTTGCCAACACGTGATAAATATATAGAAAATTATAAGCAAACAATTCGCAATTTATCTAAGTTTGGCGTAAAAGTAATTTGCTATAACTTTATGCCTATTTTCGATTGGACGAGAAGTAATCTTTTCCACGAGGTAGGCGACGGCTCTACTGCGCTTTTCTATGAAAAGGGTATGATTCAAAACGATTACAACGCAATGGCGAAGTATATTCTTGATTTTACTGAAAAATACAATATGTCTTTCCCTGGTTGGGAGCCTGAAAGAATGGCTAAACTCGACGAACTCTTTAAGGCGTACGAGGGTGTAGATAAAGAAAAATTGTGGGCAAACCTCAAATATTTCTTAGAGGCAATTATGCCAACTTGTCGTGAGTGTGATATTAAAATGGCAATCCATATGGATGATCCACCATGGGATATATTCGGTTTACCTCGTCTTTTAGTTGACGAGCCTAGCATAGACCGTTTCTTAAAAATGGTTGATGATGAATACAACTGTTTAACGCTTTGCTCGGGGAGCTTAAATGCAAATCCTAACAATAACGTTGCTGAAATCGTTAGGAGGTATTGCGATAGAATTGCTTTTGCGCATATTCGTAACGTAAAGCATTTTGAAAACGGAGATTTCTCCGAGGCAAGCCACCGTGACTGTGATGGCGATACTGGCATTTTAGAGATTTTAAAAGCATATCACGATTGTGGATTTAAAGGATATATTCGCCCAGACCACGGCAGACATCTTTGGGATGAGGGTCCTGGCAAGGTAAGACCGGGTTACGGTCTTTATGACCGTGCTTTAGGCATAATGTATATGCTTGGGGTATGGGATTTGCTTGACAAATTTGATAAATAAGGAGATAATAGTAATGATACAACTTCCTATAGGTATAGATTACAGTGGTAAAGTGGTTGTCGTAACAGGCGCAGGCGGGTTGATTTGTGGCGCAATGGTAAGAGCGTTTGCTCAATGTGGAGCAAAGGTTGCCGCGCTTGACCTTAACGAAGACGCTGTAAAAGCTTTGGCAAACGAGCTTAAAGCCGAAGGCTTTATATGTGAAGGTTACAAGGCAAACGTTTTAGATAGAAATTCTTTAGAAGAAGTGCATCAGGCTGTTTTAAAAGACCTTGGCGCGTGTGATATTTTAGTTAACGGTGCCGGTGGAAACAATCCTAGAGCGACTACTGATAACGAGTATCATCACGAAGCAAAAGAAGGTGGAAAGAGTTTCTTCGACCTTGATGATTCTGGTGTTGATTTCGTATTTAAACTTAACTTCCAAGGCACTTTACTTCCAACTCAGGTTTTTGCTAAAGATATGGCAGACAAGAAAAAGGGTTGTATATTGAATATTTCATCTATGAATGCTTATACGCCACTTACTAAAATTCCTGCTTATTCAGCAGCAAAGTCG
>JBGUUU010000133.1:0-7937 GCA_045133775.1 Christensenellaceae bacterium
AAGGTAAAAATAGATTTGCCACAAGAAGAAATTGTAATTTCAACTCAAAAAACTGGTCTAAAAGCAGAAAGTGGCAATAGACATAGCTTTTATTTTGACAGGGTAGATAGTTCTTGCGACGCCTATATTTTCTACTCTTCAAAGGCTATAAAAAACCCTACCGTAGACAAAATCCTAAAGCGTAAGAAGGGCGAATTGATTGTTGCAAACACCACTTTTTTAAAGACGACTCTTCCATCGTCTAAAGGCTTTGAAAAATACGTTTACGTATTTTATAAAGATAAAAACGGTTATTCAAGGGTTACGGAGTATAAAATTAAGGGAATAAAAAACGTCAACGTTGGAATGGTTATTTTTATAGCGTTAGGCGTGGGAATTATCGTTCCGTCTGCGCTAATTACCCTTATTACAAAGATTTCTAGTAGTAAGCGTAATAAAAAAGAAAATAAAGAATAAATTAAAAAATTTTCAAAATTATATTATTATATATATAAAAACGTTTGCCAAAACGCGTTTTGTATGCTAAAATATCTAGGCTATAAAATTCACACTCGAGTTTGTGCGACTCTTCGTGCCGTTCAAAATAAATTATGAGCCGAACGGTCAGGTCGCGTAAAAAAGGGCTCGGGGAGGAATAACGGAGGAAATAATTATGGCAGTAACTTCTATGAAGCAACTTCTCGAAGCTGGCGTTCACTTTGGTCACCAAACGAGAAGATGGAACCCAAAAATGAAAAAGTACATTTATGGCGAAAGAAACGGTATTCACATTATCGACCTTGCAATCACAGTTGATCTTGTTGAAGAAGCTTACAAGTTCGTTGTAGACGCTGTTAAAGCTGACAAGACTGTTTTATTCGTTGGTACTAAAAAGCAAGCACAAGAAGCTATCCAACAAGAAGCTGAAAGATGTGGTATGTATTACGTAAACAGCCGTTGGCTCGGTGGTACTCTCACTAACTTCAAGACTATCAAGACAAGAATCGAAAGACTCAACAAACTTGATAACATGGAAAAGACTGGTGAGTTCGATCTTCTTCCTAAAAAAGAAGTTTTAGGTCTTAAGGCAGAAAGAGATAAGCTCTTATACAACCTTGGTGGTATCAGAGAAATGAAAGGTATCCCAGGCGTTATGTTCGTAGTAGACCCTAACTGTGAAGTAAACGCAGTTAAGGAAGCAAGAAAGCTTGGTATTCCAGTAGTAGCTATTACAGATACTAACTGTGATCCAGACCTTGTTGACTACGTAATTTCTGGTAACGACGACGCTATCAGAGCCGTTAAACTTATCGCTTCTATCATTGCAGACGCTGTTATCGAAGCTAAGCAAGGCGAAGACGCTGTAAGACGTAACGTTGAAGATGCTCCAGCTCTTGAAGAAGCAGTTGAAGCTCCAGTTGAAGCTTAATTTAATAACTATTAAGGAGAAACAATTATGAATTTCACCGCACAAGATATTAAGGTTTTAAGAGAAAGAACCGGCGCAGGTATGATGGATTGCAAAAACGCACTCGTTGAATGCGGCGGCGATATGGATAAGGCAGTAGACTACCTTAGAGAAAAAGGTATTGCTAAAGCAGCAAAGAAAGCAGGCAGAATCGCTGCTGAAGGTATCGTTGATAGCTACATCCACATGGGTGGTAAGGTTGGCGTACTTTTAGAAGTTAACTGTGAAACAGACTTCGTTGCTAAGGGTGATATGTTCAAGGCTATCGTTCACGATATCGCTCTTCACATTGCAGCTTCTAACCCATTATACGTTACAAAGGAAGAAGTTCCTGCAGACGTAATCGAAAAAGAAAAGGCAATTCTTCGTGCTCAAGCTCTTGAAGAAGGCAAGCCAGAAAAGATCGTTGACAAGATGGTAGAAGGTAGAATTAAGTCTTTCTATGAAGATAACTGTCTTCTTTGCCAAAAGTTCGTTAAAGATCCAGACAAGACTATCGAGCAATTAGTTGTAGAAGCTACAGCTACTATCGGTGAAAAGATTTCTATTAGAAGATTCGTTCGTTTCGAAATGGGCGAAGGTCTTCAAAAGAAAGAAGAAAACTTTGCTGATGAAATTGCAGCACAAGTTGAAGCAATGAAAAAATAATAAGGGATAGCAAAACTACCCCTAAAAAGGTTAATTTTGGGGGTGCGAGAAGCACCCCCATTTTTTAAAGGCGTATAAACTTTGGTATGCTGTGTTTCTACAAATTGCTCTTGACTGGGATGACCAACAAGGTCTATCCCATCCAATACCAATTTGTGAGCCTTGCCTACCTTGTTTCTCCCCCTTTAAATCTCACTTGATAAAGGTAAAGGATGCAACGTCACGTTGCTCTATTGTGTCTTGTGACACAAAGCGAGCCTTGGCTAGCTCGCATCTAACCCTTTAAATCTTTTAAAGGCGTATAAACGTCGGTATGCGTCGTTTCTACAAAGTATTTGTGACTGGGATGACCAACAAGGTCTATCTCACCCCCAAATTCTTTGTGAGCCTAGCCTACCTTGTTTCTCCACCTTTAAATCTCACTTTGTAAGAGTTAGGCTAAATACACGGATGCAACGTCACGTTGCCTCGTATCTAAACCTTTAAACCTCACTTTGTAAGAGTGTAAAACACGGATGCAACGTCACGTTGCTAAATCAATATAAGATAAGGAGAATATTATGCAAGCAAAATACCAAAGAGTATTACTTAAAATAAGCGGAGAAGCGCTTTCTGGTGGTAAAGGTCACGGCTACGATACCGAAGCTCTTTCACAAGTTACTAAACAAATCGCAGACGTTGCAAAACTTGGCGTAGGTGTTGCTATCGTTGTTGGTGGCGGTAATTTCTGGCGTGGTAGACAAGGCGATGAAATGGAGCGCGCAACCGCAGATTATATGGGTATGCTTGCAACTGTTATAAATGCTTTAGCCGTTTCAGACGCTCTTGAAAAACACGGTGTAGATGCTAGAGTTATGACAGCACTTTCTATTAGCGGAATTGGCGAAACGTTCAACTACAAAACTGCAAAGCGTTACCTTGCAGAAGGTAAAGTTGTAGTTTTCGGTGGCGGAACTGGCAACCCTTACTTTACAACAGACACAGGCGCAGCACTTAGAGCAGTAGAAATTGGCGCAGATGCTTTATTGCTTGCTAAAAATATCGATGGTATTTACGATAGCGACCCTAAGAAAAATCCAAACGCTAAAAAGTTTGATAAGCTCACTTATGATGAATACGTAAACTTAGGTTTAAGAGCTTTGGACACTTCAGCAGTTGTTATGTGTAAAGAAAATGGTCTTAAAATTCACGCGTTTGGCTTAGACGGTGAAAATTCAATCTTAAACGCAGTAACGGGCGATATGGCAGGGACTATTGTTTATTAAGCTCAATTAAAGGCTTATATACGTCGCAAAAGTACGTTACTGCTTTAAAGTTTAAACCCCGATGACCAAAGAGGTCTATCGTGTCTTATCCTTTAAAGCGAGCCTTCTTTTGCTCGCATCTAACCCTTTAATTTAAAAGTTTAAAGGCTTATACTTCGCAATACTGTGTGAAATTTGCAAGAATTTTGCAAACGTATTGCATTTTTTTAAAAAATAATATATAATTATGTAAATTACAGTATATTTTAGGTATACTGAATAAAATATAGGGAGAACAACTATGGCATTAGATATAGAAAAAGTTGAGATGATAATTCTTGAAGCAGAAGAAAGATTTCAAAAGACTACAGACGTTTATCGTTCTGACTTAGCATCAATTAGAGCAGGCAGAGCAAATCCACACGTTCTTGATAAAATTAGAGTAGATTATTACGGAGAATTATCTCCACTTAACCAAGTTGGTAACATTGCCGTTCAAGATGGTCAATGCTTAGTAATTTCACCTTGGGATAAATCTTTACTTAAAGTTATCGAAAAAGCAATTCAAGTTTCAGACATTGGTATTAACCCAACTAACGACGGTAACGTTGTAAGACTTGTTTTCCCAACTCTTACTGAAGAGAGAAGAAAGGAAATCGTTAAGCAAGTTAAGAAGATGAGTGAAGAATCTAAGGTTGCTCTTAGAAACATTAGAAGAGATTGTCTTGATTCTCTTAAGAAGATGAACAAAGCTAAAGAAATGACAGACGACGAATACGCAGGATACGAAGCAGACGTAGAAAAGTCAGTTACTAAAGCTATCGAATTAGTTGAAAAGGTTACAGCAGAGAAAGAAAAGGAAATCCTTACTGTATAATGGCTGATAAAGAGAAGAAACTTCGTCACGTCGGTTTTATTATGGACGGAAACGGCAGGTGGGCAAAAGAGCGTAATAGGCCTAGAACTTTCGGTCATAAAAAAGGCGCAGACACGATAGTCGAAGTTGTTGAAGAATGTTTTACAAGTGGCGTAGAAGTAGTTAGCTTATATGCTTTTTCTACTGAAAATTGGTCACGCCCTAAAGAAGAAATTGATACGATATTCGACTTATTGGGCAAGTTTTTAAAAAAATATTCAAAAAAATTATTCAAAGAAGAAATCCGTCTTGTTATATCGGGCGACCTTTCTCCAGTTGCTGAAGACTTGAGAGTAACGTGCGAAAAACTCGTGGCGGATACGGCAAATTTTGCAGAGCGCGTTTTAAATATTGCTTTAAACTATGGTTCTAGGGTAGAGCTTACGCGCGCTTTTAACACGCTTAAGGAAAAGCAGGGCGAAATAACCGAAGAAGATATTTCAAAGGCTCTTTACACAAGCGACCTTCCTGATATCGACCTTGTTGTTAGAACGAGTGGCGAAAAAAGGCTTTCAAACTTTTTCCTTTGGCAATGCGCTTATGCAGAGTTTTATTTTACCGACGTTTTATGGCCAGACTTTAATAGAGAAGAAACAAAGAAGGCTATAGAGTGGTTTTATGGTAGAAAAAGAAGATTTGGTGGTATAGAAAATGCTTAAAAGAACTATTACGGGGCTTATAATATCGGCCGTGTGGGTGGTGTTTTTCTTACTTAAGGCATTTGTTACGGTGGACATCTACGGCACTACGCTAGGAACGTTCCTTTTCGATTTTATGCTCTTATCTATGGCAGCGCTCGGTGCAAACGAAATGCTCCGTGTTTTCGAAAATAAAATAGTAAAACCCCACAGAGTAATCACGGTTTTATATCCTATATTCCTTTTACCAATGATGTCGCTTTTTGGTATAGAATGGGCAGTTATAATAACTATGACGGCAATTGTGGCAGTTTTAGCGGCAGCCGTGCCTTGTCACGAAACGGTTACTGTTGAAGGCATTGCGCTTACTTTCCTTTCGATGGTTTATCCATCAGGGCTTTTAGTTTGTTTAGTAGCAATCAATCACTTGGCGCCATATTCTGCGCTCGTGCTTGCTTTTACCGTAACACCGCTTGCAGACGTTATGGCATATTTCGTGGGTAGCGCCTTTAAAGGTCCTAAACTTTGCCCAAAGGTTAGCCCAAATAAAACGATTAGTGGCGCTATAGGTGGGCTTTTAGGTGGTGTAATAGCTGCCGTGCTCGTATGCACTGTGCTTTATAATGCATCGGGATACACTATACATTACTTCTCGGCAATGTGGATAGAAGTGCTCGTTTATATCGGTATCGGTCTTATCGGCGCAATATTTACAATATTTGGTGACCTTGTAGAAAGCCTTATGAAGCGTAAGCTTGGTCTTAAAGATATGGGTAAACTTTTGCCAGGTCACGGTGGCGTAATGGATAGAATCGACGGGCTTTTATTTGAAGCTCCACTTATTGCGTTTATATTCTGTGCTTTATTGCCACATTTTATAGGTTAATGAATAAGCGCAGGCTTTAAAGAATAAACTAATACAAAAATGCTCACTTAAATTATGGGTGAGCATATTTTTTAAAGGATTATTATGATAAAGATAGCCCTTCTTGGTAGCACTGGGTCTATAGGTAGGCAAGTTTTAAACACAGTTGCTCGCCATAGCGACAAATTTCAAATAGTATCGATTGCGGCAAACTCAAGCGTAGAGCTTTTCTCAAAGCAGTTAAGCGAGTTTAAGCCGAAAATCGCATGCCTGACGGATAGCGTTGCGGCGGCAAAGCTCACCGAAATTCCTACGGGAACAACCGTTTACACGGGCGAAAAGGCGATGCTCCACGCTATAACTGAAGACTGTGATATCGTGATGGCGGCAGTTTCTGGCTTTGCCGGTATGGAGCCTGTTTTAGAAGCGATAAGCCTTGGCAAAGACGTTGCTCTCGCCAATAAAGAAACGCTCGTTGCAGGTGGAAATATCGTAATGAAAGCCGTTAGAGAAAAGGGTGTAAGGCTCATACCTGTAGATAGCGAACATTCTGCAATTTTTCAATGTCTTAACTTCGATTTAAACGCTAAATTCAAAAAGCTTATTTTAACGGCTAGTGGTGGAGCGTTTAGAAATTATACAAAGCAAGAAATTGCCTTATTAAAAGCCCAAGAAGCGTTAAAGCACCCAAATTGGCTTATGGGTAAGAAGATTACTATCGACTGCGCAACCCTTTTAAACAAGGGCTTAGAAGTTATAGAAGCCTGTCACTTATATAACGCGCCTTTATCTAAGGTTGAAGCAATCGTGCATCCAGAGAGTATTATTCATTCTATGGTAGAATTTGACGACGGCGCAGTTATGGCGCAACTTGGTTTTCCTTCTATGGAAATTCCTATTCAGCTTGCGTTAACTTATCCCGAAAGGCTTAAAACAGACGTGCCACTATTAGAACTTGCAGGCAAGAGTTTAACGTTTGGCAAGATAGACGAAGATAAATACCCTTGTTTTTCTTTAGCTCTCAAGTCCTTTGAAATGGGCGACAACTATGCGTGCGCTATGAATGCTGCAAACGAAGCGGCAGTTGGGCTTTATTTACAAGACAAAATAGGGTTTTATGATATTTCTGACTTAATTGAGCACGTTTTGGGCAAAATAGAAAGAATAGAAGTAACAAAAGATAGTTTATTATATACCGACAGCTTAGCAAGAGCGTTGGTTTACCAAAAGGTAGGAGTTAAAAATTGATAACGTGTAATTTACTTTCATTCGTATCTACTATAAAAACCGTAGGTTTCGTTTTGGGAGCTTTATTGATACTTATGGTAATGATAACCGTGCACGAGTTCGGTCATTATATCGTAGGTAAGATTTTCAAATTTAAAATAAATGAATTCGCAATAGGTATGGGGCCTGCCATCTTCAAAAAGAAGATGAAAAGTGGGGAAGATTTTTCTATAAGAGCCTTGCCAATAGGTGGTTTTTGCGCTTTTGAAGGGGAAGATAGCGAGCAAGAAGGCGAAGATAGCTTTAACAGTAAAAAGCCTTGGCAAAGAATTTTAGTTTTAGTTGCAGGCGCAACTATGAACTATCTTTTAGCTCTTTTAATTATAATAATTTCTATGAGTTGTTACGGTCAAACGGTTATGGGTGGCGGTAAATTCATAGAAGACCCTGCATACGTAGGTTATAGTTTAGAAGATAACGATTTAGTTGTTGCGATAAAAGATGCAGAAGGTAAGCATAAGAGAAATATTTTTATTGCAACCGATTTAATCGCATCTTTAAACCACAAAAAAGCAGGCGACGTAGTTTTAGTTGACGTTATAAGAAACGGAGAACAAATAAACGACGTTCCGGTAAAGCTTAGATGCGACGTAGAGTGTAAAAATATAACTATGGTAAACGACTGTTATAAGGCGCTTGGCATAGGCTCTACAATGATGCTCAAAGCAAGCAATAGCGAGTTTTTCCAAGACGACGACTACATCAAAAAGATAGGTGTAGGCGAAGATGCGCTAGACCAAGCTTATGCAGATTGTAACAATTTCGTTTATACTTACGAAGACTTTGTAAAAAATCTTGAAGATTTAGAAGTGGGCGAAAAAGTCGTTTTTTGGGTAGGAAGAGTAGGCTTTGACGCATCTGTTAAAGAGATTTTTACAATTGATGAAGAGTG
>JBGUUU010000134.1:0-20953 GCA_045133775.1 Christensenellaceae bacterium
TACTCAATTTAGTTGTTTCAGTAGCAAAACACAAGGTTGCAGTTAAAAAAGACGCTTTAAAAGTAAAAATTGCCTTGGCTAATGATAAAAAAGAAAAAGAAACGTTGCTTGAGCGCCTTGAGTTTGTTGAAAATAACGAAAACATTTGTTCAAAATCTACGTTAAATCTTAAACGTAAGAGATTGCAAATAAGTTTAATTATGGTAGGCATTGCGCTTTTAGCAGTTTTTGTTCCACCACTTTTTACAATAAAGACTTATTGGTATAGTATAACTAGCAAATGGTTATACTTAGGCGTTTGCGTTTTACTTTTAAACGGCTTTAGTGAAACTATTTTCAGCATATCTAACGCCGAAATAAACGCCGTTTACTATGCAATTGATAACGATATTGAAATTAATTCTATAGACGCATTTTTAAATCTTTCAAATGCTCAAAAGGTTTGTTTTGATAAATCTGGCGTATTAACGAAAAACTGCAAGGTAGAGTCGGTTGAAGGCGCAGACGAAGTTGTTTTGCTTGCATTATCTGCTTTGAATACGGTGGAAAATCATATTTCAAAAGCGGTTAAAGAGTATGCAGGTGAATTATCTCCATTAGAAGTTTGCGATTTGGATTTGTCAAGCCATATAGGCGTATCTTGCACGGTTAACGGAGGTAAAATATTAGTTGGTAGCAGAAAATTTTTAAAAGAGCATTCAGTTGAAGTAGAAGAATATAAAGATGGCGTTTCTCGTTTGTTCGTTGCAGTTGGTGGCAAATGTATTGGTAATTTAGTTTTATCTGCTGAAATATATAACGATAGCTACGGTGCTATTGCCGAGTTAAAACACGATTTAGGTTTAAAAACTGAAATTCTTAGTTCAGATGACGGAAGCGTAGTAACCAATCTTAAAAAACAAATAAAGGCTGACCACGCTATCGCAGGAGCATCACCTAAATTTAAGGCGGAAAAGGTTAAAAAAGAAAACGCCGTTTACGTAGGCGACGAATTAAACGACGAAATGACGTTATCTTTAGTCGATAACGCTATTACGTTTGGTAAAAACGGAAAAATTGCTATTACAAATAAATCTATAAGAAAAGTTCCTTTGCTTTTAAAACTTGCAAATAGAACGGTAAATACTGTAAAATCTAATAAAAAGTTGGCAATTATAACAAAAATCGTTTTATTTGCAATAGCGGTAGTGCTTAGAAGATTTACTGCAATAGATTTTATTTGGTGGATATTTGCAATAGACGTTTTAGTTCGTTTAGGTATCGTTTTAAAATCAATGTTCAACTCTAGTGAAGTTGCATAAAAAATTAAGCCCGATGGTAATTCCATCGGGCTTTTTATTATTCTAAATTCTTTATATCTAAAATTGTAGCGTTTAAATTTTCAACCTTAAAAGAAACGTCATAGTTATCAAATCTCATAGTGTAAACCCTGTCGCTATTATCTTGATAAGAAGGTCTAGGGTCGTCTTCTATGCAAGAAATTATAGCATCAAGCGTTGTTTGCTTTGGTAAATTTGAAAGGTTATTTGCTATAATAACGTTTAATTTGTGGGTTGTATTAGAGTAGCTACCTTTTGCGTCAACGTGGCAATCTGACGGCAAATAAGGCTTAATATCGTATATTGGAGTGCCGTCTAACATATCAACACCGTCAACGATTAATATAGTGCCATCATCGGTATTTTCAGTTTTTACAAGTCGAACAGAAGATAAGCCTAGATTATTCGGCCTAAACGGCGAGCGACTGGCAAAAACGCCAACTCTCGTATTTCCACCAAGCCTTGGTGGGCGCACGGTAGGGGAGAATTCTTCTCTATGATTTTGCGAAAAATCAAATATTAGCCAAAGATGAGAAAATTCTTCAATTCCACGTAATGCGTCGGGTGTTCTAAACTCCTTTTCAAAAACAATTTTACCATAAAGATTTTTGCCCCTACAACTTTGGCGTGGTATACCAAACTTTTCTTTAAAAGACGTATAAATTTTTGCAATCGGTTTTATTTCCATAACCTAATTATACAACAAATTGAGCGCATAATCTATTATTTTCAATCAAATAGTATTAAAATTTTTATTTTAGCCATAATTTTAGTATGAAAAATTACGAACCGTGGAAAACTATTTCCGATAAAGAAGATTGTATTTTTAAAAAGAAGACAGAGAAGGTATATAATAATGCAAAAAGCGTATAATGCAAGGTATTTAGAATACGTATCGAAAATATCGCCTAAAACAAACGAAAAACGCAGTTTATTACGCGCTTTTTTCGTTGGTGGAACAATATGTTTTATCGGTCAATTTATAAGATTTTTTCTTGAATTTACTTTTGGTTTATACGGCGACGTTTTAGCAGGCACAACGTCTATTATTTTGATTTTTATAGGCTCATTGCTAACTGGTCTTGGTGTTTACGATAGAATTGGTAAATTTGCAGGCGGTGGGTCTATTGTTCCTATTACAGGTTTTGCAAACTCAGTCGTATCTCCCGCAATGGAATTTAAAGCCGAAGGCTATATTTACGGTTTAGCTGCTAAAATGTTTGTTATTGCAGGTCCTATCTTAGTTTTTGGAACGATTGGAAGCATAAGCGTTGGTATAATTTATTACGTAGTGGGGTTGTTTTTATGAAATCAACAATTTCTTTTAAAAATATGCCTGCAATTATAGCAACGTCAACTATATGTGGACCAAAAGAAAACCAAGGAAACTTGGGTGAATACGTAGAAACTAGGCTTTTTGATGATACTTTTGGTGAAGACACGTATGAAAAAGCAGAGTGTAAAATGCTTTCGCACGTTATCGAAAATTCTGTTAAAAACGCCAACTTGCAGTTTAAAGACGTAGATTGCTTAATTTCTGGCGATTTATTGAACCAAATAATTTCTTCTAGCTTTTCTGCAAGAGAGTTCGGCGTTCCATATTTAGGCGTTTATAATGCTTGCTCAACAATGAGTGAAGCTTTTGCTATTTCTGCAGTTTTAGTAGACGGTGGCTATATGAATACCACAATTGCCGCAACAGGCAGTCATTTTTCAACTGCAGAAAGACAATATAGGTATCCGTTAGAATTGGGTAGCGTAAGACCACCACAAGCTCAATGGACTGTAACTGGTGCAGGTAGCGCAGTAATTTCAAATAAAAAGGGCTTTTACCCAAGAATTACTTGCGCAACTATTGGTAAAGTTACCGATTATGGCGTTACTGACGTAAACAATATGGGTGCTGCAATGGCGCCTGCTGCGTTTAGAAGTATATACAATCATCTAAAAGATACGGGAAGAAGTCCTGATTACTACGATTTGATTTTAACAGGGGATTTGGGTGCGCTTGGCAGTCGATTATTAAAGCATTTAACAAAAGAAAAGGGCTTTGATATTGAGAAAAATCACGTTGATTGTGGAGAAATGATATACAACATTGATGAAAATGAATATCAAGGTGGAAGTGGCGCAGGCTGCAGCGCAGTCGTTTTTAACTCGTATATTTATAATAAAATGATGGAAAAGAAGTTTAATAAGGTGTTGTTTGTTGCAACGGGCGCGCTGCTTTCTACAGTGTCTTCACAACAAGGGGAGTCTATACCTGCAATAGCGCACGCAATTGCAATAGAAAACGGAGTTTTATGATAGATATTTTATTAGCATTTATAAAAGCTTTTGTAGTTGGTGGGGCAATATGCACAATTGCGCAACTTCTCATAAATTACACTAAAATTACGTCGGGCAAAATACTAGTATACTTTTTGCTTGCAGGCATCTTTTTGCAAGCGATTGGCGTATATCAATATATTGTAGATTTTGCAGGCGCAGGCGCAACCGTGCCTATAAGTGGGTTTGGCTATCTTCTTGCAGAAGGTGCTATAAAAGGCGCTAAAAACGGACTTTTAGGTGCTTTTACGGGTGGTCTTGCTTCGGCATCTGCAGGAATTACCGCAGCAATTGTATTCGGTTATCTTAACGCCTTAATTTTTAAGCCTAAATCTAAGAAAAATTAATTTTATTTTATAATCTTCATATAATAGAGTATGAAGAAAACTAAAAGAAAAATAAAATTTTATTGCTTTCTATTTGCCGCTTCTATATTAGCAACGTATTTATACGTATCTTCAAATAGAATTTTGCAAAATATAGCGTTAAAAGAATTTGAATCGTTAATATCTAGTGCATCTTACCACGCTATAGACGTTTTACTTGAAGAAGGCTACGATTATAAGTCGCTTATAGACGTTTCTAGCGATTTAGACGGCAACGTTAAAATGGTTACGACAAATAGCTTTAAAGTAACGGCTATTGCATCTTCAACGGCAAAAAACACGTATGACTATTTATCAAAAGCGACAAATAGTGGTGTTAACGTGCCTATAGGGGCATTTACAGGTATAAAACTTATAAGTGGTTTTGGCAAAAACGTTAAAATGAAGCTCATATCCGTTTCATCTGTAAAATGCGAAATAATATCTAGTTTTAATGAAGCAGGCATAAATCAAACAAGGCACACTATAACTATAAATATATCTAGCACGGTTACGTTAGTAACTAAAACTGCAAGCCAAGTTGTAAAAGACACTATAAGTATTTTAGTTTTCGATAACCTGATAATAGGAAAAGTGCCCGAAGTTTACTTAAATTCGCAAGTAATAGGTGGCGCAGATAAAAATTAATCAAAAACGGGAGATTTTCTTCCGTTTTTTCTTTTCAAATTAACAATAATTTGATAAAATATACTTATGATAGAATTACTTGCGCCTTCGGGTGACGAAAAAAGCTTTATAACGGCGATAAATGCTGGGGCAGACGCCATTTATATTGGTATGGGCGATTTTTCAGCGCGAAAAAACGCTCAAAATTTTAGTGCCGAAAATATTGCGTATTACGTTTCTTATGCTCACGCTTTAAATGTTAAGGTTTACGTTGCAATAAATACCTTAATTAAAGATGATGAAATTGAAAATCTTTTAAAAACTGTCGCACCTGCATATTGCGCAGGCGTAGACGCTTTTATATTGCAAGATATCTTTTTAGCAGATTTATTGAAAAAGAGTTTTCCTAATATCGTTTTACATTTGTCAACTCAAGCAGGCGTAAACGAGATTGGGGGCGCTTTGCTTGCAAAGGAACACGGCTTTTCTAGAGTAATTCTTGCAAGAGAAACTCAAATAGAAGAAATTAAAGAGATTGCTAAAATTATTGAAACCGAGATTTTCGTTCACGGCGCTCTTTGCACGGCCTTTTCAGGGCATTGTTATATGAGCGCATACGTAGGTGGAAATAGTGGTAATCGCGGTCTTTGTAAGCAACCGTGCAGAAAAGAGTATACGTTAGAAACGTTGCAACGTGCAGGCGACTATCCAATATCCCTTTCAGACCTTTGCCTAGTAAACGAAATTGAACTTATAAAAAAACTTGGCGTTGCAAGTATAAAGGTTGAAGGCAGAATGAGATCGCCGGAATACGTTGCATCAGCAGTCAAGCTCTACCGAAACGCAATAGATAATAAGCCTTTTGATATGAGCGAAATTAAAAGAACGTTTAACCGTGGCAACTACACTAAGGGTTATTTATACGGCATAGACGGCAATATCATATCGCGCAAAGTGCAAAATCATTTGGGCGAAAAGGTTGCTTTAATTGATAAAATAAAAGGCGACAAACTTATTACTAAACGTTTCAACTTAAAGGGCGATGCTTTTAAAATTATTTCAAACGGCTTTGAAATAGGCAACGCTATTTGTAGTCAAGACGGTAACGTTTTACTTTTTAAAGGTAAAGCAAAGGTTGGCGATGAGCTTTATATTACAAAAGATTCTTCTTTAAGCTCACAAGAAATTAGCCCAAAAACAAGAGATATATTAGTAAAAGCAAAGGTTAAGGTAGGGGATTATTTAACCCTTTCTGCCTGTGGCGTTACGGTAACTTCAGAAGAAGTAGTAGAGAGTGCTAAAAACGCCCCAACAACAAAAGAAGAGATAATTAAAAATCTTAATAAAACAGACGTTTATCCTTATAAAATAATTGCCGACGTAGATATAGAAGGCAACCCTTTTATAGCTAAATCTATGCTTAATAAACTTAGGGCAAGACTATACGAAACGGTATTTTATAATAATATAAAACCTTTAAAAATTCCAGAATATACAAGCGATTTTGAAAACAATTATACTTCGCAGTATAAAAGCGTTGTATTGACCGACGATTTTGTTTGTGTTAGCGATAGCGATGCTTTTGTCCTTCATCCTAGCAATTATTTAAACACTAAGAATATTGAAGAGATTTTATGCAAGGTATCGGCAGATAAATATCTTTTTGTTCCGTCTTTTTTGCCAGAGAAAGACAAACAAATAATCGTAGGGCTTTTAGACAAATTCGACGGTGTTTATGCAGACGGGCTTAGTGGCATTAAGCTTGCAAAAGACCTTGGCAAAAAGCTCATTATTGGTCTTGGGCTTAACGTTTTCAATCAAATTGACTTTAAGTCGTTAAACAAAAACTCAAATGCAGTTATTTTGTCGCAAGAACTTGGTCAGTTTGAAATTGATAACAATCTTGATGGTGCGGGTCACACCTTCCGTTTTGGAGCTATTCGCCTTATGGAATTGCTTTATTGTCCGTTTGGCAAAGAGTGTTCAAAATGCAAAAGGGGTAACGAATTCTTTACTTTGGCAGATAAACTTGGTCATAAATTTATGATAAGACGCTATAAGATTGGCTCACGTTGTAGATTTGAAGTTTATAACGAGCAAGTTTTATTTGCTGAAAATCGTGGAAATATATTTGTAAATTTAATTGGGCTTGACAAGTCGATTTATAATGAATATTTAAAAGGTAACGCCATTGCTGTAAAAAACGCCTATAGCGTTACAAACGGAAATTTAAAAAGGGGAGTTAATTAATGATTAGCAAAAAATCGCTCAAAGCGCTTGAGTTTGACAAGGTTGCGCAAAAGGTTGCTGAATATTGCGTGCTTTACAAAACTAAAGAATTAGCTTGCGAAATAATGCCAGCAGAAAACTTTCTTGAAGCAAAACATTTGCAAGATAAAACAAGCGAAGCATTTGAGCTTTTATATACCGGTGGTGTAAGCGGTATAGAATTTTATGATGAAACGGGAGATATTGCCGAAAGGGCATCAAAAGGTTCAACACTTTCAATGGGTGAGCTTTTAAGAATATACCGTTTTTTAAAGTCTTGCCGAATTTTATATAATTCTATTAGTTCAAGCACGGTTGATGCGCCTATTATTAAAACTCAAGCAAGCGCAATTTACGTAGATACTTATTTGGAAAATGAAATTCGCTCTAAAATAATTTCCGAAGATACTATGAGCGATAACGCGTCGGAAAAACTTTATTCCCTAAGAAAGACAATAAAGCGCTTAAACGAGCAAATTCGTGAAAAATTGCAGTCCTTTATTAGAGCAGGAAATAATAAGTATCTTCAAGAAAATATAATCACAATGCGTGGCGATAGATACGTTTTACCTGTTAAAAGCGAGTATAAAGGACAAGTTGGTGGTTTTATACACGATCAATCTTCTACTGGGTCAACAGTTTTTATTGAACCTACTGCAGTTTTAGAGCTTAACAACGCGTTGAGAAGCTCAACTATTGAAGAACAACTTGAAATTGAAAGAATTTTAGCTGAATTATCTCAAAAAGTAGGCGTTTTAGTTTCTCCACTTAAAACAAACGAATCAATTATCGTCGATATCGATTTAACCTATGCTAAGGCTATTTACGCTTATAAAACAAACGCTATAAAGCCATCTTTTAACGCTAGCGGTAGAACGGATATTAAACGTGGTAGGCATCCGTTAATAAGTTCAAAAACAGTAATTCCAGTTAGCGTAAGCTTTGGCTATGGATATAATTATTTACTTATAACAGGTCCAAATACGGGTGGTAAAACCGTAACGTTAAAAATGGTTGGGCTATTTTCTGTTATGGCTACGTGCGGTATGTACGTTCAAGCAGAGCAAGGCACGGAAATTTCTTATTTTAAAAACGTTTTTTGCGACGTTGGTGATGAACAGAGCATTGAGCAGAGCTTATCAACCTTTTCTTCGCATATGAAGAATATAGTTGAAATAACAAATTCCGTTGATAGCGACTGTCTTGTTTTAATAGACGAAATAGGCGCAGGCACAGACCCAGATGAGGGTAGCGCGCTTGCTAGAGCAATTATAGAGCATCTTCTTGAAAAACGTAGCTATGGTATAATTACAACGCACTATTCGGCGCTGAAAGAGTTTGCATATTCAGATAACAGAATAATGAATGCAGGTATGGAGTTTGACCCACAAACTTTTGCTCCCTTATATAAAATCAATATCGGTATGCCGGGAACTTCAAACGCTATTGAAATTTCAAAGCGTTTAGGTTTAAGCGAGGAGCTTACAAAAAGCGCATTTTCATTTATTAGCAATAATAAAATTTCTTTTGAAAAAGTATTAAAAGAAGCCGAAAAGTCTAGACAAGAAGCCTTAAAGGTAAAGACTGAATTAGACGTTATTAAGCTTGAGCAAGAAAAGAAATTAAAAGAAATTAACGAAGAAAAGCGTAAGTTAGAACAAGAAAAAGAAAAATTCTATACAAAAGCAAAGGCAGAAAGTAGAAGAATTGTAAATGAAAAGCTTGAAGAAGCAGATAGCATTATTGATGAAATCAAGGTGCTTTTTGACAAAGCAGAGCTTACAAGTGGCGATCTTATTAAAGCTCGAACGCTTAGAAATCAATTAGAAGATAAAAAGTATTCGCTTGAAGACGTTGAAGAGCAAATAACCAACTATAAGCCTGTAAACGCTGAAAGCCTAAAGAGTGGTGACGAAGTTTTCCATAAACCAACCGAATCTATTTGCAAAGTAAACACAATTAACCCTAAAAAAGGCGAATGCGAAGTGTTTATGGGCAATTTGCGAATTAAAGCAAAAATAGCAGATTTGTTCTTTGTTTCAAAAGCTAAACAAGAAAATAAAACAACTGTTGCAGTAAAAAGAGAAGGCTTTGTAACACCATTAGTTGAAATTAACGTTATCGGCCTAACAGTTTTAGAGGCTCTTCCAGAAATCGAGAATTTTATTGACCAAGCTATCGTAAACAATTTAGAAGAAGTTAAAATTATTCACGGTAAAGGTCTTAAAATCTTAAGCACGGCAATTCACGACGCTTTAAGAAGAAATAAGCGTGTCGAAAGCTACCGCTTTGGCAAATATGGCGAAGGCGAAAGGGGAGTTACTTTTGTTAAACTCAAATAATTGATTTATTTATTAATTAGTGTTATAATTAATAAAGTTGTAAAATAAGACCCTTATTAGGGTAAAATTTGGAGCACATATGAGAGAAGTTTTATACGAAGAATCAGCAAATCCATCAAATCTTAAATCTCAAAAGTTTTTCTACGGCTTATATACTGCATTTATGTGGATAATGATTGTGTTAGCGTTTTTCTGTTTTATATTTTTCACAATGATACCACAACTTTTTTGGTTTCCATTGGTATTTACTATAGCAAGCGCAATATTATCAGCCCTACTTAGAACTAAAATATATTATTGCATTGATTGTATCTTTGTAAGCGGATCAACTAGAATTGTAAAGGTTGTCAACTTTAAAAAGCGTAAAAAAATAATTGTCTTTGAAGCAAACGAAGTAGTGCAAGTTGGAAAAATGACTAGCAATTCTTATGAAAAACTTGCATCAATGTCTAACATTAAAAAGGTATATTGCACACCAAACAAGTATATTGACGACGGTTTTTACGTTCATCTTGTTCAAAATAATCAAGCGTATCTTTTAATTTTAAAGTGTCAAGAAACGTATCTTCAACATCTCGTTTCTTTTGCAGGCAGACAAGTTATAGAAAGGGATTACAAATGATATACCTTGATAATGCGGCTACTACAAAGCCACTACTTTGCGCAATAGAAAGCGCAGATAAGTTCTTAAAAGACTGTTATTTCAATCCGTCTGCAATGTATAAAAACGGTATTGAAACTAAAAAGGAATTAGATGCCTGCAGAGCAGAGATTTTACGCTCTTTTCCACCCATGTTCGACCTTACTTTTACGTCTTGTGGAACAGAAGCAGATAATACGGCAATATTTAGCTTTTGTAAGCGTGGCAATTTTATAACGTCACTTGGCGAACATTCAGCGGTAAACGAATGCTTTAACGAATTGAAGAAAAAAGGTGCAGACGTTAGATTTGCTAAATTAAACGCAGATGGAAGCGTAGACGTTGAAAATTTGTTAAGCCTTGTCGACGAGAAAACAACGTTTGTATCAATAGTGCACGTAAATAACGAAACAGGCGCAATAAACGACGTAAATAGTATTGCTTCTCAAATTAAGAAGAAGAACCCTAACGTTATCTTTCACTCTGATGGAATACAAGCATTTGGCAAAATTCCCTTTGTTTGTAGCGATTTTATAGACCTTTATTCTATTAGCGCGCACAAAATCGGTGGTTTAAAAGGAACAGGCGCTCTTATTAGAAAGAAAAAGCTTAACCTAAACCCATATCTTTTTGGCGGCGGGCAAGAGAGTGGTCTTAGAAGTGGCACGGAAAACGTTTTCGGCATTAAAGTTTTTGCAGAAGCTACAAAAATTCACTCCTTAAGCTTAAATGAAAACTATAATAAAGTTTCATCTTTAAAAGCTTTATTTATTGATAATCTTGATAAAAATATCGTTAAAATCATTTCTTCAAACAACTCGTCGCCATACATACTTTCACTTTCTGCTGAAGGCTTAAGGGGAGAAGTCGTTATGCATATGCTTGAAGATCATGGCATTATAATCGGCACAGGCTCTGCTTGCTCATCAAAAAATCCACATAGCCGAATTTTAAAGGCTTGTGGATACAATGCTAAGACTTTAGACGGGGCGCTAAGAATAAGTTTTAACGAAAACAATACTGAAGATGAAATTCTATTTGCTGTAGATAAACTAAACGAGTGTGTAAAACGCTTAAAAGGAATTATGAGAAAATGAAAAGAATTATAATTATAAGAGTATGCGAAATATTCTTAAAGGGTAAAAATAGATTTTACTTTTTAAATTTGCTTGAAGAGCACGTTAAAAAAGCGCTTACAGGCATAAATTTTAAGCTTGAAAAATTACAAATGAGATATCTTGTTGAAGATTTTGACGAGAGCGATTTTCAAACAATTATCGATAAACTCAAAAAGGTTAGCGGTATTCACACGATAAGCCCAGCATATTCAGTTGATAGCGATTACGAGAAAATTAAAGAGATAGTCGTTCCGCTTTGCGAAGACTTCAGGGGAAGTTTTAAGGTTGAAACAAATAGAGCAGACAAAACGTTTGCAATACCTTCTGTTGAGCTTTCTAGAATGCTTGGTGGCGATATTTTAAGCGTTTATGGTAAAAACATTTACGTTGACGTCAAAAAACCTGCAAATATCGTTAAAATCGATATGCGAGAAAATGGAAAATCACTTATCTATACTCAAACAATCAAATGCGTTGGTGGTATGCCGATAGGTTCATCTGGTCACGGCTTTTTAATGTTGTCTGGTGGTATTGATAGCCCAGTTGCAGGCTATATGATGTGCAAAAGGGGTATGAAACTCTCTTCAGTTCACTTCCATAGCTATCCTTATACTGGTGAAGCGGCAAAGGAAAAGGTTATAACTTTAGGTAAGATGATTGCAGAATATTCTGCAGGAATGAAACTTTACGTTGTTAAATTTACTAAAATTCAAGAAGCAATTCACGAAAGATGCGCTGAAGATTTAATGATAACTATGATGCGCAGATTTATGATGAGAATTACAGAAAGGCTTGCAAAAATGCACGGTGGACAAGCAATTGTTACAGGCGAAAGCTTAGGTCAAGTTGCTAGTCAAACTGTTGAGAGTATTACTTCATCAAATTCTGTTGTAGAAATGCCTGTTTTCCGTCCTTTAATTGCTTTTGACAAGCTTGAAACTATTGAAATTGCAGAGAAAATCGGCACTTACGAAACGTCTATTTTACCATATGAAGATTGTTGCACGGTATTTTTACCTAAATATCCGGCTATCAAACCAAAGATGGAAAGAATTTTAAAAGAAGAAGCAAGACTTGACGTTGAAGCTTTAATTGAAGAAGCTCTTCAAGACGTTGAAGTTATTTACCTTTAATCTTCCCACCAATCAGTATCTAGTATATCACTTTTGCCTTCCACTAAAACGGAAGGCAATTTTATTTTTTCGCCGTAAATCTCTTTTCCTTTTTCTATTTTGTAAGGTAATACTATAAATTTATATTTACCATTTTTAGGAGCTTTATAAACAAAATTTTTATCGTAATAAGAGTTAAATAGTTCTTTATTATTTATGTCTAAAATCTTATAATAGGTGTCTTTCTCCGTTTCGCAATAAATTGCAATATTGCAGTAATTACAAGTGATTTTATAACTTATTATGCTTGGCAACTCGCTATTATTTGGCGTATTTTCTATATTGTAATCGCTTTTAAACCAAAACTTAACGCCGTCTTTTTCTTCTCCTTGGTTATAATATATTTTGCAGTCTTTGTTATAATAATCCTTATCTATACTAATCTCTTTAACCGTATCAGGTGGTATAAATTTGCTAGGCTTATAATCTTTATAAAGCTTAAGCAATATTTCTTTTGCAATTTTTGTTGGGTATGAGCCACCTGTAATATTATTACTCATAAGGCTACCGTCAGAATTTCCAAGCCATACTGATATAGTATGCTCGGTAGTGTATGCCACGCAATAAGCATCTAAATTGCCTTTATCGTTACCATTTGTGCCTGTTTTTGCGCAGACTTCAAAGTGTAAATCGTTTAGCTTGCTTGCAGTTCCGTCTTTAGCGCAATATTTCAAAATGTCGTTAATTAAATATGCAGTAGAATTGCTAAAAATACTCTTTGTGGCTATATTATGATTATAAATAGTCTTTCCTTTATGATTGTCTATTCTTAAAATTAAGCTATTCTTTATAAAAGCGCCACCGTTTGAAAATACACTATATGCGTTTGTTAACTCTCTTAACGTTATACCGCCTGAAAGATTACCAAGTGCAACTGATAAATCATTATTTAAATATTCAATATCCAATTTTTTGGCGTATTCATGCACTTTTTCCGTGCCTAAGGCATTGCAAATTTTAATTGAAGGTATATTTAAACTCTTTGCTAGGCTATCTTTAACGCTTACGTAACCATAATATTTATCGTTGTAGTTAGATGGTGCATATCCGTCAAAACTAGTTTTTTCATCAAGAATTTTTGTTGCAGGGCAAATTAAGTTTTCTTCAATTGCAGGTGCGTATATAAGCCAAGGCTTTGCAGTAGATGCAGGGCATCTTTTAATATCCCCAACGTTTGAATAGTAGCAAACGACATCGCCTTTTTTATTGTCGGTAACAATAATAGAGTAGTCGCAATCAATGCCAAAATCAGCAGGTGATTTTATAGAATTATAAAGTTCTTTATCAATGCTAGAATATATCTTATAGCCGTTTAATTCGCTTATATCATTTAATTTTAAAACCATTAAAGCATCTTGCAAAATCTCGTCGTATAGCACGTTTTCTATTTCATAATTTCTTTCATAATTTATTATAATATCTTTATTTTTTGCGATTAGATATTCCTTTTCGCTAATGTATCCCTGCTTATATGTTTCACTTAAAATCAAATCCCTCCGCTGTTTAGATTTTTGCAAGTTTTTATAGGGGCTATATATACTCGGAGCTTTTAAACAAGCAATCAAAACTGCTCCTTCTTCTATTGTTAGTTCGCTGACGTTTTTATTAAAAAATCTATTAGATGCAGAAGCGATACCGTATCCTCCTTCGCCAAAATATACCGTGTTTAGATACGCTTCAAGAATTTGCTCTTTTGTAAGCTTTCTTTCAATTTCAACTGCAAGTCGCATCTCTTTAAGCTTTCTATTTATTGTTTTCTCCCCACTTAAATACGTGTTTTTAACAAGTTGTTGGGTAATGGTTGATCCACCTTGCTTTGAACTACTTGTAAACAAGTTATTTTTTAAAGCTCTAAATATTCCTTTGGCGTCAACACCGCGATGCGAATAAAACCTTTTATCTTCAATAGCAATTAGCGAATTAACAACGTGCGACGGAATATCTCTAAATTCAACGTATTGATTATTATCCTTTCGCTTTATTTCTTCGCCGTTTGAGTAGCATAAAATAACAGAAGATTGTCCTTTTTTCAGCTTGTCTAAATCTAGCTTAACGCTTTGTGTAATTGATAAAACTATAGCAAAAGCAGTGAAGGTTATAAAAAACGTCAATATAAGTAAATACGATATTATTTTAACAACTTTTTTCATTTGAAATAGTATGCCGACAGTTAAAATTAATATTCTTTAATTTTACATTTTAAACGCTTGAAAATTTATCTTGTTTTTAGTATAATATTTTTTATGAGTAAGAATTATATTATTTACACGTACGGCTGTCAAATGAACGTACACGAATCAGAAAAAATTGCAGGCATCTTAGCTAGCAAAGGCTATACCAAATGCGAAACGTCAGAAGAAGCAGACGTTATCGTTTATAACACTTGTTGCGTTCGAGAAAATGCAGAACAGCATGCTTTTGGCAACATCGGTATGATTAAGAAGCTTAAAAAGCAAAAGAAAGATTTGATTGTTGCCGTTTGTGGGTGTATGACTCAGCAGGGCGATTTTGCGCAAAAGCTTTCATCAACTTTTCCATACGTCGATATAGTTATCGGCACTTTCAATATGGATAGATTTGGCGAAATTTTAGATGAAAAGCTTAAATCTAAGAAAAGATATATAGAAGTGTTAGAAACAAACAGACCTATATGCGAGAGCATTGTTCCACTTCGCTCTAGCTATCCAAACGCCTGGGTAAATATCATGTATGGTTGTAACAATTTCTGTTCGTATTGCATTGTTCCATACGTTAGGGGTAGAGAGAGAAGTAGGTCGCTCGAAAACGTTTTAAACGAAGTTAAAGGTTTAGTTGAAAGTGGCTATAAAGAAATTACTTTATTAGGTCAAAACGTAAATTCTTACGGCAAAGATTTAAAAGATGGCACTTCTTTTGCAAAACTTATAGATGAAATTGCTAAAATCGAAGGTAAATTTAGGCTTAGATTTATGTCTAACCACCCAAAGGATATTACTGAAGACGTGGTTAAAGCTATTGCAAATAATCCACACGCATGCAAGTCTATCCATTTACCTGTTCAGTCAGGCTCAACTAGAGTTTTATCTGTAATGAATAGAAAATATACTAGGGAACAATATCTTAGCGAAGTTGAAATGATTCGCTCGATTATTCCTAACTGTGCGTTGACAACCGATATAATAGTTGGTTTTCCAACCGAAACAGAAGAAGAGTTTTTAGAAACAGTATCTCTTGTTGAAACAGTTGGTTACGATGGCGCGTTTACCTTCGTTTATTCGCCAAGAGAAGGCACGAAAGCTGCTGAAATGGCAGACCAAGTGCCACCAGAAGTTAAAAAAGACAGAATTATGCGCCTTGTAGATATTCAAAACGAAAGAAACAGGGTTGATTCTTTAAAATACGTAGGTAAAACTATTGAAGTATTAATAGAAGACTACGACCAAAAGAAAAAAGCCTACATGGGTAGAGACGAACGTGGCAGAATGGCTTACGTTGACCATAACAAAAACATTATCGGCAAATTTGTTCAAGTTCAAATTACGTCAACTGGCGGAATGTCTTTACACGGCAAGATAATTAAGGTTGAAGAGGAGATTTAGTCATGGCTTTATCACCAATGATGATGCATTACAAAAAGATAAAAGCTCAATATCCTGACTGCATAATTTTTTACCGTTTAGGCGACTTTTACGAGATGTTTTTTGAAGATGCAGAAAAAGCATCGCAAATTCTTGATTTAACGTTAACGGGTAGAGATTGTGGCGATAAGCAACGTGCGCCTATGTGTGGCGTTCCTTTTCATGCTGCAGACGACTATATTGCTAAACTTGTAGAAAATGGTCAAAAGGTTGCTATTTGTGAGCAACTTGAAGAACCTACACCTGGTAAAAAGCTTGTTGAAAGGGACGTTATTCGTATTGTTTCTGCAGGAACTTTAACTGAAGAGAGCTTAATTGATGAAAAGAAAAATAACTATATTCTTTCAGTTTATTCAAACGGAAAAAAGTGCGCTTTTGCTTGGTGTGATATAACTACAGGTCAGTTTTACGCAAGAAAATGCGTTAAAAATGATATTTTGTCCGAGCTTTTTGATAACTTGGTTAGAATTTCTCCATCAGAAATTATCGCTAATAAAGACGTTGTTATCGAGTCTAAAGAATATCCAATCGTAAAGCACGGCATCGTTCCTAACTTTTCGTTTTTTGATGAAAAGGAATTTACAGAGTATTTAGCAGAAGACGTTATAAAAGAGCAATTTAACGTTAAGAGTTTAGCTGCTTACGGTATTGAAAACGAAAGCGAAATGATTTCTGCTTGTGGCTCGCTCATTTCCTATCTTAGAAGAACGCAAAAGCACGCTCTTAAAAATATCAATGGCGTAACTGTTGAATCTTTAAGCGAATTTATGGTTTTAGACTCTATTGCCCTTCGTAATTTAGAGCTTGTAAAATCAATGCGCGACAACAAGCCTTACGGCACGCTTTTATGGGTGCTTGACAAAACGAGCACGTCTATGGGCACGAGAAATTTAACGAACTGGATTTTAAACCCACTTGCAGACCCAAATAAAATCAATTACAGATTAGAAGGCGTTGACGAGCTTTATAAAAGCGCTCTTATTAGGGGTGGCATAGCAGAGCATTTAAAATCAATCAAGGATATTGAAAGATTATCAGGTAAAATTTCTAACGGAAATATTAACCCAAAAGATTGCGAGTGCTTAGGCATATCTCTTTCTGCAATGCCTAATATAAAAATGCTCCTTTTAGGCTGTAGCTCTCAAATTTTGAACGACGTAAACGACAGTATTTACGATTTTACCGATATTGTTAAGCTTTTAAAGAGCGCAATTGCAGAAAACCCACCCGTTATGACAAAAGATGGTGGCTATATAAGAGAAGGCTTTGATGCTGAGCTTGACAGGCTTAGAACGATTAGGGGTAAAGGGCAGGATATAATAAAAGAAATAGAACAACGCGAAAGAGAAGCAACGGGTATTAAAAACCTTCGCGTGGGATACAATAGAGTTTTCGGTTATTATATCGAAGTTACAAACTCATTTAAAGATTTAGTTCCTTATTCATACGTAAGAAAACAAACCTTAACTGGCGCAGAAAGGTATATAACTGAAGAACTTAAAAAACTTGAAGAAGAAGTTTTAACAAGCGATGAAAGAGCAAAGCAATTAGAGCTTTCTATTTACAACAAAATTAAAGAAGTTTTAAGCGAAAACATTAAAAAACTTCAACGCACGTCTAGAGCAATCGCTTGTTTAGACGTTTTGGCAACGTTCGCTACAATTGCCAAAAAGAATAATTACGTTCGCCCAGAAATCGTATGTGATGAAAAGGCAACTTTAAGCATAGTAGGTGGAAGACACCCTGTAGTAGAAGCCGTATCTAAAGAACAATTTATCGCAAACGACTGTTATCTTGATACTGAAGATAACAGAATGATGATAATTACAGGCCCTAATATGGCTGGTAAAAGCACATACATGCGTCAAAACGCGCTTATTACAATTATGGCGCATATTGGCTGCTACGTACCTGCAAAATCTGCTCAAATTCCTATTGTAGACAGAATTTTCACAAGAGTTGGCGCAAGCGATAACCTTATATTCGACCAAAGTACGTTTATGGTTGAAATGACGGAAGTTGCATCAATCGTTTTAAACGCTACAAACAAGAGCCTTTTAATTTTAGACGAAGTTGGTAGGGGAACAAGCACATACGACGGCTTGAGCATTGCTTGGGCAGTAGTAGAATATTTAGCATCAAAGGTTAAGGCTAAAACCCTTTTCGCAACCCACTATCACGAGCTTTCAGAGTTAGAAGGTGTTATAGAAGGCGTTAAAAACTATAAAATAACTGTTAAAGAAATTGCTGGAACAATTGCTTTCTTGAGAAAGATTATGCGTGGTAGCGCACACAGAAGCTTTGGTATTGAAGTTGCATCACTTGCAGGCGTTCCTTCAAATATTACAGTTAGAGCAAAACAGATTTTAAAAGGTCTTGAAAAAAACGATATAACAAAAACAATGATTACCGAAAGGGAATACGTTGAAGAAGTTGAGGAAGCAGTTTTAAGCGAAGTTGAAGAAATTCTTTTACAAACTGACGTAAATTCAATTACTCCTATGCAAGCGCTCACCTTGCTTGCAGGGCTTAAAGATAAGGTAAATAAATCATGAAAAGAATAAACGTTTTAGACAAAAGCGTATACAACAGAATAGCTGCAGGCGAAGTTGTAGAGCGTCCGTTTTCAGTTGTTAAAGAGCTTGTAGAAAACTCAATTGATGCAGGCGCTAGCGAAATTACGGTAACAATTGAAGATGGTGGCAAACAGCTAATTAGGGTTGCAGATAACGGTTCAGGCATACATAAAGACGACCTTTCTAAAGTGTTCTTACCACACGCAACTAGCAAGATTGCCCAAGTTGAAGACCTTGACAAGATTTTAACGTTGGGATTTAGGGGCGAAGCTCTCGCATCTATTTCTGCTGTATCAAAAACAACCGTTGCATCAAGAACTGCAGATGAAAGCATAGGCTACTATGCAACGTGCTTTGGTGGAGAATTGGGCGAAATTGACGTTTGCCCAGTAGAAAAGGGAACAGTTGTTTCTGTTGAAAACCTTTTTTATAACACTCCAGCAAGAGCAAAATTCTTAAAGCCATCAAAAAATGAAGAAGCCGATATATCAAATATATTGACAAGGCTTATTTTAGCAAACCCTACTATTGCTTTTAAATACGTTGTTGATGGCAAAACGTCTTTACAATCGTTTGGCGGCGGTTTAGACGAAGCTATTATTGAAATTTACGGCTACGACACAATAACCGATTGTATTAAAATTGAAACAGAGAAAAACGGAATTAAAATCAACGGTTATATCGGTCATTATTATTTCACAAAGCCAAACAGAACGTATCAAACTGTTATTCTAAACGGCAGATACGTTGTAAATAACACTATTTCTTCGGCTATTCATAACGCTTACGCAAACTATCTTATGAAGCGTAAATATCCTTTCTACGTTTTAAATATAGAAATGATGCCAGAAACTGTTGACGTAAACGTTCATCCAAATAAAACCGACGTTAGATTTATTGATAATCAAGTTGTATACGGCTCTTTATATTCAGTAATATCAAACGTTTTAGATGGCGCGCCACAAGCTCTTGACATTGTAAAAAGTAACGACTATATGCAGATTGACCCGGGCTCAAGACCTATCGTCAAAAAGATTGTTCCTTCTGCTGAAGATTTGGTTGAAGTTAGTTGCGATAGACCTTTCGTATCGTCATTTTCTAACGGCAAAAAGTCTGCGTTTAATTTTAGCGACGTAGAAAAATACGTAGAAGAAAAAGAAGAGAAGAAATCAACCATCTCAATAGATGATATTTTTGCCGAAAATAAAAAATATATTGAAGAGCTTGAAAACGAAAAAAGAGAGCTCGAAGCAAAACAACAAGCTCTCGATATTCAGTTAGAATATAGGGTAATAGGTCAGGTACTTTCTACTTATCTAATATTAGAAAGGGGAGAAGATATCTACTTCATTGACCAACATGCTGCACACGAAAGGCTTTTATTTGATAGATTTACTGATGAGTATAAATTAGGCAAAGTTGCAGACCAGCCAATGATATTACCACATCTCGTTCATACAAACGAAAAGGAAAGCGAATTTTTACTGAGCAAGTTTGAAGATTTTAGGCAAATGGGTATAGACATTGCCGAGTATGAAGACAACGTTTTTGCAATATACGCTATTCCGCTTACGTTGTGGGACATTGACCTTACTAAGTTTTTTGACGACGTATTAGCAGATATAAACGTTTTAAAACAACTTGAAATGACCGAGCTTTTAAAAGAAAAGATTGCTCAAAAGGCGTGTAAAGCTGCTATTAAATCGGGTAAAACACTTTCTCAAGATGAAATCGAGTGTCTACTTTCAATGTTAAAAAGCGACATAGCCTTAAGGTGTCCACACGGAAGACCTATAACTGTTAAGGTTTCAAGGACGGAAATTGACAAATGGTTCAAGAGAATAGTTTAAATAAAATTATCGTCGTTTGTGGCCCTACTGGCTCGGGTAAATCTAAACTTGCAGTAGAACTTGCTTTAAAATATAACGGTGAAGTTATTTCGGCTGACTCCGTTGCAATTTATAAGCATTTAAACGTAGGCTCTGCAAAACCCACAATAGAAGAGATGAAAGGCGTTAAACATCATTTAATAGACGTTGTTTCGCCTTTTGACGAATTTTCTGTTTCAGACTACGAAAAACACGCCTTAAACGCTATTGAAGATATTATATCTAGGGGAAAATTACCTATTATTTGTGGTGGCACAGGATTTTACGTTAATTCAGTATTATATAAAATGAGCTACGGCAAGGCAAAAGGGGATTTAAACGTTAGGGCAAAATATCAAGCTTTAGCAAACGAACAGGGCAATCAAGCAGTTTTTGAAATTTTAAAAGAAAAAGATCCAGAGACGGCAAAAATCTTGCACGTTAACGACTTGGTTAGAGTTATTAGAGCATTAGAAATTGTAGAAAGCTCAGGAATTAAAAAGTCCGATATAGTAGATGAAAAAATCCCAAGATTTGACTTTATCGCAATTACAACGGATATGCCACGCGACGTTTTATACGATAGAATAAATAGGCGAGTAGACCTTATGATTGAAAACGGTATCGAAGAAGAAGTTAAAGGTCTTTTAAATTTAGGCGTAACACTTGAAAACCAATGTATGCAAGGCATAGGCTATAAAGAAGTGGTAGAG
>JBGUUU010000135.1:0-7518 GCA_045133775.1 Christensenellaceae bacterium
ACGGAGTTAAACGTTGACGTTAAAAATTTAATAACACTAGAGAATTTGCCTCTTCTTTATAAGGTTGCAAAAAAGCACGATTTGGCTCATTTGATATGCCAAGCGTTAGAAAAAAACGGTTTGCTTGCAGATGGTGGCGAAGTAAAGACGTATTTTGAAAAAGAACGCAATATGGCAATATTTCGCTACACACAAATGCAATATGAGCTTGAGCAAATTTGTAAAACGCTAGACGATGCTAAAATATCGTATATTCCTTTAAAAGGTAGCGTTATAAGGGCATTTTACCCTGAGCCTTGGATGCGAACTAGTTGCGATATCGACGTGTTGGTAAAAAAAGAAGATTTAGAAAACGCCATCGAAACGCTTAAAACAAAGCTCGAATTCACGTGCGAAAAAATAGGTGGGCACGACGCTCAAATGTATTCGCCGATTGGCGTGCATTTAGAATTGCATTACAAATTAAATTCAAATTCTCCGCTTGAAGAAGGGGTTTTATCTCAAGTTTGGTCGCACGTAAAGAGCTTTGATAATCCGCATTGCGAAATGACTGAAGAAATGTTTTATTTCTACCACATTGCGCATATGGCTGGGCATTTCAAGGTTGGTGGATGCGGAATAAGAACTTTTTTAGATTTATATTTATTAAGAAAAAACCTTGCCTATAATGATGAGAAGTTGCGCGATTTGCTAAAAGCAGGTGGCTTAGAAGCCTTTTTTGACGCTGTTTGCGCAGTGGCGGATTTCTGGTTTGGCGACTGCGAAAAAACTCCGTTGATTGCCGAAATAGAAAATTATATTCTCAACGCTGGTATGTATGGAGATATGAAACATCGAGTTGCTATTCAACAAAAGGAAAGGGGTGGTAGCGCACGGTATTTATTATCTAGAATTTTTATGCCGTATAGCCAATTAAAGTTTGTTTATCCAAGATTGCAGAAGCACCCTATTTTATTTCCTTTTTATCAAGTAAAGCGTTGGTGTAATTTGTTGAAAAAAGATTCCAGAAAAAATTCTATAAACGAATTGAAAGAAACGCTTAATGGTGATGAAGAAAAGAAAAAGCGCGTAACGCAGTTGTTAAAAGATTTAGAGCTTTAGGTTGTTTAATTCATTTAAAGCCATATAAGGCGCTAAAAGGCGCAAATAGTCATATATTAAAACAAAAGGTGTAAATATGGAGTGGGTATTATTAACGGCGCTAGGCGTAGGTGGCGCTACGGTAATAGGTGCAGGGCTTGGCTTTGCATTTAAGAACTTATCGCACAAATTTTCAGATATAGTTTTATCGTTTGCGGCGGGTGTTATGCTTGCGGCATCGATTATAGGACTCATCTTGCCTTCGCTTGAATATGGCGATAAATACGGTATTATTATAACTATTGCCGGTGTTTTTGTTGGCGCGATGTTTTTAAACGTAATAGACAAGGTTGTTCCGCACTTACATAAAATGCTTGGGGCTGAAGATGAGTCACATCCCAATGCAAAGCTTTCTAAGGTGCTTTTGTTCGTAACGGCTATAGCAATACATAATCTTCCTGAAGGGATAGCCGCAGGCGTTGGTTTTGGCTCGGATAATTTAACCCATGCCTTTATAATAGCAGGTGGCATAGCTCTTCAAAATATTCCTGAAGGTATGGTTATAATTGCGCCGATGCTCTCTTCTGGTGTGAGCGCAAAAAAGACGTTTATATGCGCTGCCATAACGGGTGTTATTGAGGTTATAGGCACACTTATAGGGTATTTTGCGGCAAGTGTTGCATCTGTTATTTTGCCTTTTGCTTTGGCTTTTGCAGGTGGAACGATGCTCTACGTAATAAGTGATGAAATGATACCCGAAACGCACGCGCACGGCAGTCAAAGGGGAGCGACTTACGCTTTGCTCATAGGATTTTGCTTGATGCTTGCATTTGACGTTCTTTTAGGCTAAAGCGCTAATTAAATAATATTTAACAAGGCTATAGGTTTTCTATAGCCTTATTTTATACCCAAAAAATTAAAAAACTCCGAAAGAGCTTTTTCTATTTCGTCTGGTGGTGAGTTATATAGTTTTTTTTCTAGTTCTACATATTTAATTTCATCGTTCATAGTGTAAGTATGGTTTATATTTTTTTTAGTATGCAAAAACGACGGATGTCGGCAAAAGTTTGCTAAAAACTATTCATAAGTAAGTCTATAGATTGTTTTTCGACAAAACTTCTATTTTTACGCCATTTTCTCTCACGCTTAAGCCTTGGGAAAACAAACTGCAAATGCTATAATTTTACTAAAGAATATGGTGTTGAGCCAAAAGGAGAGAAATATGCAAAGACACGGGATAATAATACTACAAGATAAAGCGCAAAAATGCGAAGAACTTAAAATGGCGTTTGAAAATTCTGGCGAATTTGACGTTTTGGCGACTTCGTGTGACGGGGAAGAAGGCGTAGGGCTTATACTCAAAACTGGAGCAGAGTATTGCGTAACCGATTTGATTTTGTCAGGTTTAGACGGTTTAGGGGTTTTGGATAGGTTAGCAAAGGCAGGTTGTGAAACCAAGGTTATAGTGTATAGCGCGCTAAGCAGAGAAGAAGTTATAGAAACGTGTATATCAAAAGGCGCGGCGTTTTATATAACTAAGCCTTGCGATGCGATGACGTTGGTTAAAAGAATTAAAGACTTATTTTTAACCGAAAAGAAGATTGCGGGCTTTGTAAACCCAAGGTTTAAAACGCCTTCGCTAGATGAAAAAATAAGCAAGATTTTTATATCGGTTGGTATTCCACCCCACATAAAAGGTTATAGCTATTTGAGAGAAGGAATAAAGCTTGCCGTTGATAGCCCAGACGTTATCAATAATATAACTAAAAAATTATATCCTATGATAGGCGAAAAATATTCAACCTCGCCAAGTAAAGTTGAAAGGGCTATAAGGCACGCGATAGAAGTTGCTTGGTCTAGGGGTAGAATAAACAACATAAACGAACTCTTTGGCGTGCAGACTTATTTGGCAGGCGAAAAGCCAACCAACGGTGAGTTTATTGCGCTCATTGCGGACAAGATGCTTTTAGAGTTAGCGTAATAGTAAAGCTTATAAATTGATATAAAGTCATATAATTACTGGGATTTTGCAATAACGATTAAAACAAATGCAAAAAAACAATAAAAATTTTTAAAAAATTTAACGTAAAACAGTTTACAAATTAATATAATATGTCTATAATAATGGCGCTACGCGTAAATTTATGCGCGTTGATGCATAAACTATATTATATTTATAGAATAAGGCGTGGGCTCAAAATCGTAATCATCTTGTGCGTCTTAAGTCTAAGTGGAGGAAATATGGGATACGTAAAATGCCCCAGATGTGATCTTAATTACATGAAGGATGATGAACAGTATTGTGACGTGTGCAAGGCTGAACTTAAAATTGGCCCTGCCCTTAGATTCGCAGCTTTAAACGACGACGATGAGCTTGAACAAGTTCTTTGCCCTATTTGTAAGCGTAATTTTATGGACGTAAACGAAGAAATGTGTGTAGAGTGTAGAGAAAGAGCTAACGAAAAGGCTACTATCGAACCAGAAAGAGATATTGACCCAGATAATGATGAAGAATGGAGAAATTATCTTGACGAAGACGAGAAAGACGCTATTTCTAACAAGGGCGACGAAGAAGAAATGCTTTCACTTTCTCAACTTGAAGAAGATGAAGTTAAAGAGCTTTTCGATGATGAAGAAGAGCTCGATGACGACTACTATAACGACAACGTATGCGATGACGACTTCGACTTCCCAGAAGGAAATGCCGACGATTACGATGAAGAAGACGGTGTAATTGAAGAAGACGACGAAGACGACGATTTTTAATAAGGTATAAAAGTTTAAAAAACGGTCAACACTAATCTTATGATAAAGACGTCACGAGATATCAATAGTGTAAAAAAAGACGTTCAAAGCGTGTTAGGCGAAGACGTTTTAGTAAAGGTTAGTTTAGGTAGAAACAAATTTGCAAGATACGAAGGCAAGCTTACAAATATTTACCCTTGGCTTTTTACAATAGAGCCAAACGATGAGTTTAAAGGTAAAACAAGCTTTTCTTTTGCCGAGCTTATGTGTGGAAACGTAAAGATTAGACCTAAAAAGCTCAAAAAACAATAGAATTTAAAAAGCGCGTTACTTATTTTTTAAGTGGCGCGCTTTTAATAAATTTATTAATAAATTTTACAAAAGAGTATAAATAGGCTTGTCAATACAAAAAGATAGTGCTATAATGTTAAAATATTATATAAAGGGCTTAATTTTTATAACGTTAGTTATACTTTTTCTAAAAGCCCAATATAAAAAATTTTATGGAGGAGTTTTTTATGAAGAAAAAAACCATATTGTTACTTTTAATGGTATGCGTGCTTTCTTTAATGGTTGGCTTAGTTGGTTGTTCTTTAACTAATGGCAACACAAGCACTAAACCAGAAAGCGAAGTAGAAAGCGTAATTGAAAGTGCAGAAGAAAGCGATCCAACACCTGATATCGAAGTTGCTGAAATTCAAGCAAAGAACGACCTTGCTACAATTTTAGATGAAGCTGAAGGCGTTAAGGTTAACCTTTCTAGTGCAGACAACACAGTATATTACTTCAGTAAAGATGCTGAAGGTGTTATTTTTGGCGATTCAAAGAGCGAAAACGGCACGTATACTTCTAGCAGAGACGGTGCAATTTATACGGTTGGCCAAGATGGTTACAAGCTTTCTATTTGTCCTAATGCAGAGCACGTTGATTGTTGTAATTTCTGTGGCTTAGTAGACTTTGTGTCTATTATGGACGGCGGTTTCCCTGTTTTAGAAAACGGCAAATACGTATTCTCTATAGAGCTTGGCGATTTTAGATACGATTTCACAGTAAACGAGCAATCTCTTTTAGTAGAAAGAGTAATTGTTAATGCAACTGCTGCAGGTCTTGAAGATTTAGTAGACGTTTATACTTTTGAGTATGCAGCAGCTGAATTCGAGTGGATTGGTCATGCTTTTGAAGAGTTTACAACCTTTGAAGAAGGTGAAGACGTTCGCAATTTCGAACTTAGAATTCATCCATTAGAAGAAAATGAAATAACAAGAGAGTTTATCGTTAGAACTGAAACTGAAGTAGAATTGCTTTCTGGTTACTATTTCTACAAAAACGTAACCTGCACGCAAGATATCGAAGATTTTGGCGACATTCTTGAAGCTTACAATGATTTCCGTGTATATGCTAAGGATACTCACGTAGAAATTTCTTTTGACTTTACTCTTACAGAAGAAGACGTAGAGCATTTTGCTAACTATATAGAGAACTTTACAACCCTTGCTCAAACAAGCGAAGATTTTGAAGAAATCGAATTTGCTAGAGAGCTTATGGAAGATAAGATTTTGTATTTTGTTCACCAATATTATATGGGAACTATCAAATACTATAAAGATACGTCTAATGCTGCTGGTATTGAAGCATATGACCTTGCAGTAGAAGTTTATAACGATGCATACGCTGATTACATAGGCGCATACAAGACAGTTTATGAATTAGAAGGTAACGAATATAGCGCTTGGTTATTTGCTGATTGGACAGAAGAAGATTTAGCTATCTTAAAGCAAGACAACGAAGCTATTTCTGAACTTGAAAAGCAAATTGCTGAAATTGAAAAGGAATACAATGACCTTAATACTTCTAGCTCAACTTGGTCAGCTGACGTAGAAGCTCTTTACGAAGAGTTTGTTGCTAAAAACCAAGAAATTGCAAGCTTAAAGGGCTATGATAATGCTTACGACTATTTCTGTCAAGAATCTTATTCTCGTAACTATACGGCAGAAGAAAGAGCAGTTTTAAAAGCAGGTATTAGAGATTACGTTGTTAGACTTTCTTCAAAAGCAGGTCCAAAGGCTTCACAAATCCAGAATAGTTGGGCTACGTCACATAAGAATGAGTATACGTCTATCATATCTAGCAACACGTCTTCAAAGAAAAACAAATATATCAGCGGATATATTGGCACTTACAGTAACGGTCTTGAAGTGAAGATGAATGCTGTATATGACAAAAAGGCAAGTGTTTTTGCAACAAGCACTAGATCTCAAGGAACTGCATTTGCTAACTATTCTGGCTACTACGAAGAAGCATTCACTTTCTTCGGTAAGAGCTATCAAGACGTATTTACGTTTATCCATGAATTAGGTCACTACGTATCGTTCAGCGGTTATGATGCAGGTATGCCATACGACTTTGCTGAAACTCATTCACAAGGTAACGAATGGATGTTCCTTTCTTATCTTGAAGGAAAGATTAGCGCAAAGGTTTACGATTATTTGCTTTATGAAAACCTTAACAATGCTATGATTACGATGCTTCGTGGTATGCTCATCGATGAGTTTGAGTATAGAGTATATACTGCAGAAACTCCATATACTGCAGACCAGTACAAGGACGTATTTATTAGCGTGTTAGAAGAGTTTGGTCTTGATGCAAGTGCAGTTGATGCTTATTACAAGAGATACACTCAATACGTAATTATCAACTCACCATGTTATTACCTTAACTACGTAACGTCATCAATGGCATCCGTTGGTTTCTATACTTTAGCAAAGACCGAAGGATATGAAGTTGCTCAAGAAGTTTACCGCAAGCTCCAAGAAGATTGTGACCTTTCAATGTCTTACGCTCAAATCTTAGACAGCATTGGTCTTCCAAGCCCATTTGAAATTGAGGCGTATGAAATGCTTCTTGAAGTATTCTTCCCAGAAGAAGCTGAATAATTAAACTTACTTTTTATAAAATTAAGTTAAATAAAACCCCCCTATGCAAAGTAAAATGCATAGGGGGTTAATTTTTTTGGCTACGTCACAATTTGCAACAAATCCTTCTAATAAAAATCAGTCGAACATTTTGACATAGCCTTTGGTTTTACATATTATATTCTTTTGCTAAGAGCTTAAAAAGTTCTACTGCTTTTGTTGCCGTTTGGGTAGAAACGCAAGTTGCTAAGCGCACGTATCCGTCTGCGCCAAAGCTATTGGCAGGCACTATTAAAAGCCCTAATTTTTTTGCCTTTTCGCTCATGTCTTTAGCGTTGCCGTCAGGCGCTTTTACCATAAGATAAAACGCTCCTTTTGGGTTATTACAACTAAAGCCTAAGTTTGTAAGCCCTTCCGTCAATATGTTTTTATTGTTTTCGTAAACGGAAAAGTCTGAGAAAATCGGTTCAAAACGTTCAATTACATATTGAAAAATACTTGGTGCGCAAACGTAGCCAACAGAGCGTAATGCACCTAAAAAACCTGCGTATAAGTCGCTTAATAAGCAAATTTCGTTTGGAATTGCAATATAACCGATACGCTCGCCGGGAAGAGAAAGGCTTTTGCTAAACGAATAGCAGATGATAGTGTTTTTATATACGTCTGCAATTGGGGTAAGCTCTTCGCCATCGAAAACTATTTCTCTATAAGGCTCGTCTGATATAATGTAAATTGGGTGAGAGTATTCTTCTTGCTTTTCTTTTAAGATTTTTGCAATAGC
>JBGUUU010000136.1:0-3537 GCA_045133775.1 Christensenellaceae bacterium
AAGTCAAGAAATGAAAGCACTCGGTTTTACTTCTATCGAAGAATATCTCGCTTATAAAGCAAAATAAAACTGAATAATATATAGATGGACGGTATCGAAAATGATGCCGTCTTTTCTATTGCTAAAAATAAATAAAAATATTTCAAAGTAAAAAATGATAGTAAAATTCTTTGGTTTTAACACGGAAAATGCACGTTGGGTTGGAACAGGGGTTTGAACAATAATGACCATTGTTTATCTTTGAAAAACACCTAAAAATCGCAGGTTAGAACGTTTTTTTATATTGTTTTAGAGTGTTTTTGCCACAAAAAGCACTAAACGTCATTAACGATAAATACACGTTAAGACCAAAGGTCATTGCACGAATTTTTGCACTTTTTTGGTTGTTTGGGTTAGAATAAATCCGTTCTAACCCTTTGCTATTTATCGTTAGTTTCTTTTATCAAAATATCTAATAAATTTTTCATTTACGTATCGAAAGGTCTTGACAAATTTATTATTTTCGGCTAAAATAGGATTATATCAAACATTGGACGGATATGCTTTGGTTAGGAGGTTTTCGTTATGGAAGTAAACGTTAAAAATTATATTCATAGGGATATGGAAAATTTAGTTCTTTCTTTAAGCGAAGAATATTCTTGCATTTTGATTAGTGGACCAAGACAAGTTGGTAAGTCAACTATGCTTAAACATCTTATGAAGGAAGATAGAAAAGTCGTTTCTTTAGACGATTTAACCGAAAGGCAACTTGCTATGACCGACCCTGAAATGTTTTTAGCAATGCACCCTACGCCCGTTATCATTGACGAAGTGCAATATGCGCCCGAACTCTTCCCTTATATCAAAATGAAAATAGATAACGGCGCGCCCGCAGGTAGTTATTGGCTTACGGGTTCACAAGCGTTTAAGCTTATGCACTTAGCGCAAGAATCGCTTGCCGGTAGAGTTGCTCTTTTGCATCTTACTTCCATTTCTCAACACGAGTTGTACGGCAGTGGAGAGAATCGTCCGTTTACCGTTTCCATTGAAGAAATAAATAATCGCATAAAAGAAAGTACACCTGCCGATATTAACGAAATATATAATAGAATATTTAACGGCTCTTTGCCCGGTCATATTAGCGGTAAATACACAAACCGTGACGTGTTCTATTCAAGTTATTTGCAAACGTATATAGAAAGAGATATTAGCGAAATGATTGAAGGTGTTGACAAGGTTAAATTCCTTGATTTTATCCGTGCAGCCGCTTGTCGCGCAGGTCAACAATTAAACGTTCACTCCATCGCAACCGACGTGGGTATTGCAGACGACACCGCTTCCCGTTGGCTCGATGCTCTTGAACAATCGGATATTATATTTTATCTAAAACCCTATTCAAATAATTTATTAAAAAGAACGATAAAAACACCTAAATTATATTTCTTCGATACTGGCTTGGTTGCTTATTTAACGAGATACAGTTCAGGAGAAATTCTTGCAAACGGCTCTATTAACGGCGCAATCTTGGAAAATTATATCGTTAGCGAAATTAGAAAATCGTATCTAAACGCAGGCAAAGAGTGTTATTTGCATTATTATAGAGATAAAGACACCAAAGAAATTGACCTTATTATTGAAAACGACGGACTTTTACACCCTATAGAAATAAAGAAAGCTTCAAACGTTACGCCATCAATGGTTACGAGCTTTAAGATTTTAACAAAATCCACTATTCCAACGGGTATTGGCGCAGTGATTTGTATGAAAGAAAATCTTTCTGCATTAAACAAAGACGTGCTTATCGTGCCGACTTGGTGTATTTAATTAAACTATACAACGTCGCTGTATTTTCTCTATCCCCACCAAAACACCTTGATTTTTTTGGAGAAAATTGCTATGGATTCTCGTGATATAAACGCACAATTTGTAAAAGCAAGATTAATAAATAACGAAAAAGCAAATAACTATTTATTCCGCACGCTTGATATTGTTTTATCAGTTGCACGGCAGACAATTGGAACGTGAAAGTAGGTACGGCGATAGCAAACGCTTTGATTGGCAACGAGACGAACAACGGTTTAGCGTACTCTCTTAAAGAAATCGGCGCAACCGATTACGAGTTTAGCGAAGAAACGGGTGCTTACTATTTTAGCGTGTTAAGATAAATCTGAAAAAGCATTTATAAAATCTATAAACGGTGGATGGAAACGTCCACCGTTTACTTTTACAACACAAACGATAAATGAATACAAATTGATGAAGTCGTCCTATTTTAGGGCGACTTTTTGCTTTTTTGAAACTATTTTCGTCAAAGGGGTTGCTATTTTAATTTTCGTGTCCTTGGGTATATAGAGAGAATTTTTTACTTGTACCCCGAACTTTTGAAAAAATCTGTCCTTGGATAAGTGAAAGATATTTTAAATAAAACCTAAACTGAAAGGCTTTAAGTGTCCATTAATAGTGAAGGCGGTTGTAAAATGAAAAATTTTTCTCCCAATACCATAATAGAGGGTTGTAAAATGCAAAAAAAGTCAGGGATATATAGTAGAGCGTGGTTATAAAAAGGAAATTTTTTCAGCAATTAAAAGTAGAAGGTTATTTTTCGTTGAAAAAGTCAGGGATATATAGTGAAAGGAAAGAATTTTTATAAAAAGGTTAAGTTTTTGCCGTTTTCAATGGCTACCACTTGAGGGGATAAAATTTTTCTAAGAATCACCGTCAAGTTTTGCCTTAAAAACGCCCTTTTTAGTGAAAGATAAAAATTTTTTAAAGAAATTTTAATTTTTGCCTTGTTTTTTCTCCAAAACAGCCCTTTTAAGTGAAGGGGTAAAGTTTTTTGAGAAATGGTTGTAAAAACGGCGTTCTCGTCGGCTACCTATTGAGAGAATAAATTTTTTGCAAGATAGACCGCCACGTTTTGCTCGAAAAACGCCCCTTTATATGGGAAGCAAAAATTTTCCTATCAAAAACCGCCACGTTTTCAAAAAAAGTGTCCTTGGATAAGTGTAGAAAAAAATTTTTTATTAAAAATTAAAAATCCGACCCCCTAAACGGCTAAAAATCGCCCCTTTATATGGAGAGTAAAAAAAGTTTCAATTTCAACCTTAATTTTTGCTCTAAAATAGCCCCTTTATATGGGAAGCAAAATATTTATTCTAATGAAATTTTCACTTAGGGGGGGTGCGGTTTTGCTTGGAATGAACCCTTTTAAGTGAAAGGATGAAAAAAGTCTTTACAAAAACCCTATAATTTTAATTTTTGTGTCCTTGGATAAGTGAGGGCTAAAATAAAAAACTTTAAGGAGGTGATGCCTATGGGCTAACTTAAAAGGCAATGCAGATACGCCTATAAACGTTCTGCAAATAAATTAAAAAGGAGATTAAAATGGAGAAAAAATTAACCCGATTTACGTTCTACGATATGTATTGGAACGTAATCAAAAACGCTAAAGACGAAGAAATTGGACGGTTTATAAAAGCCGTTTGCGCCTTTGTCTTTGACGACGTATCAATGGCTCCGCCTAAGTCAGCGCAAGAGGATTATTATCAAAGTTGTATT
>JBGUUU010000137.1:0-16074 GCA_045133775.1 Christensenellaceae bacterium
TGCAGATGGAGTTAAAGTTTCTGACATGTGTAGCGTTGAAATTTTAGAAGGCGCTTTAATTCCTGGTTACGATTACCTTACTCTTGGCGCAAATCCTACAGTTTTCAAGGCTGGTTGTGATTTCGTTACTGAAGGTGGCGCATACGCTTATGACGTTCACACTATTGCAAAAACTGACGTTGTGTCAGTAAAGGTTGCTCAAGATAATGCTGGAGAATCATGCTATTTTGGTGTAAACCTTAAGGGTGACGACTATGCTGGTAGCCAACTCGTAGTTAACCAAAACTACGCTTATAACTACGTTGATAAAATCAGCGTAAACGGAAACGGCGTTACTGGCGTAACAGGTAAATATGGTTTATATGGCTTAGGTTCTAAGGGTGCAGGTCACTATGCGTTTATTTTAAACGTTCCTACAGCTACTATAGAGTCAATCACTATTCCTGCAGGAACTCTTTTCCCTTCAAGAGCGATGACAACTCTTAAGACAGCAAACTCAAATAACAGCGTAACAGTCTTCTACGAAACACAAGAAGATAAGACATTTGTAAAGGATGAAAACGGTAACTGGTATTGCCCAGCAGACGTTGAAGAAATTGCAACTGAAGTTACTATGGCTGTTACATCAGGTAGCAGCGAAACAGACTACTTTGTTCTTTTCACTCTCTCTGAAAACGACTATGCTGGTCTTAACACTTATGGTGGTAACACAGTTAAGGCAAGAGATTATTTTGCAACTTCTAACATTAAGTCACACATTTTAATTAACGGCGAAGCATTCCCTAACGTTGCAGGTGAAACGTTCTTAAACGTTTGGGGAAAAGAAAACACGTTCTCAACAAGAGCGCTTGTTGATGGCGCTGGTCTTAATAAATCTCAAATAAACTCTATTACAGTTTTAGCTGGTTGTAGATTCCCTTCTTACGAGTTACTTGAAAAAGGAACAACTAAGTATTACGTAACTTCTAAAGACGTAACGTTTGTAAGAAACGGCGACGGTTGGGAAGTAGAAGTAGAATTTGATGCTGCAGCATACAAGGCTGAAAAGGTTGCTGAAATCGAAGCATACAAGAATGGTGCTGATACCTTCCTTGAAGAACAAAAAGCACAAAGAGATACAATCGTTGCAAATGCTGTTGAAGCAATCAACGCAGGCGCAGACAAAGAAACTATTGATTCTGCTATTGCAAATGCAAAGGCTCAAATTGATGCTCTTCCAACTGCAAGCGAAATTTTAGCAGAACAACTTAAGGCTTCAAAAGAAGCTGCTACAGCTGAGCTTAACGCATATCTTGCAGATGGCGAATATTCAGCTATTCAAGTTATTGATAGAGCAAGTGCAGTAGCTAAGGGTCTTGCACTTATTAACGATGCAGGTAGCGAAGAAGCTATTGCTGAAGCTTTATCACAAGGTAAATATTTAGTAGATAAAGCCCTTAATAGAGAAGTAAACTACGTTGACGTAGTTGCTGTTGTTAAGTTACAAACAGAATGGAAAGACGGCGGAAACTTCAACTTATATGTTGTATTTGAAGGTGTAGATGCTGTTTCTGGTGACCATACTTACGACGTTAAGATAGGCGACGTATTATCAGCATTTGGCTTTTGGGACAACGTATTAGTTGGCGAAAGAACTTTAAGAGATTGGGGCGTAACCGGTGGTTGGAGCGAAGACAATGTTATCGGCTACAACGTAGGCGAACCACAAAACAATGTTCACATCCGTTGTCATTCAGAAGAATGGAAGACTAGCGACGTAGAATTTAATTCTAATATTATTTCTAACTATGACGTAACTATTAAAGAAGGCACTTTACTTCCTTCTCAAGCATACTTTACTGGTGCAGATTCTTACGACGTATATAGAGTTAAATTAGAAATGATTTCTGAAGACGAAGAAATCGCTTATAGCTTTAAGGCTCATGCAGAAACTGACGTAGTTGACGTTAAACTTGCTCAAGATAACGGTGGTAGCGTATATTTGGCAGTAGGTCTTAGCAAGAACGACTACCCAGCTGGTGATAGTTATGTAGAAGTAGCAGACCTTTACTATGGTAACGTGTTTAACCAAACTGCTTACTGGGTAAACGTAAAAATTAACGGCACTAACGGTATTAGCAAATATGCTATTTACAACTTAAACGAAGGCGGTCATGGACGTATTGCTTTAACAGTTCAAATGCCATACGCTGAAATTAACTCTATAACTATTCCAGCAGGAACAATTTTCCCAACTTACGCATTAGAAAAGCTTAAGCCTATAAACGGTGGTAACGTATTAGTAATGGTTCTTAAGACAACTAAAGACGTAACGTTTGTTAAAACTGCAGACGGTTCTTGGGTAAACTTTGGCGAATACAAAGCAGAAGCTCTTGAAACGTTAGAAAGTGCAAAAGCAGGTCTTGCTGAAGCTGATTACTTTGCAAACCGTTATGCTCAAATAACTGAAGCATACAACGTAGCTGTTGCAACAATTGAAGGCGCAACAACCGCTGAAGCTATTGATAGCGCAGTAGAAACTGCTATTGCAGCTATGCAAGCTGTTCCTGCAAAAGCAGGCGTTATTAGCGCAGCTAAAGAAGAAATCGCTGCTTACAAGGCAGATAAGTTCCGCGCAGAAGAAGAAGCTCAAAGATTAGCTATAGTAGCAGAAGCTCAAGCATCAATTGAAGCTTGTGAAAGCGAAGAAGCATTAGCAAATCTCCTTGCAGAAGCAAAGGCAGACGTTGACGAATTAAAGACTGCTGCAGAGTATGCAGACGAAGAACTTGCTGAAGTTAAGGCAAGCGCAAGAGAAGAAATCTCTAACTACTTAGATAAAGCAAACTATTATGCTGATGAACAAGCAGAAATCGACCTTGCAATTGCTGCAGGTCACCAAGCAGTTGCAGAAGCAACTAGCGAAGAAACAATCGCTCAAGCAGTTGCAAACGCTAAGGCAGAGTTAGACGAAATTCTTACTAAAGAAGAAGTTGTTGCTCAAATTAAGGCAGAACTTAACGCATATAAGGCTGAAGACGTATTCCGTGCAGAAGAACAAGCAGATAGAGATGCTATCGTAGCTGAAGCTCTTGCATCACTTGAAGGTCTTACAGATTTAGCAGAAATTAACGCTATCGTTGAAGGCGCATACGAAGCTATCGACGAACTTACTACTAACGACGAATATATCGAAGCAGAACTTGCTGAAGCTAAGTTAGCAGCTAAAGCAGAAATCGAAGCTTATCTTGCAGACGGAGATTATATTCCATCTCAAGAAAAATACAGACAAGAAGCTGTTGCAGATGCGTTAGAAGCAATTGCAGAAGCAAAGACTGTAGAAGAAATTGCAGAAGCAGTTGAAGAAGCTAAGGGTTATATCGACGAAATCGCTGCAAGTGTAACTGTTAAAGACGTTGCAATGATGGTTAGAATTACTGATATCTACCATGCAGGCGGTAACTTGAATATGTTCGTTATTATTCCTGGTCTTGACGTAGGACCAGCTGGCGACGGACTTGCATTCGACGGCTATAGCAAAGAAGCATTAGAAGCATTATTTAACGACTTTGGTCTTTTCGATATGGTTTACCTTGCAGGAAAATCATTGAGAGAATGGGGATTTGTAGGTTTCTGGAACGGTTCACTTGGCTTCAACGTTGATGGACCTAACCCACACATCTATCTCCACATGCATACTGATAACCCAGATTATGCTGCTGCAGTAGAAAATGGCGAAATCAATTTCACTAAATATGAATCTGGCGCATTGACTATCAAGCAAAGCGCTATAACAGTTAAAGACGGCTTATTAATTCCTGGTTATGCATACTTAAACGGCGACGAAAATGCTGTTGTATACCGTGCAGTTACAGACTTTGTTACTACAGGCGAACATCGTCCTTACGACCTTGAAGCAAACGCTTATACAAACGTTGATTCTATAGCATACGTTCAAGAAGATAGACCTGATGGTGTATTCGTTGGTGGATATTTAGGTATTTCTCTTGAGGGCGACGACTTCCCAGCAGTTGAAGGTGACCATATTGACGTTAATGCAACAATGCTTAACTACTCAAGCTTCAACCAAATTATTATTAATGGTGAAGCAGGTCTTGTAGGCACATATGCTTTATTTAACCTTGGTGAAAACGGTAAGGGTCGTATAGCAGTTTCAGTTTCTATACCTGAAGCAGATATGCAATCTATCACTATTCCAGAAGGAACAATCTTCCCAGCATATGCATCAAACGTATTACGTATTGGCGATAATACCGTATTCTTCTTCTACAGAATAGCTGAAGAAGTAACGTTCGTTAAGACTGTTGAAGGCGAATGGGTTAAACTTGCTGATTACATTCAATCTGCAAAAGATGAACTCGATGCATTAAAGGCAGAAAAAGAGACTCTTAATTGTTTTGCTTCTGACTTAGTTCTCATTGAGACAACAGTTGCAGACGCTAAGGTTGCTCTTGACGAAGCAGAAGATGCAGTAGAAGTTCTTGAAATCTTCAATAACGCAAAGGCTATTATCGAAGCTATTCAAGCAAAAGACGTAGTAATTGCAGAAGCTAATGCAGAACTCGACGCATATAAGGCTGGATTATTCCGTGAAGCAGAAGAAGCTCAAAGAGCAGAAGCAGTAGCTACTGCTAAAGAAGCTATCGCCGTTGCAAATAGCAGTGAAGAAGTAGCAAATATCGTTGCAAGCGCTATTGAAGCTATCGACGCTCTTAAGACTGCAAACGAATATGCTAAAGAAGAAATCGCTGAAGACGTAGCAAACGCTAAAGAAGCTCTTGATGCATATAAGGCAGAAGACGGCTTATATCGTGCAGAAGAAGCTGAAGCAAGACTTGCTATTATCGAAGAAGCTAAGGCAGCTCTTGATGAAGCATTAAGCTTAGCTACAGTTGAATCTATCGTAGCAGAAGCTAAGGCAGATATCGACGCTCTTAAGACTGACGCAGAGTATGATGCTGAAGAATATTTAGCAGGCGTTAAGGCAGAAGCTATTGCTGAAATCGGCGCTATGAAGGCTCAAATAGACCTTTCACTTTACACTGAAGAATCTATCTTAGCTATTAGCACTCTTTACAACAACGCTAAAACTGCTATCGAAACTGCAGAAACTGAAGAAGCTGTTGCTGCTTTAGTTGAAAAATTCGAAGCTGACTTAGATGCAGTTCCAATGATCGGCGAAGAAACTCCTACAACTTCTGAATCTAAAGCAAGTGGCGGATGCTTCGGTGATATCAGTGGCTTAAGCTCTGTATTCGCACTTCTTAGCGTAATGGCAGTTGCCGTTGTTCTTAAGAAGAAGAGATAATAACAAAAATATAAAAAACTAGTTTTTATTACTGATTAAAAGTTATTTGCGGGAAAGCCGAAAGGCTTTCCCTGCAGATAAAAAACAAGGCGAGATTAAAGATGAAAAAGATTAAAATGGCCGTAGTAGGATACGGCAACCGTGGTCAAGTATACGCAGATTATTCATTAGATGAGCCAAACGAGCTTGAAGTTGTAGCAATCGTAGACCCTAATGAATACAAATTACAGGTAGCAAAAGAAAGATATGGCTTGTCAGACGGACAAGTTTTTACCTGCTATGCAGATTTTGTTAAATCTGGCATAAAGGCCGATATAGTAGCAAACGCTACTATGGACCAATACCACTACCAAACAGCTTTAGAAATTCTCAATTCAAAGCACGATATGCTTATGGAAAAGCCTGTTGTTGCAGATAAAAGCGAGCTTATGGATATTTACAACCTTGCAAACGCAAACGGTTGTAACGTTTTCGTATGTCACGTTTTGAGATATAGTCCTTTCTATAAAGAAGTTAAGGCTTTAATAGACAGTGGTAAAATCGGTGATATAATATCAATGGAAATGAATGAACACGTTTGGGTTCCACATTACCTTTCTAGTTATGGTAGAGGTAAGTGGAAGAGTGAGAGCGAGTGTGGTAGCCCTATTTTGCTTGCAAAATGCTGTCATGATATGGACCTTATTTGTTGGCTTAACGGCTCAACACCTGCGCACATAGCAAGTTTTGGTCACCGCAGTCAATTTGTTTTAAAGAACAAACCTGAGGGCGCAACTGACTATTGCTATAATTGTCCTCACGCAAACGATTGTAGATATAGCGCAATGAAACTCTACTACGATAACGACGTAATGCCTTTCTTGTTCTTAGATTCTCTCAACAAGCCTTATGAAGACGTTACTAAGGAAGAGAGATTAGAGCTTTTAAAGACTACCGATTTTGGTAAGTGCGCATATAATATGGGTGGCGACGTTGTAGATAGACAAAATCTTATCGTAGATTTTGAAGACGGTAGCGTTGCAGCGTTCACTTTAAGCGGTGGAACGTGTCGTCCTGATAGATACATACACGTAGTAGGAACTCTTGGCGAAATCGAAGGTAAGCTTGAAGAGAATAAATTCGTATTTAGAAAATACAATGCAGATGCCGTTTGGTATAGTGAAGAAGTGATAGATCTTAAAGATAAAATTGTAAATAAGGTTAAATTCGGTGGACATAGCGGTGGCGATTATGGTATAATGCACGATATCGTTAGATATTTAAATGGTGAAAGAACCTCTGCTTCAATTACCTTATTAAAAGATTCTATCGGAAGTCACTTACTTGTTTACGGAGCTGAACAAAGCAGAAAGACTTATAAAACTGTAAAAATTGATGCGTAAACCTATAAATTACAATAACTAATTACGCAAGGAGAAAAATATGGGTAAAACTATGTACGTGGTTTCTCATAGCCACTGGGATAGAGAATGGTATTTAAGCCATGCCAAGCACAATTTCAATTTAGTTCGCACAATGGATAAGCTTATCGAAGTTTTAGAAAACGACGATGGCTTTAAGTCTTTCCATTTAGACGGACAAATTATCGTTTTAGACGACTATCTTGCAGTTCGCCCTTCAATGAGAGCGAGAGTTCAAAAACTCATTGACGCAGGCAAACTTAAAATAGGACCTTTTTATATTTTACAAGACGATTACCTTTTAAGTGGTGAAGCCAACGCAAGAAATGCTCTTGTTGGTCTTAGAGAAACTGAAAAATACGGCAGGCCAACTATGATTGGTTATTTCCCTGATACCTTTGGTAATATCGGTCAAATGCCACAAATTCTTCGTGGTTTTGGTATAGACAATGCTTTTATGGGTAGGGGAACTGTTGTTTCTTCGCCTGATAAACTTGGTTCTAGCGAAGAATTTTTCTCTGAATTTAAGTGGGTTTCTCCAGACGGAACTGAAGTTATTGCCGAACAGTTTATACTTTGGTATGCAAACGGTATGGAGCTCCCTGAAGACAAAGAGGCATTAAAACAAAGACTTACCGATTTAGAAAACGCAATGGCACGTTGCACTAAAACTCCTTGCATTTTGCTTATGAACGGTTGCGACCATCAACCTGTTCAAGCAAACCTTTCTAAAGTAATTGAAAACGCAAGAGAATTAGGCTACGACGTAATACATACTTCATTTGAAGATTTCCTTGAAAAAATTCGCCCTTACGAAGGCGAGTTTGCTAAAATACAAGGCGAGATTTGTCAAGAAGAAAGCAACGGTTTCCGTTCGCTTAGAGAAACTGCAAGTGCTCGTATTTACCTTAAACAATCGAGCTATAGGGCAGGATATTTGCTTGAAAGCGTTGCAGAGCCACTCAGCATGCTTGCTGAAAAAGAAGGCTTTAAGTATGATGATGAAATGCTTCATTATGCTTGGAAGTGCTTGTTTGAAAACTACCCACACGACAGTATTTGTGGTTGTAGCGTAGACGAAGTTCATAAAAAGATGGAAACTCGTTTTGCCGAAACTATCGATACAATTCAAAGCCATATCGATTTAGTTGGCGCAAGACTTGTTCAAAAACTTGCAAAAGACAAAAAGAGTGTTCTCGTTGCAAACTTATATCCAAAGGCAACTGCAAATTACGTAGAATGCCAAGTTGATTTCTTAGAAGGCGAAGAAATTCCTGCAGACCCAGTTCTCGTAGACGCTAAGGGTAACAAGTATTATCCTGTTGTTGAAGACTTGGGCGAGATGATGGAATATTCTCTTCCTGAAGATAAGTTTAGACAAGTATTTAAGGTTCATAGATTTAACTATAGAGTATATGGCGAATTCGCTCCACTTAGCTTAACTCTTATGACCGTTGAAAACGGTGTTGACGAAACTGTTAGAACGCTTAAGGTTGGCGACAAGTGTATGGAAAATGCTCTTGTAAAGGTTACTTTTAATGCAAACGGAACGTTTAACGTTTTAGATAAAGCAAGCGGTAAAGAGCTTACTAACCAAAACTCTTTCACAGAAATCGGCGACGAAGGTAACGAATATGAATTCTTCCCTAAGGGTCAACTTTTCGACACTTTAAACGACGTTGCTTGTATTTCTGCTTATAAGGTAGAAAAAGACCACATTGCATTTAAGGTTATAAACCACCTTATGCAACAAGACGGCACTACTGTAGAAATTGAGAGTATCGTAGCCCTTTACGATAACCAAAAGGGTGTTAAGGTAAGCGTTAAGTTCCAAAACACTTGTAAGGATCACAGAATTCGTGCTGACTTTGGTTGGACAACTGATTTTGCAACACACAACTCTTCTGGTCAATTCGACCTTACTACAAGAGATAACGTAGCAGGCCCTAACTGGACTGCTCCACATCACCCACTTAGAACGTTTGAGTTTATAGAGCGTCAAAATGCTGATAAAGACGGTATGATTTTAGCCCTTAGGGGAAATAACTTATACGAAATTATGGCTAACGGTCACACTCAAATTACACTTGTTAGGGGCGTTGGTATTCTTGGTGACTGGTTCGACTTCTTAACTTATGATTCTCAATGTTTAAGAGAAGTTACTGCCGAATACATGGTAGAATTCTACACTGCAAACGAGAGAGAAGCTGCAATTGATAACGCTTATGCTTATCACCACCCAAGACTTTACGCTTTTGCAGGAAACGGCAGGGGCGAAGCTCTTTCTGGTTGTGGCTTAACTGTGGACGGCGACGTTACGGTTACTTGCGTTAAGATGAACGAAAGAAACGAAAACGTTGTAAGATTCTTCAACCCTTATACCGAAGCTAAGACTGTTAAGTTCTCTAGAGAAGTAACTGTTACTAATATGAGAGAAACTCTTAGCGGTGAAAAGGTTACCGAAATGGTTGTTTCGCCTAAGAAGATTATAACTGTAAAGTTCTAAAAAGTGGCTTTATAAGTTGATTAATTGATAAAAACGCCCTAAACTAATGTTTGGGGCGTTATTTTTAAGTATTAAAAGGGCACGGCTAATATTTAGCCGTGCCTTAAGTGTTTATTATAAGTTTTTACCTGTTAAAGCATAGAGTATATTTTGCGCATAAACTCTTATTATAAAATCTGATGGGTGGTTTACGTTGTTACCAGACATACTGTAATAGGTTTTATATCTTAAAATTTCTTTATGCATATTGTTTACTGTTGCAATGCCAAGGTTATATTCTTCTGCAAGTTCTTTTTGGCTGATTTCAAAATCTACAAGCTTATTACTTTCGTAATTACCCATCAAGCCAAATTCAAGAAAATCTGCATTTGCCATCATAGAGCTTACTAAAAGAATTTCTGCATTTGGACAATTGCTTTGTATTTCATCAACAATCCATTTTAATTGTTTTTTAAATTGTATTCCGTTCAAGCCTAAATCATTCATACCCCAACAGAGCACTACAAGGTCTGGGTTGTCTGCAACTACTGTCGGCACGTTGTTATAGCCCCAAAGCGTAGCTTCGCCACCTTTTGAGCGGTTTGTAAACGTGATATTTGGGTTGTTGCAAATTTGCTTTAAACTGTCAGTAACAAGTGTGTCAAAGCCGGGCATATTGGGGTCAATTCCTAAAAATCCACTTCCGTTTCCACCAACGGTTATGCTGTCGCCATAAAAACAAAGCTTAACGTTTTCGCCATTTTGCATTTTAGTAAGCAGAGAAGAGTATCTGCTAGAATAATCAGTCGGTTTAGTGAGCCTGTTATCTTTTTTTGCGCGATAGGTTACGGCAACGTGCTTGTTTGACATTGAAGGGCCTTCGCTAAAGAATATGCCTGTTCCCATTGAATAGGAGTGATACGTTCCCGTTTGTGGGTAATATCCTGCCTCGTAGAAGAAAGGCATATCTGTTCTTTCTGTTAATAAAATAGAGTTTGTTTTCTTGTCAAAAACGTAGTCTTCACTCTCTTTATACACGGTTTTTAGGTCGTAAGAAGCAACCGAAATAATCTCTTCTACAGGGTATAAAAGCTTGCCAAGATCATCTTGACCTACAAAAACAACCGTTTCGTTATATATGGTGTCGCCAAGCCAAATTGGTTGCATATAGGTTTCTAAATCGAAATGGTCGTAAGGTAAAAGCTCAGAGTATTCTTTTGGTGGGGTTTCAACGTTTGAGTTTTCTTGCTTTGGTTTGCATGCCGTAAGCAGAGTAAAACAAAGTGGAATAGCTAATTTTTTGAAAAAAGATTTCATTTAATTTTCCTATCCTATAAGTTATATATATATTATAAACTTTAAATCATTTAAAGTCAAGAGTAGTGTAAGTTTAGTTGGCTGTCAAGTAAAATTAAAAATTTTTGCGTCTGCAAAGAAGACATATTTAGGCTGTTATTTAGGTGTTTTGTTGTTAGCTGTTGCTACTATAAGGTTGCTAAGCAAAAAAATAAAGAGCAAAAGTTAGCCTATAAGTCGATAAATAAATAAAAAAAGGGAGCAATTTTAATAATTGCTCCCTTTTAAAATGTAAAAAATTAAATTTTAAAGCACTTTTGAATTGCCTTGTATTCGCCAATTACAAGTAACGTCTTGTCTTTGCTGAGCACTTCGTTTGGCGATATTTTTACGTTCATTTTGCCGTTTTCTTTAATAGCTAAAATATTGATATCGAATTTCTTTCTAATATCAATTTCTATAATACTCTTGCCTATCCAAGATTCTGGAACGTCTACTTCAAAAATTGCATGCTCGTCATCAAGTTCGATATAGTCTAAAATGTGGTCTGAAGTATATTTAATAGCCATCCAGCTTGCAAGTTGTTTTTCTGGGTAAACTATTTCGTCTGCGCCGTTTTTAAGCAAAAATTTTGCTTGGCCATCGCGCTCGGCTCTCGATACTACCTTTTTTGCGCCGAGTTCTTTTAAAAGGCAAGTTGTTTCAAGTGAACTTTGAAAATCACCGCCAATCGTAACTATACAAACGTCAAACGAAGGCACGTCGAGATATTTTAAAAATTCTTCCTTAGTGCTATCGCCAATTTGACCGTTGGTAGCGAAAGGCATAACGCTATTTAGTCTTTCTTCATCACTATCAACAATCATCAATTCATGACCGAGTTCATTGATTTTTTCGGCTATAAAGCCACCGAATTTGCCACAACCTATTAAAAGTATTGATTTTCTTTTCATAATTAACCTACCGAAATTTTATCAAGTGGGAGTTTAGACGCGCGTTTGCTTGAGCCAAGCGTTGCAAAAATCATTGTAAGCACGCCTATTCTTCCTATAAACATTAAGACAATTAATATTAGTTTTGAAACAACGCAAAGCGTTGGCGTTATTCCAAGAGTTAAACCTACCGTTGCGATTGCAGATGCAACTTCAAACATACACGTGAGCATTGGTAAGCTCTCTAAAGAGCATATAAGAGCGCTACCAACTAAAAATAAAGTTAAATATAAAACGAATATTGCTATAGAGCTTTTAACTGTTTCATCATCAATTCTGCGCTTTAATATTTCAGTATTGTTTTTGCGCCTAAAAACAGAAACGGTTGATGCTAACAATACGGTGGTGGTTGTCATTTTCATACCACCTGCAGTAGAACCTGAAGAGCCACCAACAAGCATTAAGCAAATCATAATTAGTATTCCCGTTTGGCTAATTGCGCCAAGGTTTGCCGTGTTAAATCCTGCAGTTCTAGGTGTTACGGTTTGGAAAAGTGAAAGAAGTAATCTTTCTCCAATAGGCAATTCGCTAAACTCTGCAAAGAAGAAGTATACTGTTGGAAAAACTATTAAAATGGCAGTAATTAAAAGAACGGCTTTTGTTTGAAACCTATATTTTGAAAAACGCCACTTGTGTTTTACAATATCTTCCCAAGTTAAAAAGCCTATACCGCCTATTAAAATTAAAGATATTACCGTAAGGTTTATAATAGGGTTTGTTTTATAATAGGTAAGAGAAGAGAATTGCCCACTAGAACCACCCATAAGGTCAAACCCTGCATTACAAAATGCCGAAATTGAATGGAAAAAAGCCATCCAAACACCGTTTGCGCCAAAATCAATTATAAAGGTTGGCATCATTATAAGTGCGCCTAAAAGTTCTATTATAAACACACCTTTTAAAATAAAGCCTGTAAGCTCGGCAATGTTGCCTAAGGTTGGCACGGAAATAGAGCTTTGCATAGTTTCTTTGCCGAAAAGCCCCAGCTTCTTGCCTGACAGTATTGCAAGCGAAGTTGCAACCGTTATAACGCCTAATCCACCGATTTGTATAAGTAACAATATAACCGATTGCCCGAATATTGACCAGTGAGTTGCCGTGTCGTAAACTATTAACCCAGTTACGCAAACTGCAGAAGTCGACGTAAAGAGAGAATCTAAAAACGGAGTAAAATCACGGGATTTAGATGATATAGGTAGCATTAAAAGTAGTGCGCCTATAAGTATTACTCCTGCAAAACCAAGCATTATTATTTGAAATGATGAGAGTTTTTTCTTTGTTTTGTCCTTCAATTTTATAAACCTATAAATATTTATTGTCTATATTATAGCAAAAAAACGTTAAAAAGTCTAACTTTTTATAAAATTTATTTTAGGTCGGTATCGCCAATCTTGCCTTTTGTAGCTTTAAAAAAGTCTTTAGGGGATATTAGATTGCCTTTTTTGTATTCTGGGAAGTAGTATTTTTTTACGTTTTCAAACTTTTCTGCTATCCAAACAAAATACGGCACGTTAGAAAGTTTGCCTTGGTTTGTAACTGAAAAATGGAAAAAGTTTGCTCCATTTTGTGGCTCTATTTCTTTGCCGTTTAGCCACGTTAAGCCAATTTCTTTTGCCCAAGTTAAAAATTCTTCTGTTCTTTCAGGGTCGATTTCAAACCAAACCCTTTCTTCTTCCTTTAATACGTCTTTGTAGTTTTGCATAATAAATGCCTCCTTGTTTTTCCATAAAAAGACAAAAGAAAAGCCCATCGCAAACGATAGGCTTTATTCGCAATATTGCCCATCGTTTCAGCCTTTAGCACCTTGCTATAAAGTAGGTTGCTGTGCGGTCAACGGGGCTGTCCCTTACGCACTCTTTATGGTGAGTTTATTATAAGATGCAAGATTATATTTGTCAAGGGTTTGACTGGTTAAAGTGGTTAAAAAAAACACCGCTAGGGTGTTTTGTTGGTGCGAACGATGAGATTTGAACTCACACGGTTGCCCACAGGCGTCTGAAACCTGCGCGTCTGCCATTCCGCCACGTTCGCAAATATGTAGTGTAAGCAAAAAGTTTACACTAAATTAAATAAATATATAGCGATAAAACAATGTATACCAATGCTAAGCACGTTAACTAAGGTAAAATACCAATGCTTCGTTTTGTGTCTTACCGTATACATTGCAATAAGTCCACCTAAAGCACCACCTATAAAAGATAAGGTTAAAAGGACTTTCTCTGGTATTCTCCAAGCCTTAGTCTGCGCTTTGATTTTATCTATAGCGTAAACTATAAAAGTAATTACAGATAAAACTAAGATATATATTAAAAAGTATTCGTAAAGTTCCATAAGTTGCTATATAGTGCGATTATTCGCTAATTTCGTTACTAGATTCCTCTTTGTTGTGTCTAAGTGGTTTTACTTTTATTATGCCAAAACTCATTAAAGTTATAATTTGAGTAGGTATACCGATTATGAACACGAGCACAGCCTTTTGGTTCGTTGCTATCCAAACAATGCAGTATGCGTCGAGTAGCAAAGACCAAATTAAAAATGAAATAAATATTATCTTCCACAAACGCTTTCTTGTCCAAACAGAACTGAAAATGAGCAATAAAATAAAGTACGCAGGAAGCGGAAGAATAAAGCAACCAATGATATTATATTGTAAATATTGTGGCGATACAGATTGCAGAGAAACGAAAACTGAAAGAGCGCAAACAAGCACGGCAACGACAACTATTGCCGAAATTAAAAGGTGGTTTTTATTGTGGGCCGCCTTTTCGTAATTTGTCTTTTGAGTTATAGTTTCTTCGTTAGAATGCTCGCTTATCATAAAGTCGATTGTAACACCAAAGAAATCTGCAATACCTTTTAAAACTGCAACGTCTGGAATAGATTCGCCCCTTTCCCACTTGGAAACTGCTTTATCAGAGTAGTTGATTTTCTCAGCAAATTCAACTTGAGTAATCTTCATTTGCTTTCTAAGGTTTATTAAATTTTGCGCAAAATTTGATTTTATATCGTTCAAAATAAAACCTCTATAAATTTTAATGCAAAACGCATCAAAATATTAAATTGTTGTATTGTCAACACTATTTTACCATAAGCAACGTCAAAAATCAAGTTTTTTAGCGTAAAAAAGGGCTATTCTACTGTGAGTAGAGTCGAAAATTAAACAATTCTACTTTTAGTTACTACCAATTATAGCCACCCTGATATGAAGTAGGTTGAAATTTTTGCCAAAATGGATACACTTAAGTTAAAAAAGCTTTGCGGCAAAAGCTAGGCAAAAGGAGATGCGTATGAAAGAAATTAAAAACTTAAAAATTACCGTATTTGGCGACTCTATAGGAAAAGGAATAACTACCGATAACGGCAAAATCGAAAAGATATCTTGTGGTGCGGTAGAACTATTTGAAAAGGAACACAGTCTTAAAGTTGATAACCGTTCGGTTTACGGGCAATCGCTAAAAAGGCTTTGCAAAAAGGGTATTATAGATAAATATATAAATGAACTTCGTGGCGACGGGCAAGAAGTTGCAGTTTTAGAACTTGGTGGCAACGATGCCGATTTCGATTGGAAAAAGGTTGCCGAAAACCCTTCTCAAAGTCATGATAGCCAAACTTCCATCCAAGAGTTTTCTTCGCTTTACGGCGAAACTGTTAAAAGATTACGTGGCGCAGGTGTAAAGGTTGTTGCTTGCACGATTGTTCCTATCGATTCCGAAAGGTTTTTTAATCGCGTTATAGGCTCGTTAGCAGATAAAAGTAGGGTGCTTGAGTTTTTTAAAGGGGACTTTAACACAATTCATCGCCATCAAGAAGAATTTAACAACGAGATTTTGAAAAACGCTTATTCGCATGGTGCAGCGGTTATTGATTTACGGCGTAGTTTTTTATTATCAAACGATTTTAAGGGCTTGATGTGCCAAGACGGAATACATCCTAACGGGCAAGGGCATGAGAAAATGTATGGTGCAATTCAAGACTTTTTGGCAATGTAGGTATATCAATTGACTTTTAAGGCTAAAAATAGTAAAATTGCAGTATGAAAAAAGGGTTAAAGAATTTAATTTTAAAACTTTATAATGATAAAAAGGTAAGGTTTTTGTTCGTTGGGTGCTTAAATACCGCAGTTGGTATGGGCACAACGCTTATATGCTATCTTATTATGGGTTACGGCTTGTTTGATCAAACCGATATAACTGCTATTCAAAATTTTTGGGCAACGGTTATCGGCTATGCCGTGGGCACGATAAATAGCTATCTTTGGAACAAGTTTTTTACCTTTAAGTCTAGCGAAAAATCTTTTGCAGAGATTGCGCGCTTTGTCGGCGTTTGCGCTCTACAATACTGTGTAAATTTTGGTCTTACGTTACTTGCGAAGCAATATATAAAGATGCACCTTGTTTACACGGTTGTAGTAACCCTTATTTGTATGGTTATTTCTTATATCGGGCACAGTTTCTTTTCATTTGGTAAGAAATTTGCAAAAAATAAAGAAGACTAGTTAAAATATGTATATACGCGGAGCGAAAATTAACGTCGCTCCGCGTTTTTTAATTGCTATATGTAAATATTTATGTTAAAATTGTTTTATTAAAAACA
>JBGUUU010000138.1:0-25665 GCA_045133775.1 Christensenellaceae bacterium
TATACACAATCGGAGTTTTCATTTCAATACTCATCGGTAAACCTCTACTGAACCACGCGACTATCGCGTGGTTTTTCTTTATATCAAGCAAAAGTCCGTTGCGTGAGCAACGGACTTTTTATGTAATAACGTTAAAAATTTTTTATACAAGAAATACCGCAAATCCCTTTTGGAACTTGCGGTAAAATTTTTTTATTCAAATTAGTCTTTTTTAAGAGCGTTAATTCTCTTTGCGAGACCTGACTTCTTGTTAGCAGCAGTATTCTTGTGATAAACACCCTTAGAAACTGAAGCGTCGATTAAAGATGCAGTTGCAGGGTAGAGTTTAACAGCTTCTTCATAGTTGCCAGAATCAATAACAGCGTTGAGCTTTTTGATTGCAGTTTTAACTTCAGACTTGTTGTTTTTGTTAATTAAGTTCTTCTTTGCGCTTACAAGTACGCGCTTTTTAGCAGATTTAATGTTAGGCACTTTATTTCTCCTTTATTTAAAAACAAATTTACAGTAGTCATATTCTATCACAAAAAATCTAACTTGGCAAGGATATTTCGCCCCTTTTAACATTTATTTTTAATAAATTTGAAAAATTTTTTAGTTTTGTTATATTGCGCCTATTTATAACATAATTATATTGCCATATGGATAAAAGATGTATTGTCGTTTGTGATAGTGGAATAGGTGGGTTAGGTCTTTTTAAAAGGCTAGATAAAAGCCTTAATGGTCAAACATTATTATATTATGCGGATTTTGATAATTTGCCATATGGGAATAAGACTAAAGAAGAGTTAGAAAAAATAGCTGAAACAAATTTAAAAAAGTTTATGCCGTTTTGCCCCAAAACGGTTGTTTTTGCTTGCAATACGTTGTCAACTAACACAGCTAAAAAGAAATGGGCCGTCGGTGGGGAAATCGTAAAGGTTTTACCTAAGGTAAAAAATGTGGGAAAGGGGCTTTTACTTTGCACGGTGGCAACTGCAAAAAGCGATTACGTAAAAGAACTAAAAGCTGCTAATTCAAGGCTTGACGTAATGCCGCTTTCGGGGCTTGCAGAAGAGATTGAAAAGCACGTTCTATCTGGCGAAGAAATTGATTTGGAAAAACGGTTTGTTGGGGTGGATAGAGATTACGATTTTGTTTCGCTCGGTTGCACTCACTATCCGTTAGTGGTCAAAAAGTTTAAAAAAATATTTCCAATTTCACAGTTTTTGAGTGGTGAAGACGATGCTTTTGAAAAAATTGTGTTTTCTGTGACCACTTTTAACACACTTGACCACCGCAATGAAGTGTGTTTTATCGGTAAGGGCGCAGAAAGAGTAAAATCCCTTTATTTTAAAGGATTTTTCGATATTCTATAGAAAATATTTAAATTGGCTTGTGGTTAGCGATGGCTAAAAGCAAGCCTTTTTTTTATAAAAAATATTAAAAATTTTAACAAAAGTAGTTGACAGTGGTCAAACAATGATGTATAATGAATGTATACTAAGGCAAGGAGTTTATCTTTTGAAGTGTTTTTCGGGTGAGCATTACCACCAATTGGATGCAAAAAACAGAATAAGAATCCCGGCAAAGTTCAAGAGTGACATCTCTGAAAAGTTGGTTTTTAGTAAGGGCGTAACTCCTTGTATTTACGTTCTTCCTTACAGCGAATATGCTGAAATGATTGAGAAGTTTAACAATCTTCCACAATTCGACGTTCAAACACAACTTGCGCTTTCAGTATATATGGCGTCTTTTGAAGTTTTAGAAGAAGATAACCAAGGTAGAATTCTTCTTCCTAATTCTCTTCTTGAGTATGCTGGTATAGAAAAGAACGTTGTAACCGTAGGTGTAAAGAACAGGCTTGAAATTTGGAGCGAAGAGCGTAGAGAAGCTCTTACTTCTAAGAAGACGTTTGAAGAATATATGGCTTTACTTTCAGCGAGGTTGTCTTAATGAAATTCGTTCACTATTCCGTTATGAAAGAAGAGTGTTTAGAAGGTCTTAATTTAAGTTCTGAAGGCATTTACTTCGACGGTACGCTCGGTGGGGCTGGTCATTCTTTTGAAATATTAAAAAGAACAGCGCCAAACGGACGCCTTATCGCAACGGATTTGGATAAAGATGCTATTAAAAATGCCGAAGAAAAACTCAAAGAGTTTAACGGTAGATTTAAGCTTTATAACACAAATTTTAAAAATATAATTTCCGTGTTAGATGAAGAGAATATTTCTCAAATCGACGGCGCGCTTTTAGATTTGGGCGTAAGCTCTTATCAACTTGATAATAGAGAAAGGGGTTTTTCTTATTTAAGCGATGAAATAAGGCTTGATATGAGAATGGACCAGTCAAGTGGGAAAAGTGCTTGGGAAGTTGTAAATTATTACGAAAAATCAAAGCTTTCATATATATTTTCTGTCTATGGTGAAGAAAAGTTCGCCGATAACATAGCAAAGAATATATGTGAAGAAAGAAAGATAAAACCTATCGATACAACAGGTGAACTAGTAAAGATAATCGATAGAAGTATCCCTTACAAATTCAAGCAAAACGGACATCCTGCAAAAAAGGTGTTCCAAGCTATAAGAATAGAAGTTAACGAAGAGCTAGACGGTCTTGGTCAATGCCTTAAAGATATAGTAAAAAGACTAAAAAAGGGCGGAAGACTTGTTGTTTTAACCTTCCATTCGTTAGAAGATAGAATTGTTAAGCAAACGTTTAAGGATTTAGAAACAGATTGCATCTGTGATAAGAGATTTCCTATTTGCGTTTGTGGTAAAAAAAGGGAGATAAAGATATTAACTAAAAAACCGATAGAGGCAAGCGATAGAGAGTGTGAAGAAAATTCTCGTTCACATAGCGCAAAACTAAGAATTATAGAAAAAATCTAATTATATATTCAGGGGAGAGAGAATATGTATAATAACAGCAGAAACAATACTTTAGTTAAAGAAAAGACAAAGACTACAAACGTTACCGAAAATATCGTAAGAGGCGGTTACGAAGAATTGTTTGCTTTCAACAAGAAAAGCAATACTACTGTTACTAAAACGAAAATGGAATATCAAACCCCTACTATGGAGTTGGTTTCTACTGTAGCGCCAGCCAAGGTTGATGCTCGCCGTGAAACTTTGAACGAAGATATTATGCCTTCTACTACAACTATGCAGTTTGAAAAGGCAAATACTGAAGTTTATGAAGATCTCCGTTTAAAAAATAAGAGCAAAAATAAAGTTGAAAAGAATTATAAAATTAACACAAAAGCAAAGCTTTTAGTAGCCGTTTATTCTCTCGTTGTTGCTACTATATTGTCACTTATCGTTATCAATTCAAGAATGCTCAAAAATCTTGATAATTCAATCGATAATTACACTTCACAAGTAGCAAACTTGAACCAAGAGTATACTGCAGTTATGGATGAGCTCGACTATGCTATGAGCGAAGAAAACATAATTGATAAGGCTATTGAAATGGGTATGGAAAAAGCATAATTTGGAGATAATACTATAAAAACATTAAACGTTAATATTTTACGAAAGAGGTTATTCGCGCTGATCTGCGCAATAACCTTTATTTTTTTGTCAATTTTAGGCAGGCTTTTTTATATTCAAATAATTTGGGGTAAAAATCTTCAAATTAAAGCTATTGACCAATGGACGAGAGAATTGCCGTTAGTTGCTAAAAGGGGCGTTATAACTGATAGAAACGGCGTTATTCTAGCCGATAATAATCAAACTTATTCTGTTTTTATAAGGGCTAGATCTGTTGTAAACGCTAGCGAAGTTGCAACCGTTTTATCTTCAACGCTCGGCATTGATAAGGATGAAATATATTCAAAAATAACCAAATCGTCCAATTCAGTTATAACAGTTAAGAAGAGAGTTGATAACGTTGAAATAGAAAAGCTAAGGCAATATACCTTGCAAGGCGTTTATTATTGTCCAGACTACACGAGAGTTTATCCTTATGGCAAAAGTCTAAGCCAAGTTTTAGGATATACTTCAAGCGACGGGGTGGGGTCTACTGGGTTAGAAAAGATTTACGACCAATATTTAAGGGGCTACGATGGAGAGATTTTATACGAAGCAGACCTAGTTGGTAAAGACATTAACAATAAAAATGCCAGTTATTTGCCTGCAACAGACGGCTTAAACGTTAAATTGACCATAGATTATGAAATTCAAAGTATTTGCGATGCTGTAATTGAAAAGGCTTATAGCGAATACACTCCAAAGTCGGCGTCTGCAATAGTGATAAACCCACAAAACGGTCAAATTTTGGCTATGAGTCAATATCCTTGCTACGATTTAAACGATTTGCCAAGAGATGATATAGATTTGCTTAATAAATTAGGTAGATGCTCGCTTATAGTTGATTCATACGAGCCAGGCTCAACCTTTAAAATTTTAACTGCCGCTGCTAATATTGAAGAATATTTGAAGGGTAATCCAAAAGCTTTTTCAAACGATTACGTATTTAATTCTAGTAGATATAGATACGTGGACGGTAAAAAGATAAAGTGTTGGAGTAGCCACGAAAACGGTAGACACGCTAACGAAAATTTAGCAATGGCGCTAAATAATAGTTGCAACCCTTGTTTTGTTGATATTGCTCTTTCCTTGGGCAGAGAGAAAATGTATGAGTATATAAATGCTTTTGGCTACGGACAATGCACAGGGGTTGATTTTACAGGTGAAGCGCTTGGTATGGTTGTGCCAGAGTGGGCTGTAAAAGCTGGAGATTTAGCTAGAATTTCTTTTGGGCAAACTATTGCTGTGACGCCAATTCAGCTCGCTATGGCAACTGCCGCCGCAGTTAATGGCGGTAGATACTTTGAGCCGTATTTTGTTAGTGAAATAAGTGATAAATACGGTATGGTAGCAGAAATTATAAACGAAAAATTAAAACGCACGGTTATAAGTGAAGAAGCTTCTAAAATACTCGCAGGTTATCTAGAAGGCGTTGTGGAAAACGGAAGTGGTAAGCAGGCGTTTATTGAAGGCTACAGGGTTGGCGGAAAGACAGGAACTGCTCAAAAATATGAAAACGGAGTTATTTCTCAAGGTAAATACGTAATGAGTTTTATTGGCTTTTTCCCTGCCAATAATCCTGAATATTTGGCGTTAGTTATAGTTGACGAGCCTATAGGTGGACAGTATGGTTCAACGGTTGCAGCGCCACTTGCAAAAGAGATTTTTCAAGGGATAATAAATTGTAAAAATATCAGTAAATATAATTGATTTTAGTGATAATTGGGAGTTAGTATGGAACTTAAAACGCTTATAAAACAAATAGACTTCGAAGAGATAAAAGGCGAGTTGCCTTGTGAAATAAATGGCATTACAGATAATTCAAAAGAGATAGAAAAAGGCTTCTTATTTATATGTGTAAAGGGCGAAAAGACAGATGGTGACAAATTTATTAAAGAAGTTGAAAATAAAGGTGGCGTAGTTATAGTTAGCCAAAAAGAAGTTTCAACTAATCTTTGCACAATTATTGTGAAAGATATTAAAAAGGCTACGGCGCAAATCGCAAAAGCGTTTTATGGTAACCCACAAGAAGATATACGAATAGTAGGTGTGGTTGGCACAAACGGAAAAACAACTATATGTCACGTTTTATCTAAATTGCTTACAGAAGGTGGGTATGAAGTAGGCGTTACAGGCACAATCGGCACGTATTATAAGGGTAACATTTATTCTACTTCGCTTACAACACCAAGTTGTTTAATCCTATATAGGCTTATACACGATATGGTAAAAGTTGGCGTTGAAATACTTGTTATGGAGGTTTCAGCGCAAGCAATTGTTCAAAGAAGATGCGAAGGGATATTCTTTCACTCTTTAATATTTACTAATTGCACAGAAGACCATTTAGACTATTTTGCCGATTTTGAAAGCTATAAAAGGGTTAAAACAAGCATTTTTGACGGCAAAAAAAGCAGTTATATGGTTATAAATAGCGACGACGAAGTAGGTAGAGAAATTTTAGCAACTGCAAGTGGAAAGGTTATAACTTATGGAATAAACAATCCTGCAGACGTTTTCGCTATAGACGTCGAAGAAAATATAAACGGCATAAAATACGTTATAAACCTATTTGACGTTATATATGATATAAAGTGTGAATTATATGGAAAAGTAAACGTGTATAACACGCTTGCTTGCGCGTCTGTTGCCGCAACTTTTGGTGTAGGCGCTTATCAAATAGAAAAAGCTCTTTCAAAAATCAAGCCGATAGAAGGTCGGGCACAGCTTGTAGCGAGCGTTAAGGGGTGTAACGTATTTGTTGATTACGCTCACACACCAGACGGACTATACCAAACGCTTACTTCGATGAAAAAAATTTGTAGTGGCAAGCTTTATTGCGTTTTTGGTTGTGGGGGAAATAGAGAAAAACAAAAAAGACCTATTATGGGTAAAATTTCAGGCAATATAGCAGATTTTACTATAATTACAAGTGATAATCCTAGGTTTGAAGACGAATGTGCCATTATTAGGCAGATAGAGTTGGGAATAAAGCAAACAACGTATAATTACATAACGATAAAGGATAGAAAAACTGCTATAAGATACGCTCTTGATAAGGTAAAAGAAGGCGACGTTTTAGTGGTTGCAGGTAAAGGGGCTGAAGAATATCAAGAAGTATTAGGCGAAAGAAGATATTTTAGCGACAAAAAAGAAATTTTAGATTATATAAAATTAACGGAGGGTTAATTTTTGAAGGAGTATTTATCCGTATTTTTAGTTGCTCTTTGCTTTTCTATTGTAATTGGATGGTTTTTAATTCCTATTCTTAGAAAATTTAAGCTCGGGCAAAGCATTTTAAACTACGTTACAGAGCATAACTATAAAAGTGGCACGCCAACTATGGGTGGAATAATTTTTATCTTGGCATCAATAATTTCGTTCTTTATATTTGCAAATGGTAGCAAATATCTTGCTTTTGTTTGCATTGCTGTTGGCGTTAGTTATATGGTTGTTGGATTTATCGACGATTTTATTAAAATTAAATTAAAGCAAAATAAAGGTCTTGGTGTTTATCAAAAGACCTTTTTTGAGTTGGTTATCGCCATTATTGTTGCTATCGTTACTATAACAAGGGGTTTTGCAGAAATTAATTTGCCATTTTTAAATAATACTATAAGTATTGGCTTTTGGTTTGTGCCACTATGCGTTTTCGTGTTTATTGCAACGACCAATAGCGTTAATTTGACTGATGGTTTAGATGGACTTGCCGGTGGTGTAACATATATCTTTTTTATTGCAATTGGCGTTATAATACACTTACAAAAACCTGCTACGAGTGGTTTAATGATAAGCGCAGAATATAAAAACTTGGCTCTTCTTTGCTTTTCTTTAGCAGGGGCAATAGTGGGGTATTTGCTGTATAATACTCATAAGGCAACGGTTTTTATGGGAGATACAGGTTCGCTTGCATTAGGTGGGTTTGCTGCTATCGTAACAATTGTCAGTGGGAATATACTTTTTATACCGATTATAGGTATAATTTACGTGCTTTCTAGCATATCAGTAATAATGCAGGTTGCATATTATAAAAAGACTAAAAAGAGAATTTTTTTAATGGCGCCACTTCATCATCATTTTCAACAAAAGGGCTATGATGAAAGCAAAATATGTGTTGTTTATAAAATAATAACTCTCTTTTTGGGTTTAATCTGCATAATTTCTTATCTGTAATGGGGGCGTTATGTATTTAAAGCAAGATAAATTTATCGTTGTAGGCATATCTAAAAGCGGGATGACAAGCGCAAGGTTTTTGTTATCAAAAGGCGCAAAGTGCTACGTTTATGACGATAATGAAAATTCAAAAGTTATAGAAGATTGTAAAAGGTTAGAGCAAGAAGGGGCTGTGTGGGTTAACAAAAAAGAAGTTTTTGATTTGTTGCCGGAAATAGACGTCGTTGTTTTAAGCCCCGGAGTTGCTATCGATCACGATTTGCCAGTAAGGGCAAGAAAGTTAAACAAGAGAATTATAGGCGAGCTAGAGCTTGCTTATTTATTTTGTAAATCGCCTATAATTGCAGTAACGGGAACAAACGGTAAAACTACTACTTGCACAATGATAGACACGGTTTTAAAAAGCGCAGGGGTAAATTCGGTTTTGTGTGGAAATATCGGCACGCCGTTCGTTTCGATGGTTGATAGCGATAAAGGGGATAGTTTCTTCGTTGTAGAAACTTCTAGCTTTCAGTTAGAAACAGTAAACGCTTTTTGCCCACACGTAGCAGTTATAACTAACGTTACGCCTGATCACTTGTCAAGGCATTACAATATGGAAAACTATTTATACGTAAAGAGTAGAATATTGAAAAATCTTCAAGAAAGCGAATATGCAGTTCTTTGCTACGACGATCCGTTAGTTCAAAAATTAGGAGAAAAGACAAAGGCTAAGATTTTATATTTTTCAATAAAAACAAAGGTCAATGGTTGTTACGTTGATGAAGATAAAATATATTTTAAGGGTAAAGAAATTGCCGACGTAAAAGATTTACCTTTTGGTGGCGAGCATAATATATTAAATTTTTTAGCAACTGTTTGCGTTGCTTTTTCAATAGGTCTTTCTTGTGAAAAGATAATGCAGGGTATAAAAGCTTTTAAGGGGGTTAAGCATAGAATTCAATACGTAGCAACAAAGCAAGGGGTTGATTACGTAAACGATTCTAAAGCGACTAATATTGACGCTACCTGCAAGGCTATAGACGCGATTTCGAAGCCAACTATTTTAATTTTAGGTGGAAAAGATAAGGGAATTGCCTATGATAGCTTATTTGAAAAGATAAAAAGCAGTAGAGTAAAGAGCGTAGTTTTAACTGGCGAGAGTAGATATAGGCTTTTAGAAGGAGCGCTTAAGGCTAATTATCATAATTTTTCAATGGTTTCTGATTTTTATACGGCGATAGACGTTGCCAAGCTTGTTGCTAAAGATGGCGACTGCGTGCTTTTAAGCCCTGCTTGTAGTAGTTTTGATTGTTTTAGTGATTTTGAGCATAGGGGAGATGAGTTTATTCGTTACGTGGAGAGTTTTAATGAGTAGCCTAGAGCTAGAAAAAGGGGAAAATAATCGTAAAAGGAGTGGAGATTATCCTCTCCTTTTTTCGGTAATAGCATTATCGTTAATTGGTCTTGTATTTGTTTACTCTGCTAGTAAATACTCTTCAAATGCTAGCTTTAGCGACGAGTTTTACGTTGCAAAAAAACACCTAGTAGGGCTTTTGCTAGGCTATTGCGCTATGATTTTTGGCGCGTGCTTTGATTATCGAAAATATAAGAAGATAGGATATTTAGTAATTATTGTTGCTTTGATATTGTTAGTTTTAGTTTTTACTCCTTTGGGCTATTCGAACTACGGCGCAACAAGATGGATAAAAATAGGTGGTGTAACTATACAGCCATCAGAATTTGCTAAAATATGCTACATAATTTTCGTCGCAACTTATTTTGATAAAAATCCGCTTAGGTCTAAAAGTTTTTTAGGTGTTATACCAGTTGTTTTAGTTGGCGCTATCATTTGCTTATGTATCATTTTAGAGCCAAATATGTCTATAACGGTTTGCTTTGGTTTGCTTATGCTTGCATTGCTATTTATTGCAGGTATGAAAATCTCGCATTTTTTAATTGTTTTAACACCAATAATTGCTTGTATACCACTTTTAATAATGGCCGAGCCTTACAGGTTAAATAGGTTGTCTGCCTTTTTAAATCCGTGGGCATCGCCTAAGGGAGAAGGGTATCAACTAATACAATCGTTATACGCCTTAGGGTCTGGTGGATGGTTTGGCGTAGGGCTTTTTAATTCAAGGCAAAAGTTTAGATTCTTACCTTTTTCTGAAAGCGACTTTATATTGGCGGTGATAGGTGAAGAAATAGGCTTTATTGGACTTATAGCCCTATTTTGCTTAATAGCATTTATTGTTATAAGGGGTATAAGGGTTGCTGTTAATAGCAAGGACTATTTCGGTTTTATACTTGCAACTGGTATCTCTGCAATTATTGGTATTCAGTCGCTTGTAAACGCTTTGGTGGTAACGGGTAGCATTCCACCAACTGGGTTGCCATTGCCACTTGTTTCTGCAGGTAATACGTCGCTAATCACTTTTTTATTTGCATACGGTGTCGTTTTTAACGTGTCGAGAAGATATTAACTTTTTTATTGCAAGCGCTCATAAAATAGAGTATCTGTATGTGGAGAAAAAATGGATAAGTTCATAATCAGCGGTGGGCAAAGACTTAACGGAAAAGTTCAATTACAATCTGCAAAAAATTCGATATTGCCATTAATTGCTGCAAGCGTTATAAAAAGTGGAAAAACAAGAATTAAAAGATGCCCTAAAATAAAAGACGTGCTTATTATGTGTGAGATAATAAAGTCGCTCGGTGGGGATTACTATTTTGAAGAAGATACTCTTTGTATAGATACGTCAACCGTCAGTAGTTGGGTTTTGCCTAAAAGTCTTACTGCAGAAATTAGAGCTTCTTTATTTATTGTTGGCGCTTTAATTTGTAGGTTTGGTTGCGCGTCTATTCTAATGCCGGGTGGGTGTAATATTGGCGAAAGGCCTATAGATATTCACGTTGATGGTTTAAGGGCTTTAGGTGTCAACGTGGTAGAAGGGGAAGAAAAGGTCTTTTACGGTCAAAAACTTACTGCAAATAACGTAACGCTTAGGTTTCCTAGTGTTGGTGCAACCGAGAATTTAATGATGGCAGCTTTAAGAGCTGAAGGTGTAACCGTGCTCAAAAACTGCGCTAAAGAGCCTGAAATTGTAGATTTGCAAAGGTATTTAAATTTGTTAGGCGCAAAAGTTAAGGGGGCGGGCACAGACGTTATAACGATAAAGAGTTGCGCTCTTTCAACGCGTGAAGAAATAGAGATTTTACCTTCTGCAGATAGAATAGAATTAGGCACTCTGCTATACGCTACGGCAAGTGTTGGTGGAGAACTTGAAATTGATTTGAGCGGTATAAGAAAATCGTTTGTTAAAAATGAAATTTTTAAAAATAACGCTTGCAAAATACATAGTATTAATGGTAATATATATTATATAGGGTTTTCTCGCCCAATCGTAGGATTTGGCAAGGTCGTAACAGGCCCTTATCCAGAATTCCCAACCGATCTTCAACCCCAACTTGTAGCATGTTCTAGCTCTGCAAACGGTGTTACGGCAATAGTCGAAAAGGTCTTTCCTAAAAGGTTTGCTTACGTAGACCAACTCAAGCAATTTGGCGCTAACGTTGAAATTTACAATAATCTCTGTTTGATTGAAGGGTGTAAGTTGCATGGCGCAAAGGTGACCGCAGGTGATTTAAGGGGTGGTGCAGCGCTTGTTATAGGTGCTCTTTCGGCAGAAGGAGAATCGGAAATTCGCAACGTTCTGCACGTCGATAGGGGATATTACAAATTGGAAGACAAGCTTTCTTCACTAGGCGCAAAAATTAGGCGAGAAAGCTATTGATACGGAGAAAAATATGAAACACAAAGGCATAATTTTAATTAGTACGATACTCGTGTTTGTTTTAGCCACGATACTTTCTTTCGTTTGGCTTTTGCAAATAAGGCACGTTGAAATTTACGTAGTTGCAGAAGAGACTGAAGAGATTGAAACGTATCAAAAGGTAAATTCTGTAATCGAAGCTAATTATAAGGGTAAATCGTATTATTCGGTAAAAGAATCAGACGTTATAGCAACTCTTTCAAAAGACCCTTACATAAACGTTAAGAGCGTTACAAAGGTTTTTCCTGATAGGCTTAAAATAGAAGTTGCCAAAAGAAAAGAAAGATTTGCAATACTTTATAACGGCGAATATTACGTTACCGATAACGAGTATTATTTGCTTAAGAAGGTTTCAGATGGCGATATGCTCGGCGATGAAATAATTAAAATCACCTTGCAAGACATAAGCCTTAGAGAAGAAACCTTAAAATTAGGTCAAAAAATTGGCGCAGATAGCGATGCTTTAGTCGGTTATACGACTGCCATCTTTGCAGGGTTTAGCGATGGTGTTAATTTAATTGAAGACGTAACTGTGATAGGTGTTAGAAATTGGATTAGATTTAACACGAAAACAGGCGTCGTAATAGAATTTTCATTTGCAAATTCTCAGCCTTCTGCAGTAGGAGCAATAAACCCTACGGAAGCATCTGCGCTTGTGGCAAAGGCTAGCGAAGTAGAAAGCGCGTATAATGCGCTTACGGAAAGTCAAAAGAGAACAGGCTATCTTTTAGTTTACACAAAGGTTAGCAAAGAGATAGCAATAGAACACGTTATAAAGCACGCAGAATAATTTACAGGGGTAAAAAATGGCATTTAAAGGAGTTACAGTTTTAGATATAGGCTCGTCGGCGATAACGGCTATCGCAGGTGAAAAAGGTGTAAATAACACCTTTGCCGTAAAAGGACAAGCAGTTAAGCCATACGAAGGCTTTGCAGAAGGTAAATTTTTTGATGAGAAAGACTTTGAAAGAGCAGTCGTTGAAGCCTTAGAAGACGTTTTTGACGTTATAGGTGGCGCTGCAAACGAAATATACGTTAGCGTTCCAGGTGTTTTTATTGGTCTTGAAAATAAAAAGTATAGAATATCTTTAGGCAGACCGAGAAAAATCAAGCAAAAAGACGTAGAAGGTTTATTAAATGCCGGCAAAGCTAAGGTTGAAGGCGACGGACAAGAAGTTATTGGTTGTAGTGAAATATATTTTACTTTAGACGATAACAGAAGAGCAGTAAACCCAGTCGGCGTTGTTTCTTCAGTTTTAGGTGGAGCTATCACGTATTTCTTGTGCGAAAAGAGCTTTACAAACTTAGTTCGTAGAATATTGTTAAAGCTTAAAGTTAAAGACGTTAGATTTGTCTTTGTGGGACAAGCTGAAGGCGAATATCTCTTAAAAAGAGAAGATAGAGAGTTTCCTTCGCTTATTATCGACGTTGGGTATATTACGTCAGAACTTACGTTGCATTTGGGCAACGGAATACTTGCAGAATGTTGCGAAGACTTCGGTGGTGGTTATTTAACGTTCTATATGCTCAAGAATTTTAATTTGACTGTAAACGATGCAGAGATGCTTAAGCGTGAAATCAATTTTGCGCATAGCCTTTCTTCTAACGCGACGTATACGATTATTACCGATAACGGGGATATGGAGTTTTCTTGTGACGACGTAAACGAAATTGCAATCGAAGCAGTAGATTCTTTTGCTGGGCTTGTAGCAGAGTTTATAGAAGAAAACGCATCTTCTTTTGCAGATAATTTGAGAATATACTTAACGGGTGGTGGTTTATCCTATTTAAGGGGTATAAAGTCACACCTTTCTACAAGACTTGGCGCACCTATTGAAATTTTAGCCCCTAAAGTTCCAATGCATAATAAGCCAAACGAGTCTTCTATTTTTGCAATGCTCAATTTTGCATTAAACGATAGAGAGAATAGATAATTTTTTTAAAACGCTTTTAACTTCGGAGAAAATACACTATGATAGATTTTAATTCTTTTTATAACCAAACTGACGAGCCGATTGAAAACGTCCAGCTTTGCAAAATAAAGGTAATGGGCGTTGGTGGAGCAGGAAATAATGCTGTAAACAGAATGATAGAGTCTGGCATTACTAGCGCAGAATTCGTTGCAGTTAATACTGACAGGCAAGCTCTTATGATGTCAAAGGCAGCGCCTGAAAATAGAATTGTTATTGGTAAAAATTTAACGGGTGGTCTTGGCGCAGGCTCTGACCCGGAAATTGGCGCAAACGCCGCGGAAGAATCTAGAGAAGAAATAGAAAGGGCATTAGAAGGCGTAAATCTTTTATTTATAACTGCAGGTATGGGCGGTGGAACAGGAACGGGTGCAGCCCCTGTTATTGCAAGAATTGCAAAGGCAAAGGGTTGTCTTACCGTTGCAGTTGTAACAAAGCCTTTTGAATTTGAAGGAAAGAGAAGATTTCAAAATGCAGTAAAAGGTATTGCAAACCTTAGAAAATACGTAGATACTATGGTTATTATACCTAACGATAAGCTTTTAAGTTCGCTTTCGCAAGACGTGTCTATGTTAGATGCTTTAAAATTTGCAGATGATACTCTTCGTCAAGGTATATGTGGTATTTCAGACCTTATTGCAACGCCAGCCCTTATAAATTTAGACTTTGCAGACGTTAAAACTATAATTAAAGATCAAGGTCTTGCGCATATGGGCGTAGGTAAGGCAAGTGGCGAAAACAAGGTTATAAATGCTGCAAGAAAGGCAATCAATAGCCCACTTTTAGAAACTACTATCGAAGGGGCAAAGGGTGTAATTTTAAACGTTACAGGTGGCAAAGATTTAACGTTAAGCCAAGTTATCGAAATTTCTAAGATTGTTAGAGAAACGGTAGACGATGCTTCTGCAAACATAATTTTTGGCGCAAATATTAGAGAAGATATTGAAGATCAAATTGAAATAACGGTAATAGCAACTGGTTTTGAGTATAGAGAGCAGATTACTCGCCCAACTCAATTTTCTTATAACGAGCAAAGAGTTGCGCCAACTTCAAAAGAAGAGCACGCGCAACCTTTAAAAGATATTGAAGAGCAACCTATTGCTCAAGTTGAGCAATCAAAATCGGAGAATAAACCGCAAGAAGAACAAAAGGAAAACGTTATTCCTACCGTTAATAAGCCTGCAGCGTATGATTTTGCAGAACTTGAGCTTGACGTAGAAGATGAAGAAGAGCCTGTTTTAGACGACGAAGACGACGGACTTCCAATGTTTATGAAAAGGCTTTTAGAAAAGGAAAGATAAAATTTTAGCCACGGCTTTGCCGTGGCTATTTTTATAATATGTTTTCAAATCTAATCAAATAATTCTGTGGTATTTGCTCTGTTAAATGAATTGCCACTTCTAGCTTTGATACGGCTTCTTCAACGTTGCCAAGCTTTAAATATGAAACTGCTTCCGAAAGCCATAAGTCCATTTCTTTTATGTCGTTGTGAGAAATAAAAAAGTGTAGTTTTTTCTTTTGAGCAATCCATCTCGTTCTAATTGCATTGGCGTCGTCTGTCGTGGCTTTTTCATCTTTAATTTTAAGGTATGCCATAGTAAAATCTTCATGTAGGCTATCAAACGTTCTTTTTAAATAAATTTGTTCACCAACACCTGCAAAAACTAAGATTAGTATAGATATCAATATAGAATATATTGTTTTTACCATTTTACACCTTCCTTTAGTTTAACGTTAAAAGTAACGTATTTTGAGTGTAACGACTGCAAATAAACCTTGCCGTTACCGTCTATGGTCATAACGCCAACTTGTTTTAAATAAGAAATGCCACTATCTTTTAAAATAGCCATCAGTTCTTTTACGTTCATTTGAATAATGTCTAAATTTTTGTTTTTTATTTGCCCTTCGTTTATTATAAGCAGTGGCAGAGCAGTTTTGTTTTTATCATAATCAATCTTTTCTTTTGTGGATAATTTACCGTTTGATTCAAAAATAGCGTAATCTAAGTCGTCAAGCGAATAAAACCCTGCTGTTCGCATAGATTCTATTAAATCTTCAACGTCCATATTGTTTTGTCGTAGTTCGTAAAAATCCACACCATTTTTGTTAAGGACTAGCGATGGTTTACCACTAAAGATACGTTTTGCAGTTTGGCTAGTTTGCTGTAATATAGATATTAGTTGGTGCATAATAAAAACTGCAACTATTGCAACTACGCCGTAAAGAAGTGGAACGGAAACGTCTGTCATTGGTATACAAGCAAGTTCAGAAATAAGCAAAGTTATAACAAGTTCAAACGGTTGCATTTCGCCAATTTGACGTTTGCCCATAATTCTCATAACTATTAGAAGGGTTGCAAAAACGACTATTGACCTTATAAAAATGATAATCATAAAAATATTATGGCAAAAAACGCTCGTAGTTATACAAGCGCTTGACAAAAAAATATTTAAGTATTAATATTAACCCATAATTTAAAAGCAGAGTAGCACAAAAAGCGTTAAGTGCCACGTAACGGGATGTTGAACGTGGACGAAAAGGTTATCCTTGCGATTTTTTGGCGCATCCAATGCAAAAGTTTTTGTTTTGGTCTCTCTACTTTTTGTGGGAGGTTTTTTTATGTCTAATTTTGTTAAAAGGTTATTTTTCTCGCCGTTCGTTTTAAAAGAAAAAAGGTCAAGAAAAATAGCTTACATAGCAATAATGGTAGCCCTTTCTATAGTTTGTAATATCTTTTTTGAGTTTAAACTTGGAACTGTGCAATATTCCTTAACGACGTCTGTATCTTGCTTGATTGGTGTTTTATTAGGTGGTGGCGCTGGTTTTATCGCTTGTTTTATCGGCGATATGGTTGGTTTTTTTGTTCACCCATTTGGTGCTTATACGCCATGGATAGGTCTTTCAACAGGGCTTATGGCGCTTTTATCAGGTGTTATTTTCCACCTTTTTGAAAATAAATCGCTTTTAATAATTTATATAAAATGTGCAATCGTTGCACTCGTTACGTTTGTTGTTTGTTCGCTATGTATAAATAGCACTTTTTTGTGGGTTGCATATTACAATAAAGCATCTTTTGATAAGTTTTTAATTACGAGATATTTCGTTCAAGGTCAAATTTTTGTTAGCTTATTAAACTACGCTATACTTTTTGTTTTAATTCCTGTTATTAGAAAAGTGCCTTTTTTTAAAAGCCTTGAGCTTTAATTTGTTTTCTAGCTTATTTAGGTCTATAGCGCAGTCTAAAAGCCCCAAAACGAGCATTGTAAGCCCGATAAAAGCAAGTAGTGTAAACGAACAAATAATTATAGTTAAAAGGTCTCCCAAAACGCTAGCAAGTATCTTTCTTAAGAATATTCCCAAAATTGCCGTAGGTAATATTGAGAAAAAAGATAGGAAGATGTGTTTTTTTACTTCGATTTTAAAAGGAATATATTTAGAAAGTAATGCAACGTTGATAAACGCCGTTAGCGTATAGTTTAAAAATATTCCTAAAATTAAGCAATTAACGCCGATAAATTTTGGCAAAAAGTAAATACAAATAATAAGCGCAGATGCTCCTACGAAGAAAGAAAGGAGCGTCTGTTTTTCTTTATTTAAAGAATTTAAGGCGCTAGTGGATATGATTGAAAGGCTTAAAGGTATCATAATTATTGCGCCTTTAGAAACGTAGCTACCTACGCTTTCGTCTGAATATATAATGTTACAAATTTGATTGCCGAGCGCAAGAAGAATTGGGATAATTGCGCAAGCGATAAGACAAGATATTTTCAAAGACTTTTCAACGTTATTTTTTAACGTTCTATAATTTTTAGAGTAGTAATTTGCGGAAATTTCAGGTGTTAAAACCAATGCAATAGAGCCGATAAGTGTAGATGGCATAAAAATTAAAGGAAAAGCCATGCCGAAAACCTTGCCAAATAAAGCCATAGCCGTTGTTGACGTTATTCCACCGTGAATAAGCCTTGCCGGCAACATAATTGCAATCAAAGTGTTGACAAGTGACGTAGAAGTTCTCATTGCCGTAATAGGAGCGCTAGATTTTACAAGGGGGGATAATTCATCTGCAGGCAGTTTTAATCTTCCACCTTTTATAAAGAAGACTACTATTGAAACGGTAAAAGAAAACAGGTAAGAAATTAGCACGGCGTATCCTGCCATATGAACGCCTTGTGTTAAATCAACTGCAGTATTTACTAAAATAATACCTGCAATAAGCATTACGGCTTCTTCAAAAAACTCGATTATGCTATACGATAAAAATTGCTTGTTACCCCAAAACGTTCCCCTAATTACTGCATATACAGAAGTAAACGTAAGCCCTGGTATCATTACTGCAAGTAATGGTAAACATCTTGGGTCAGAAAAAAGCAGGTTTAATATGCCACTTTTTGAAAAAACTAAAAGAGTAAGGGGTATACTTAGTGCAATTGTGGTTAAAATGCCTGCTGTAACCGTTGCTTGAGCTTTATGCGCTTTGTTTTCTTGTTTATATTTTATCATCATTCTAGATACGGTAATAGGTATGCCAGAAGACGTAATAGTCATAAAAAGGCCTAAGATAGATAGCGAGATTTGGTATATACCAAGACCTTCTGCACCAAGTTTGTGAGAAAGGAATATTCTATATATAAAACCTAACAGTCTTTCAAAGCAAGAAAAAGTGGTTACTAAAATAACCGTGTTAAAAACCTTTTTAATAATACACCTCTACGATTTCGTTATATTACAAGTTTATTATTCATATAAATAAACTATGATTAATAACTTAAAATTGCAAGATTTGTCTTGCGTTAAAAACACGTTTATATATATGGTAGAAAAAGGCGATACGTTAAAGTCTATAGCAGACAAATTTCATACTACAATGCAGGTGTTAATTGTAATTAATGGTTTAGAGAGTGAAGTTAAGGCGGGCGAGTATATTGTCGTGGAAAAGATTGATGGTGAGCTTTACTACGTAAAGCCGGGTGATACGCTAGAAAAAATTGCAAAAAATGACAGCGAAAAAATTAAAAATATAAAGAGACGCAACAAAATTGATAAAATTTACCCTGGACAGAAAATTTATATTGTTTAAAAAGACTTTTCCTCTTGACATAAATAAAATTATATAGTAAAATATATAAAAAGAATTATAAGGAGAGAAGTATGAAAAAGTTACTCTTTACTTTATTTATAGTCGTTCTTGCAATTTCTACAATCTCATGTTTAGGTGGCGACACTACCCCAGATTCGGAATCTTTATCAGATTCTGTTGTTGAAAGCATTGTAGAATCAACTCCAGAATCTAAGCCAGAATCAGAGCCTGAAAGTCAACCTGAGTCAGAGCCTGAATCTGAACCTGAATCTGAGCCTGAATCTGAACCTGAAAGTCAACCTGAGTCAGAACCAGAATCAGAACTAGAAAGCGAGCCGGAATCAGAACCAGAATCAGAACCAGAAAGTGAGCCTGAATCTGAGCCAGAATCAGAACCTGAAAGTGAGCCTGAATCAGAGCCAGAAAGTGAGCCTGAATCAGAACCAGAAAGTGAACCTGAATCAGAGCCAGAAAGCGAGCCTGAATCAGAGCCAGAACCAGAGCCAGAGCCAGAACTTGTAACTGTAACAGTTACTTATAGATTGTCTTATAACGGTTCAGTATTAACACAAACTAAGACTGTAGAATTAGGTGATACAGTTGTAATAACTTTACCAGAAATTCCTGAAGATACTACTTCAGACTATGCTTTTAACGGTTGGAGAGTAGTTGAAACAGGCGTTACGTATGGCACAGAAGTTACTACAATTACTGTAACTGCAAGTTCAAATATTACAATTGAAATTTTATATACTAAACAATATACTGGAAACTACTAAGATTTAAATGCTAAAAGCTGGAGCAATCGCTCCAGCTTTTTTATTTTTCTATAGGTTATATTAAGTCGTTCATTGTGTAAAAACCTTGCTTTTTAGTTGTAATAAACTCACACGCTTTAATTGCTCCGTCTGCAAATAGCTTTTTCGACTGTGCAGAGTGGGTTAGCGTTATGCTTTCATTATCTCCTAAAAATATAACTGAATGGTCGCCAACAACCGTGCCACCCCTCAAAGAGTGTATTTGTGATTTTGTTAAAGGTGTAGAAAACTTAGCTATTTCATCATATATAAGACGTGCAGTGCCAGACGGCGAATCTTTTTTATTTTTATGATGTTTTTCTATAATTTCTACGTCGTAGCCACTGAATAATTTTGAAGCTAAAGAGCAAAGTTGTATAAAATAGTTAACGCCAACTGAAGTGTTAGAAGCCTTAAATATAGGTATTTGCTTAGAAGCGCTTAAAACTTCTTTCTCCTGCGGTTTAGAGTGTCCGGTTGTGCCAATAACTAAAGGTATTGAATTACTTGTTGCATAGGTAAGAAGGGGGCTTAAAACAGACGGAGAAGAGAAGTCTACAATAACGTCAGCCAATTGTTTTATTTGGTCAAAATCGTTATAAACGGGGCAATCAAAATTGCTCATTGTAACTTTGTCTATTCCGCAAACAATTTGGTGATTTTTTGTTGTTGCTACGTCGTATATTTGTTTGCCCATAGCTCCGTTTATTCCGCAAATTATAATTTTTAGCATAGCGTCTCCTTGTTTAAATTTAAGTTGGTTATTGTGTTTTCTAGATATGTAAGATATTCGTCGTTTGGCATGGTGAGAGGTAGCCTAAACATGCACCGTTCATTGTATAAAATTTGCATTAAACACTTTACGGGTATGGGGTTTATTTTGGTTGACAAAAGGTTGAAAAGTGGGTTAAAAAAATGCTCTAAATCTATGTTATGTTTTTCGTAATTTGTTGCAAAATCACTTATAAATTCTTTAATTTTGAAAGGAATTATATTTGACGCAACAGAGATTGTTCCCAAGCTATTGTTTTCTAAAAATAGTTTGGTTAAATGGTCCGACCCGCAGTATATTGCGAACTTGTTTTGTAAGTAGCAAAAAAGTTCGTTTACATGAGTTAAGTCTGTGCTAGCTTCTTTTAATCCTATCGCATAATCATATGCTAAAATAGCTTTTGCAGTTTTGGGTAAAATATTTACGCCCGTTCTTTTGGGAACGTTATAGGCTATAAATGGAAACTTGCATTTTGCTATTTCTTTATAGTGTAAAAGTAGCCCTTCTTGCTCGCAAAGGTTGTAATAAGGAGTAACGACAAGCGCTCCGTCTGCCCCCAATTCCTTTGACTCTTTAGTTAGTTCGCAAGCAGTATTGGTGCAATTTGAGCCTGTGCCAACTATTATAGGAACGTTGTGTTTTACTCTTGATTTAACAAAACTTATAATTTGTCTTCGCTCTTGCTTTGTGACGGTTGAAGATTCTCCAGTTGTGCCCAAAACGATTAAAGCGTCAATTTTAGCAGAAAGTTGCCGCTTAATTTGTTTGTCAAATTGCTCAAAATCGATGCCGTTTTCTGTAAATGGGGTTGTTAGCGCTGTTGCAACGCCTTTAAATAGATAATTCATACACTCCTTTTATAGTGAAAGATTAATGATTTTTTTAAAAAAGCATTAAAAACGATTGTAAAAATTTGCTTTATAGTATATTATATTAAGTGCTTTATAATATTATACTGACAAGTTGAGGTGTGCAATGGCTAAAAAAGGCTTTATGGCAAGAATTATAGAAGGTCCTGAAAGATCGGAGACCTACGCTCGTTCAACCCTTCCTACAAACAGATGGGAATTAGGTTGGGACGTTTTTAAAACGAATAAAGGTAAATTGTGTGGGCTTAACTTACTCACTTTAATCTTTATGGTTCCTGCCATATTTTTAATTTTTATAAGATTTCTACTTAAAACCAACTATACTGAAGCATATCCTTTTGCCCAAAACGTTGGTATTTCATATCCAATGTATCCTTCTACCGCAGGGCTTGAAGCAAACCTTTCAATGTTTTTAAATATGCAAGTGTTTAAATACGTTTATATAGCTGTTGCGATTGGTGCAATCGGTATTGCGGGTGGTTTTTACGTTATGAGAAATCTCGTTTGGACAGAAGGCGTTATGGTTACAAGCGACTTCTTTAAGGGCGTAAAGAAAAACTACTTCGTAGTTTTATTCTCACTTATTATTTATGCAACGATAATGATGCTTTCTTTAACGTCTATAAATATGTCTACGATTATGATTGAGACGCATCGTGGCCCTGCATGGCTTTTAGTAGTTGCGCAAGTTGTTACATACTTAATTATGGGTTTGACGACCATGATGATTTTGTATATGATAACTCTTGGCATAAACTATAAGTTGAGCTTTAAAAATCTTATAAGAAACTCTTTCATATTGTCAATTGCGCTTATTCCTACAAACGCTTTCTTCATAATGTTTGCTGCAGTTTGGTTTGTTTTATTATTCCTTAACATGCAATTCATTATGTTTATTGCAATAATTCTTTGCTTGATATGGGGATGTTCACTCTTTATGCTTATATGGACAGACTATTCGCATTGGGTATTCGATAAGTTTATCAACGATAAAGTTCCTGGAGCTAAGAAGAATAGGGGTATTTACAAGGCAAATGCAACTGAAGAAGACGGCGAGGCTTTAGTTGTTGAAAAATCTAAGATTAAAGAAAAACACGTTAAACCTATTACAGACTACGACGTAGAAATTTACGAGCTTCCTACAAGCTTTAGCAGAAAAGACCTTGAAAAACTTGAAGAAACTAAAGAAGCAATGCGTAAAGATAGCGATAAATACGCTGAAGAATACGTGGAAGAAGCATCTAAGGTTGAAACTATTGAAGACCTTATGAAGGCAGACGAAAAAGATTCGGAGACTAAATAATATGGTGGGAAAGGCGTATAGCGCGCTTGCTCCACATTATGACAAACTTATAAACTCCTGCGACTATGAACAATGGTCGCAGTATGTTTTTAACAAGATAAGTCTTTATTCTAGGGGCAAGGTCGGTTGCGATTTAGCATGTGGTAGTGGTTATTTTACTAGATTTTTAAAAGCAAACGGTTTTGACGTTTACGGCGTTGATAATTCTGAAAAAATGCTTTTAAGAGCAAACGAAATCTCTTTTGAAGAAAAGGTTATAATTGACTATCAACTGCAAGATATTAAAAAATTTAAAAGCTTTAAAAAGCTTGATTTTGTTACCGTTATCAACGACGGAATGAATTATTTAAACAAAACTGAATTAAAAAGCGCAATTAAAAGCATTTATTCTTCACTAAAAAGTGGTGGCGTGTTGCTTTTTGATATTTCTTCTGCTTATAAACTTAAAAACGTGCTTGCAGATAATTTGTATGGCGAAGATTTAGACGACGTTACTTATTTGTGGTTTAACACGCTAAGAGAAGACTCCGTTAAGATGGAGCTTACTTTCTTTGTAAAAAAAGATGACGTGTATTTAAGAGAAGACGAAACGCACGTGCAATATATACATGAGAAAGACGACGTTTTAAACCTTTTAAATGAGATTGGTTTTGACGTTGTTGAAGTTAGTGGGCATTTAGGCGAAGAGCTTAAAGAAGATAGCCAAAGAATAAATTTTATAGCAATTAAGAGATAATTATGGGTAAACTTTTTAAAACACTTATTTTTGACAATGAAATATCATTGTCTGTTATAGATTCTACAGATATCGTAAACGAAGCTATTAAGTTTCATCAATTAACGCCTGTTTGTGCAGCGGCGCTTGGAAGAGTGCTTACCGTAACCGCATTTATGTCTTCAAGCTTAAAGCACGAGGACGAAAGACTTTCAGTAACGATAGAAGGCGACGGCAAGGGTGGACAAATTGTTGCCGCAGCAGACGGAAAAATGCACGTAAGGGGACTTATCGGTAACCCTAATGCGGATTTACCTTTAAATTCGAAAGGGAAGCTTGACGTTGGTGGTATCGTTGGTAGAAACGGCTCTATTACGGTTATTAAAAACCTTGGATTAAAAGAGCCTTACGTTGGCAGATGCGATTTGGTATCTGGAGAAATTGCCGAAGATTTTACTGCATACTACGCGTATAGCGAGCAACAACCTACTGCAATGGCAATCGGCGTGCTTATTGGTAGAGATGAAACTTGTATTGGCGCAGGTGGTATAATTATTCAACCAATGCCAAACTGTAGCGAAGAAAGTATCGAAAAGTGCGAAAAGCTTATAAGTCAATTTGGCGACGTTAGCGCAAAAATAAACGCTGTTGGCGCAGAAGGCATTATTAAAGAATATTTTGCCGAGTATGATTTTACCGAATATAATCCAAAATACGTGTGCAACTGCTCAAAAGAGTATATCGACGGCATACTTATTACTCTTGGTGAAGAAGAACTTTATGATACCGTTGAAAAAGAAGGTAAAATAGAAGTTTGTTGTCATTTCTGCGATAAAAAATACGTGTATTATAAAGGTGACGTAGACAAGCTTCTTGGTAAATAAAATGAAAGAAAACCGTTTAAAGTTTAAAAAGACGTTAGATATGGTCTTTGATAGGGCAAACGCTTGCTGTGATAGGGGCGATTACCTTTCGGCTCTTTCTTCGTTGCTAAACGAGTTAGATATGCGCCCAGATAACGCCGAGATTTGTGCCCACCTTGCAGATATCTATACGGAGCTTGGGCTTTTTGAAAACGGCGTTGCAATGTGGTTCAGGTATCTTTTAAGGGCAAAGGAAAACTCTTATTGGGAAGGCTTTAACGGGCTTGGGGCGTGTTATTATTTTCTCGAGAATAAATATATGGCAGGCTATTATTTTAACGAACAGCTTACCTATCGCGAAGAGATTGACGGCGTTTACGCAGAAGTAATGGAAGAATACCTTGAAGAGTTAAATCAAAGTGAAAAGCCAAAGTTTAGCTTGGTAAAAGAAAAGACGAGAGAAGATATCGACGGAGAAATTTTTCAAAGAGCGTGCTCTTTTTCTAACGAGCAGGATTGTGAAAAGGCTTTAGAAGTTTTAGAAGAAATTGATAATAGTAGCCCGATTTTAGGCAAAGTTTTTCTAGAAAAAGCCTGTATTTATTTAAATAAGGGAGATTTTGCACTTTCTTATAAAAATATTCAAGAGTGCTTGCAAAGTGGATACAGAGATATAACTGCAATTGCGCTTGCAATAGATTTAAGTTCTGCAATGGCGTTAGGCGATGAAAAAAAGTTTAAGCAATACCTTTTAGATTACGAGCCGTCTTGTTATGAAGATAAATATAGAAAATTAAACTCTCTTTGCGATTACGGCTATTACGATAAAGCGTTAGACGTTGCAAACGAGTTGCTTGCCGAAAATAAAAACGATGCAAATACGTCTTACGTTAAGGCTTTTTTACTATATAACAAAGGGGACTATAAAGGAGCGGAAAAGTATTTTAAAAACGCTTACTTGCTCTCTTACAGTTATCCTTCGCTATACTATTTAAAGATTGCGCAAAGCGCAGTAGACGGAAATTTGCTTTACAAAGAGTTGAAAATTGAATTCTCCGTGCCGGAAAACGTTTCTAGTGAAAACACGAAGATTTTAAAAAGTTTTATCGACGGAGAAAAAACTCTAGTTGAGTATACAAATAGGCAACTTTTAGAGCTTGCCGATTGGTGTTTTTCAACTAAAGACGACAATTTGCAATTTAGTCTTGGTTGGATTTATATTAGGTCCGGCGATGAAAAGTTGCAACGAAAAATCAAAGAGCAACTTGTAAATCCTGCTATTTCAGATTCTGTTAAGCAAAGTCTAGTATCAATTTTTTGTGATTTTACAGACCTTAAGAGTATTAAAGTTGTATACGAAAATTTCTTTATGAATTTAAAGTTTAACAGACCTAACTTTAAAGATGAAAATAAAGAATTATTTAAAAAAGCTTACGCTAAAGCGTTTGGTAGACTTTCAGTTTTAAATCTCGAAAAGTTTTATAGGCTTTCAATAGGGGCGTCGGAACTTCAAAACGAGCTTATTTCGACAGGTAAAATAGATGAAGTTAAGAGCATTTCTGCTTTAGCTTGCGCTATTTATTTTTACTCTGGGTTAAACGTTTTCGCAAGTAATGAAGCAGTATACGAGATTTTTGGCGCTAAAAAAGAAGACGTAATTCAAATAATCAAATACACGGAGAATAAGGATGAAAATTGATATTGATGCTCTTTTTGATGAGTATTTAAATGATTTTATAGAGAAAAACGGCAACGTGCTTTCTGCTACGGATATAGAAAAGAAGATTGCTGATTTATACGTTGAGTTT
>JBGUUU010000139.1:0-5081 GCA_045133775.1 Christensenellaceae bacterium
GCTTGCAGGCACATTACACTTAGGGCAAGTGAAATCTTCTGGCAATTCTTCGTCTTCTGTCAAATGCTCGTAGTTGCAAATACTACATACGAACTTGTTGAGTTTTTTCTCTTCTTTTTCTTTCTCGCCACCAATTTTTTCGAAGTCTGCCGCCCCGTGCTTACAAAGTGGGCAAATAAAATCTTCTGGGAGTGGCTCGCCTTCGTAAACGTAGCCACAAATCTTACAAACGTAGCCTTTTTTACCATCCGTGTTTGGCTTTGGCTTTACGTTTTGGTGATAATAAGAATACGTCATTGTTTCTTTATCGCCTAAAACTCTAGCTTCGGTTACCGTGCATATAAACATACCGTGGGTGTCTAAATCAACGTAGTTTTCTACCTTTAAAGACATAAACGAATTGATGTATCTAGGAAGAACAGCCAAGCCGTTTTCGCTATGAATTGGCTCTAAATCTTCAAACTTATTAACGTTTCTACCACTTACAAAACCGAATTTTTCAAAGGTTGAGAAAGGTGCTTCTACGGTTAAGCAGTTAACGTTCATTTTGCCCGATTGCTTTATAACGTGGTGCGAATAGTTTTCTTTATTTATAGTTACTGCAATTCTGTTTGGAGTGCTTGTAACTTGAGTTACGGTGTTTACGATAAGTCCGTTATCCTTTTTGCCGTCGTTAGACGTTACAACGTATAAGCCGTAACCAATTTTGAAAAGAGCTGTCAAGTCGTTTTTCTCTGCGCCGTCAGAAAAGGCTACGTATTCTCTGCAAAGCTCATCAGAAAGAGCTTCTATTTGCTGTTTGTTTTCGTCGCTTAAAGCAGATAAAATCTTAACGCCGTTTTCGGTAAAGCTCAAGTTTTTGCTACCTGCAAGCATATCTTTCATAACCTTGGTTGCCATTGGCGCCCAACTGCCGTTTTCTATAAATGCAACCGTGCGGTTTTGGTAATTTCTCTCGGTTAAGTGGTGAATAAATTCCTTCATAAATGGGAAGATATCCGCATTATAAGTGGTAGTTGCTAAAACTATTTTGCTATATCTAAAAGCATCTTCAACAGCTTCTGCCATATCGCATCTAGCAAGGTCGTTTACAACCACCTTAGGGCAACCCTTTGCCCTTAACTTTTCAGCTAAAAGATTTACTGCTTTTTTGGTGTTACCGTAAACCGAAGTGTATGCAATAACCACACCGTCTTCTTCAGGTTGATAGCTAGACCAAATATTATATAAATTAAGGTAATATCCTAAATTTTCAGTTAAAATAGGTCCGTGAAGTGGGCAAATTTTTTGAATATCTAAGGCAGATGCTTTCTTTAAAAGCGCCTGCACCTGCGCGCCGTATTTGCCAACGATGCCGATATAGTATCTTCTTGCTTCGCAAGCCCAATCTTCATCTACGTCGAGCGCGCCAAATTTACCAAAACCGTCTGCCGAGAAAAGTATTTTATCTGTTGAATCGTAGGTTACGATAACTTCTGGCCAATGCACCATAGGAGCAGTAACAAAGGTTAAAACGTGCTTGCCGAGAGAAAGGTTGTCCCCTTCGCCTACAACTATTCTTCTTTCAGCAAAATCCGTGCCGAAGAAGTTTTTCATCATCATAAACGCCTTGCTAGATGAAACGATTGTAGCATTTGGGTATGCCTTAGCAAAATTTAAAATATTTGCAGAATGGTCTGGCTCCATATGTTGAACTACGAGATAGTCTGGTTTTCTACCCTCTAAAGCGTGTTCTACGTTATCGAGCCACTCGTGAGTAAAATTGGCGTCTACCGTGTCCATTATAGCAATTTTTTCATCAATTATTGCATATGAGTTATACGCCATGCCATTTGGCACTACGTATTGTCCTTCAAAAAGGTCTACCCTTTTATCGTTTACGCCAATATATTTTACGTCGTTTGTTATTTTCATAATATAACCCCTTTGTCTATAATTTTACCCGCGCAGCGTTTTAGTTAAGCGCGGGCGTGATTTACGTGTTTTTATCTTTAGTGAGTTACTCTTTCTATGGTATAAACCATATAGCCAATGTTATAAATAGCTGGTTTATAGCATCTTACCATATAGTGGCGAGAATCCGTTTCGTGAGATGCTAAAGTGCCATCTTCGTTCAAAACGTCTACGCTTTGAGCGTAATATGCGTAAGCAAAATTTTGTGAGTATTCACCAGTAGTCTTAAACGTTACGCCAAAACAATTATATTTTGCATCTGAAATTCTGTAGTTGCTAATATTGTCTAAATAAGTGTCTTTGATTGTAAAAGCTCTAACAGCCGTTTGATTTGTGGTATCTTGTTGCTGATTTAATCTTGCCGCACCACTAACTTCTTTTAACGTACCGGTTGAACAATCTATAGTTTTAAAGGTGTAAGAAAGACTGTTGTCGTAGTCGAAATTTCTAAAAAGTAAGAGCATAAGCTCGTTATCCATATAAGCCTTTTTATTGTATTTCTTTACGGTAACAGGCTCTTGCATTGTTGCAAGCAAGCCTTTTGATACGCTATCTTTAGGGGTAGCAGTAACGGTTGCGTTCTTTTCGCCGTAAACGGTTTTAAATTCTGCAGTAAAAGTTGTAAAATCGTCTGGCGTGGTAGGTGTTTGAGTGTTTGGATAAACGTTTCTAACTTTTTTAACGGTATCTACACAAGCAAAGCCGTTGTCCATACCTTTAAACCTTGTAATAGTTTCGGTAACGTCGTTCTCTACTGCATACGAGCTTTCGCCAAATACGTATTCGCCGTTTATGGTAAGCGTTGTTTTATAAACGTAAAGTCCGTTTTCTGAATAAAGCTCGGTTACGTAGCTAGACTTTTCTTCATCAACAATGAAATTTAAATAGTTTTCTGTTATTTCATAAAGTTTTGGGGCTAAGTCGCCATCTGGCTCTATGAAAGATACGTTGTATTCAATTTTTTCATAAAAATTAGATTGAACGTTTGTTGCCGCATGGTTTTCAAGCCAATAAGTTCCTGAAAAACCTGAGTTTGGCGTCTTACCACAACCAACGAGCATACTAACGCTTAAAAGCCCTGCCAATAAAAGTGTTGTTCTTTTCTTCATTATTGTCTCCAAATTTTAAGTTAAATAAACAATTTTGTTTATTATAACACAAAGAACGTAAAAAGTAAAAACAATTTTTAAAATTTTATACGATTATCACAATTTTGTGTCGCTTTTGCTGCCTTGTTTGTGTTATAATGTTATCGCATACAAAAAGGAGCACTATATTATGGCTGTTTTTACTTCTAAAACCTATTTTGACTGCATAGAACACGCAGTAGAAAAAGCAAACTCGTTCGGCGTTAGCTTAGATACGCGAGTAATTTTGTTTTGCGAAGATAAATTTGCGCTCTCTCTAGAAAAAGCTCTCGTAGCAAAAGCAGGTGGAGCGTTTGGCGCAGAAGTGCTTTCTTTTGGCAGATATATTTCTAGGCTTTTCCCAGACAGGAAAACCCTTTCTAAAGAAGGCTCTGCAATGGCGGTTAAAAAAATTCTCTCTGAGAAAAAAGCCGAATTAAAGGTTTTGGGGGCAATGAGCAGCTCGCCTTCTCTCGCTGTTAAAACGGCAGAGCTTATCGCCCAATTAAAGAGTGCAAAGGTAACCCCAAACGACTTGTTTAACTGCTTAGACGGTTGCCCTTTAAGCGTTGCATCAAAGATTTTCGACATCGCTTTAGTCTACAAGGGCTATGAAGATTTCCTTTTAGAAAATGGACTTACCGACAGTAGCAATAGCCTTGCAGATATGATTGTAGCAATTGAAAAAGACCCAACTATTAATTCTTCGCACGTAATTTTAGTTGGTTATTCTTCGGTAACAAAGCAAAGTTGTGAAATAATGGAAAAGCTTTTAGCAACTGCTAAAACTTGTGACTTTTTTACCGTGTCTGGCGACAATACCGACCTTTATACAAACGAGTTTTTAAACTTTGTTACAAAACTTACAGGCGAGAAAGCAACCGCAACTACAAGCGCAGTAACAGACGAAGCCGACCAAATTTTAGATAGGCTTTTTAACCCTGAACTTTTTGAAAAAGAAGGGCTATATAGCGATAAAGTGCGTGTTTTTGAAGCCAAAAGCATTTTAGATGAAGTAGATTACGTTTGCTCGCTTGTCAAGAGAAAAATTTTAGATGGATATAGATTTTGCGACGTTGCGATTGGCGTTGGCAATTTAGACGCGTATTCGCTTTTGCTTAAAAGAAAGCTTGCAGACTACGACGTGCCTTACTTTGCTGATGAGAAGAGAAATCTCTACTCTCACCCACTTTGTCAGTTGGTTTTACACGCTATAAAGGCATCGCTTAGAAAGGATTTAGCAGAAGTTAAAAAGGTTATAAGAAGTAGCCTTTTCATTGCAGAAAAAACTCTTTCGGACAAGCTTTTAAAGGCTATGACGGAGCACGCCGTTACCTTCCAATCTTTTTTAAGCGAAGGAGTATTCCTTCCTGAAGCAGAAAACGGTGGCGAAAACTTTGACAACGAGTTGTTAAGGCAAAAGTGTAAAACTCTTGCCAACTTTATTTTAAGCATTCCACACAGGTCAACTGCTAAAAATTACGTAGATTTGATAGAAAAATTTGCTAAAATCTGCATAGGCGACACGGAAGACAAAAACTCGCCTATAAATTTGCTTGCTAAAAAACTTGAACAAATGAACGCTGATGAAGAAAGCACTTTCCTTACAAGCGCAACCACAAGTTTCTTTGCAGTTTTAGAAGAAATTAGAAATATTCTAGGCGAAGAAGAACTTTTAGGCGAAGAATTTTTAAAGGTTTTAATTTCTGGCGAAGAAGCAAGCGAAATTTCGCTTATTCCTGAATATTTAGACTGCGTTTACCTATCCGAAATTAAAAATTTAAGATACGAGAAAAAGCCTTGCGTTTTTATAATTGGTCTTTCTGGCGACGTGCCTGCAATAAGGGCGGATACGGCGTTACTTCTTGATAACGACATTTCTAAATTAGAAGCGTTGGCAGTTTCCGTAGAGCCTAAAATTAGGGTTGTAAACAATAGAGAAAAAGAAGCAACTGCCCTTTCTTTTGCAAGCTTTAGCGATGAACTTAACCTTTCTTACAG
>JBGUUU010000140.1:0-36347 GCA_045133775.1 Christensenellaceae bacterium
TAAATCAAAAGGAATTACACTATCCCATTTTGCAGATGGATTAGTTTTGTTCAACACCCCATAAGGCAAATCACAAAGTATCATATCTATTGAATTGTCAGGAATATCTTTCATTACTTCCAAACAATCACCTTGTCTTAAATCTATCATTTCGTCATCTCCTCCACGAGTTCGTCTATGCGTTCATGCTTCAATACTAATTCACAATGATAATTAGTTTCGCAATCTTCACTTGCAATATTTTTCAACCTTTCTGCAAACTCTTTAATTGCTTGGTTTCTTATTTCATTTAACGATTTTGCATAGTTAGATAAAAACATCATTTGTTCAACGGAAAAACCAACTTTATTGTTTCCGTCAGTAAAAACATACTCCCTTCTTTTTTCGTCAAATATTTGCTTATAAGTCGCATCTAAATATTCTTTACCGACTTGCTCTCTTACTTCTTTATCGTGTTGTTCAAGACTTTTAAGAGGGCAGTTTTCGTGTTTCCAATACATTGTATCCGTATAATGTAAATTCGCCATTGCCGAACGAGTATTTTCCTTTGCTAAACAAACATAATCTATCGTTGCCGTACCATCTTTGTTATCTCTCTTATAACAAAATGGACAACTGTCACACCTATTCGGCATTTCACTTTCTCTAATATAAATTTCCATTGTTCTCTCCTTTATTAAATATTCCACTCTCTATCAATCTATTTACTATTCTTTTAATCATTATTGGTGGAACGCTCATACCACAAATGTATTCCACTTTTGCGCCATTACAATCGTAATCTTCTGGGAATGTTTGACAATGCAGCACATCTTCGTATGACGGGTGGTTTGCGCTTTCCGTCCACAAGTCATCGTGTCCACTTGTTTGTGTTGGATATACTTCATTTTCAAAACATATTCTATGGGTTAATCCACTATTTACACCGTATATTCTTTTCATAGTATCTGCAACGCTTTCTTTTGGAAGTCTTTTCAATAAAGCATCGTGCATCTTCCCTTTTGCAACCTTTTCGTGTTGTGTCTTGACTTGACCATAAGTTATAGGCTCATAATTAAACGACATATCTAATTTATCTAAATCAAAATCAAATCTTGTTGCTATAAAGAATACTCTATGGCGTCTTTGTGGGACACCCATATTTTCGCCCCTTACAAGCCAATGTTTCACGGTATAGCCTATGTCGTGGAACTGTTTATAAATTCTTTGTACGTATTGCCACGCTTCTCCTTTGATAAGACCTTCTACATTTTCCATAATCACAACCTTTGGTCTTAACTTTGCAACGGTGTCTATGAATATGAAACTTAAATCGTCAAGTGTTTGTTCTGCTTGCCCTTCACAAAACTTTTTCTTCTTCCCCCAGCTTGCTTCTCTTTCGCCAGCCATTGAAAATGTCGTGCAAGGTGGCGAGCCATCAAGAATATCTAGGTTGTAAAGTTCTTCTGGTAAATCGTCCCTTTTGTTAAACTCTCTAATATCTTGTAAATAGTTGTATTTAGGGTTGTGGTTTTTTACATAAACTCTATTCATTGCAGGGTCAATTTCACAACAGCCTAGAACTTCACACCCTGCTAGCTTGTAGCCCATTGTACTCCCCCCCCCACAAGCAAAGCAACTAAACACTTTTAAGCCATTTTTCTCTTTAGGGTAGTCCTTGAAAGACCACTTCCAATCACTAGATTTTGTTGGCATATATTTCGCCTTATCATCTTCGTGCATCAAATCAAATAAATTCATAAACACTCCTTTAAGGTTTCGTCTATGTCGCTATCTATTATGCACTCAATACCATAAGATTTAACCTTTTGATAATAATTGACCGCTTTCCTTTGCCACTTTTCTTTATCTTCTTCCAACTCGGCAATTCGGTCTTTGAGTTGTTGGTTTTCTATATGATAGTTGTCTAAATCGTCTTGACAATCCCATTTTTCGTTTAACAACCTTTCGTTCTCGCTTTCCAACTCGTTGATTAGGGTTAGAATATCGTCAAAAGATACCATTTTAAGTTTGTTAAACTCATCTGCGTATGGCAATCTATTCATAAATTCGCTTACGCTATTGTATTCTATTGCTTTCTTAATCTCTTTCACTTTTTCGCTTTCCATATTATTCTCCTAAACTTTCAACGTAGCACCAACTTTGTGGCGGTCTTTTTAACGGGTTTACAAGCACCCTGCCGTATTTGCTGCCGTCTTTAACCGTGTATTCGGGAGCATAAGACGAAAACTCGCTTAACTCTTTCGGCTTGTCGTATCGCTCTACTCTATCAATTACATTTGCGTATAAATAACTTCTTTTTAATGTTGCATAATCATTAAGAAAACCCCAATCAACACAACCCTTTTCTATAAGTCCTTTTTCGTCATTGCAAGCAAGTTCAAATAAATCAACTTTAATATTCTCAACTACTTCAAACTGACCTATTACCTTGCCACAACCACCTTTCTTTTTTGTTTCGTAAATTTCGCTCCAACCTAACGGCAATGGTTTTGTTCGCCACTCTATCTTTTTCTTGCCGTCAAGTATTAGTTGGCTAAATGGTGGATTTATACTTGTCATTGTTTTCTTCATACCCCTACTCCTTTATCTCAACACCTAAACGCTTTGATATTATGCGTGTTATTATTTTTACAAACTCTTTATCGTAACTAAAACTTTTAATCAAGCATATAATCTTCTCTGCCGTTTCCTTGCTAACTCGTTTTTCTATTTCGTCAGCACCTTCATAGTCAGTCCAACCTTTTTCAATTAGTTGATTTTCAAGGTCGAGTTTAATTTCGTAAAGTCTATCCTTTTCATTTTCTACTTGCTTCAACCTTTCATATTCTTCCCTTGAAAGCACAATGCTATCTTTGGGGAGTTTTCGGTAGCCTTGTTCTATGAGTGTTTTTGCTTGTGCTAATTGACTTTCCCAACATTTCTGTTTGCTTTCTTCGTGTTCGTTATATGGACACTCTTTTTCTTCGGTCATCTCGTGGCAATATACACATAAATCTTTCGCCATTTCTTCAACTTGCCTTTCTTTATCTTTCATTCCATATCTCCTAAGTTTATTTTTAATTGTTTGTTTGGAAGATGCTCAAGGTACTTCCAATAAAACGTTTCGTTTGGTTCTATCAGCCCTTTATCTTCAAGCTCAAACCTTTTATCGTAATCGTGAACTGTAACGGTTGATTTAAATTTTACAAAACTATCATTATCCCACTTTAATAGCAATTGCCAATATTCAGGATAATTTTTTCGTAATTGCCTTAATTGGTCAACGCCTTGATTATGGCAAAACCAACAACCGCCACGAGTAGCCGTAGTATAGATAGGTGAAAGTAAATCGTTTTTCTCGCACCACTCGCGGCATTTTTGTTCCGTCCACCCTGCAAGGACCAAGGGACTGATTTTTGTTTCGTTTAAGTTGTGAAACCTGTTCGGTTCGTCCGACGCAATACCGATGTATTGTACACCCTTTATTTGCTTTAATAGATTAGTTTTTAATCGGTTATTGCACCAGTTGCCTTTTTGAAGTGGGAAGCCGTAAATCTTGCCTTTATTCTTTGATTTTTTACCATTGCAAGTTGTGTAAAAATAATGCTCGTAAGGTTTGCTTGAAATATGCTCGACTTCTATTCCCCAGCGTTCCTTGATTATCTTATCCGCTTTAGCCTTAAATTCAACCATTGGTGGCAAATCAGCAGGTATTGTATCGGTCGCCCATACTTCCACGTGGACAATGCGGTCAAGGGGTAAATTTAACTCTTCAATAGCACCTAAACAGGCAATACTGTCTTTGCCGTAAGAAAGCGATAATATATGCTCTGCCATACAAATTATTCTCCTATTACTTTTAACTCTATTGCCCATCTATATGCGATGTCCAATATTTCTTCTTGCCAACGATAAAGAGTTGCTCGGCTTATTCCTACGTCAAGACAAATAGCCGTTTCACCTTTTTTCAAAAAATAGTGTTCTCTTATAAACTTTTGCTTATCAGGCTCAAAACGATAATGGTCAAGCACTTTTTCAACTACATAACACCAACGCACATTTGCAAGGTTCTCGTCAAGGATTTTACACAACTGCGCTTCTTTGTAGTTGCTTGGGCTTGTTTGAACCGCCACTTTGCTATAATCAACCGCCATGTTGCTTTCCGCCCATTCAACCGTTGACTGTACCGCGCCTTTCATCATATCAGGGTATTTATACAACACTTTTTTTACTAAACGTGTTTTTTTGTCTTTCATACTAACCACCCCACAAATCACAATCTACAAACGATACTTTTCCGTTTATTATTGCTGTAAAACAGCAGTATCTTGCGCTTTTGTTGCCGTACGTCACCGTTATATCAAAGCAATGAACTTCATCGTATTGCTCGTTATGTTCGTCATGCTCAATTTCTTTAACAGTGTAGTCAAATACTGTGCTATGAATTTGCATCGCTATGTCTATTAAACAGTCTTTATACGACCAATGTGGTTTTGCTTCCTGGGTGCACCCAGCAAACAACGCAAATATTAAACACATCACTAAAACTAACTTTTTCACCTTGTAACCTCCTTTAATTTTTCTATTTCTTTGCTAAAATGCTCACATCCTTTGTCCCAATGATAAATGCAATCAGGATATGGACAATTCTCACAAATGCTTACGACTTCCTTTTTTTCATACCTTTCATGCGGTGTTACGACGTTTACAGCTCTTACCTTTTTGCGATTGTATCTTACGCTCATATAATCACCCCTTTATATCAAAGTAGTTTCCACGAATAGCCTTATGCAACGCTTCAATCTTGTCTTCTTCGGTTGGTAGCCTGTCAAGACGAATAATCAAGCTTTCAAGTTCACGGTTTATAACAATGTGATTATTTGATAAACAATGCTGAATGAACTCCCACAACACAGGCTTTAATACGCTTGAAACACCAAATATCCGCATAACTTCTTCGTAACTCTCACGCGCAATATTATTTTTATTTAAATTATTTATTTTTTTACTTTCTTTCTTACTTACTAAATAATTATCATTTACATTTACATTTTCATTATCATTTACATTATCATTTTCATTAGGTTTCGGTTTGCTTTCCGTTTGGTTATCGTTTGGTTTATTTTCGGTTTCGTTTTGGTTATCGCTTGGTTCGGTTTTGGTTGACTTTCTCCCACCCTTACAACCATTATCATAACGCTTTTGGTTTGCTATTAGTTGCGGTTTGATTAACTGAAATATTACTTTTTCAATACCAGTTAATTTAATTTCCTTGCCGTCCAACGCAAACTTGGTTATTGCTCTAAAAACTTTAGCGTACTGCTCGTCGTTAAGCTCTGACAATGCTTCCATAAACGAGCGATAAAAAATAAAACTGTCTCTTTTTGTTTCCATATCATTCTACTTCCTTAATTTCTATTCCGTACCTTTCCGCTACAAGCCGTTTTTTTAGCCTATAAAGCGGTGTTTTTGTTGCGGTTGACTTGGTGTCTTCTATTATTAGTTTGTCGCCCTGTCGATACGTGAAATCGGCTACATAACTAATCTCCCTGCCGTACCTTGACTTATCTATCAACACAAACTTTACTTGGCGTTTAAGGTCCGTTATTTTCTTTGCTTTTTCTAATATAATCAACTCACACCAACGGTAGTATTCGAGCTTACTATCGAACTTGCCGTCGGTGGTCGTTAATTTATGGTTTTTATACTTTGGCTGTTTCCAGCCCCAACCTTTACCCATTAGAACGGTAATTCTTCCTGCGTAATTTCGGTTAGTTTAGGTCTTGTTACTGATACAACTCTCGGTTGCTCTTCGATTGATTTAGGCGTTAAAAACTCAACTTCCCTTGCGATTATTTCGGTTACATTGCGTTTAATTCCGTCTTTGTCTTCGTAGGAGCGGGTTTGAATAGAACCAACAATTCCAACCTTACTGCCTTTCTTTAAGTATTCATTACAGTTTTTGGCTTGGTTTTGCCATACGTTAACATTGAAAAAATCCGTTATATCTTCGCCGTAATCACGCTTTACTGCTATCGCAAAACTACAAACTGGTGTGCCGTTCGGTGTTTCCCTTAATTCAGGGTCACGAGTTAAATTTCCTATCATAATGACTTTGTTCATATTGCTTCTCCTTCTTCTTTTATGTAATATTCAACTATCGTTTTTGTTTGTTGGTATCTATCAACTATGCGTTTCTTTCTCGTTGCTATCTTTATACCCCTACGCTTTAAGCCCCATATTCTTGCAGGACATTGCATAACTCCTAAATTTAACAACGCTTCCAGGTTAGTTATAGAACCATGCTCTTTGATATATTCAAGTATCATATTCTCTTGAGTACCGTTTTTTATATACTTTGAATTTGGGTTTATATATTTCTCCATTTTCTATCTCCTTAATCCGTATATTTTCAATATCGTTTTATCAATTTTTATTCCACTGTCCAGGTGGTATTTTTCAAAAAACTCGTCCTTGCCTACGGTGTGCATTTCCGTGTGGTGCTCTCTACAAAGGCTCAAGGCTTCGCGCCCTTCGTGTTGTATTTGCGTTCTATCGTTTCCCATTCCCACCGTGTCTATGTGGTGAAGGTCCGCTTTTCTTCCGCAAACAACGCACTTTTTATGTATTAAACACATATAGGTGTAATGCTCTATGTCGTCAACGTACTCTAAAAGCGGTCGTTTTACAGGTACATCGTTTTCTATAATAAACTTTATCAAGAACCGTTGAAACGCTGCCACAAGGCTCATTGGTGCGTTTGAAAGGCTAAATATCTTGTCCGCAAGTGTATCTATATGCTCCGTCCAAAATTCCAACTTAAACGCTTCTTTTATATCCTGCTGTGAACTTCCACTCCAATCGGCAATTGCGTTTATCAGCGCATAACACATTTTTCTTTGCTTGTCCGATAACGGACGGCTATCAATATAATCAATGTAGCATTCCGTAATTTTTTTACGGATAAACTCGCTTGTGTTAATGCTTGCTATAATAACAGCCGTTCCGTCTTCTTTGACATCTTGTATCTTACCCTTGAGCATTTTCGTAGTTCTCTTGTTCTTGCGCCTTAAATTCAAGAATTACATTTGCGCCTTTTCTTAATTTTTCCCATTCGGGATTTTCCGTTTTAACAAGCCTTGCCAAATCTAAAACATCAAGTTCCTTCAAGTAAACCGTTTGCCCTGCCTTATTCTTAAAGCCCATATTCAAAGCGTGTGCATAATCTATCTCTCCGTCGGGTATATTTTCAACGCTTTTATTTTCATCGGCTACAGGCGCGGATTTTGCCGTCACTTTTTTAGTGCTAGGCGGTGGTGTCTCTTCATCAGGGTCAGGCATTTCTTCGGTCGGTATACAGAACACTTGAAACATCGCATATTTCATAGCCACTGCCATCGCCTTGTTGCTAGCCTTGTCCGCGCTGTCCATACCTTCGCCAATTACTATTGCAGAAACGCTTGTTCCGTCTTCGGCATAAAACGTATACTTTATTCTTAAAATCGAATAAATTAAATTACCGCCGGATTTGGTTGTTCTTTCTTCTCTTTCCTGCGCTAATACTTCAGGCACAACAAAAACCTTGTGCTTTGATAAAAGCGGATAAAAAGTGTTCATAACGTCGTCAATTCCGCGGTACTTAAATCCTTGCTGTTTGTTTAGTTTTTCCTTGCCAATGGCAATGCTCTCTTGCATAATGTTTGCAATACTTTGATAAATGTTGTTCATGTCCTATCTCCTTACTTTATTTGAATATTTTTATTTTTTACAAGCATGCATCCTTTTACTTTTCCGCCTGCTTTCAAAAAGTCTTTAATTAACGCCTTATCAGGTTCGGTCTTTACTTTTAACCATTTTTTTGCTAGCTTTGCGCCTTCTTCTATTTTTAACGATTCGCTTGTTCTGTAGCTTATCTCCGCTTTTAGCGATGAAAACTTTTCTTTACCTTGCGCTTTCATAAAATAGTCAAGGTTACATTTTAATCGGTCGGCAAGGTTCTTCTTGCGCCTTGCCCTAAGCAACAACTTCTCGGCTTCCTGTGCCAAAATATCGGCTTCTGATAGGCTTTCTTTTATAAGTACCGAGTACGCGTCAATCTTATCGTCCGCAAGCGCGTTTAATTCGTTTAACTGTTGCAAGTCTTCTTCGGTTACTTCTCCATCGTTCTCTATTATTCGCTGTTCCCACTCGCGGAACGCTTGGTCTATTTCAAAAAGTTTCATAATTAATCACCTACTTCGCTATCAAGAGCTTCTTGCTCAAACATTTCTTTTAATTCTTTGTAATACTTTTCTTCTAGTTCGTCTTGCAGGTCGTTGTCTACAATAATATTTTTTGTTATCTTACGCATTAGGTTCATCTCTTCTGCGTTAAGTTCTTTACCGTTTGCATCGTCAACAACCAGGTCCACAATCGCATCTAATATTCTTGACGGGTGTACGTAATATTCAAATTCATAAGATTGCTCGAAATATTTGTCATGCTTCCTGCTATATTGCACCGCAATAATTCTTTCATATTCAAACGTCATTTTTACACCCCAAAAATCTCTCTCATTCTTATTGAATTTAATCGTAGTTCTTCACGAGTATAGTGCGTGACCTTTTTGGGTATTTCAAGCTCTTTTTCAAGAACATCAAAATATCCGTTGTCCAGGCGATTGTTTAATTCTGCAATACACGCGTTTATAAGTTCGTCACGGTCAAGTGTGTTTTTTCCTACAAACGTGAATTGTATCGGTACTTTTACAACGTATGTTGCTAGCCTTTCTTGTTCTTTTTTCTTTTCCATATCTATCTCCTTTTAACTAATTAAATCTTTCGGTTCAACATCTAATATTGATGCAATCTTAACCAATAACTTTGGCGGTGGCATTTGTATTCCTGCCTCATAGTTATATATCGTTTGTCGCGACTTCTTAATTCTTTTCGCCAACTGAATAACCGTCATGCCGTTCGCTATTCGATACTTTTTTATCAATTTTGCGTTAATCGGTAATACCTTTCTCATCGTTCCTCTCCTACACTTCTACAAATTCGCCATTTCATTTTTGTTTCTCCTTTAACTTTTTTCAAGGCTTGGCTTTGTCAAGCCTTTTCGGGTGCTATCTTGATTGTACCCGAATTTCGTTGTTTTTTATAATTGCCACGGTTTGTCGTGGTTTAGCATAATTATAATACCACGCTTTTTCGTGGTTGTCAAGCGTTTTACAAAAATAATTTGACATTTTTTCGTGGTTTTTTTATAATTGAAAAAAAAGGTGGTGTTATTATGAATTTGGAACTTTGGAAACAAAGAAAAAAAGAACTTAAATTAACTAACCAAAAAATATCAGACATTTCTAGAATCCCTAAAAGAACAATAGAAGATATTTTTTCTGGTGTCACAAAATTCCCAAGAGCAGACACTTTGGAAGCAATAGAAAAAGCCCTGGGTTTAGATAAGTCGGATGATATTGCAATATCGGCAGAAGATAGAGAACTTATAGAACTGATTAAACAGTTATCGGATGAAGAAACAAAAGAATTGTCGAACTTTGTCGATTTTATAATCGCAAAAAGAAAATAAAAAAAGCCCTGCATTAAGCAAGGCTAATTTTGGTTAACGATTCGGTTTACTACTTTTTATTTTTTGGTTTACAATCCGTTGACTTTTCGCGTTCGATTATTTCTTTTGCTTTCTTAATAACCTCTTCGCGCTCGCTTGGTGTCAGGCGTGCGTCTATAAGTTTACGTATTAATTCAATTTTTAGTTTGTTTAGTTCCATGGCGGTTATCCCCTTGATTTAGTGATTAAATTATACAACAGGCAAAATGGCAAATCAAGGTTTTATAATAATATTTTTTACACCAAATTTGACAAGGAGAATACAAAAAATGTGGCTTGATAACATTAAAGAACTTAAAAAAAAGACAGGTTTATCCGCAAAACAAATCGCTGAAAAAACTAATTTGCCTGAAAGAACGGTCGCCCGTGTCTTTTCGGGAGAAACCGACAATCCTTACATTACAACCTTAATACCTATTATAAATGTATTAAATGGTTCTTTTGACGATATATTTGCGGATACAAACGCGGTGGTTGGAACAGAACGTCTTGCAACGCTTCAAGAAAATATAGACGTTGCAAATGCGGAAAAAGACCTTTTAATTGCAGAAAATAAAATTCTTCAAGATAAAGTAAATGCATTAACATCTGAACTTGAACTTACCAAAATGAAGCTTATGCATAAAGAAGAACTACTTGCAGTTCACAACTACTACACAAAACTGAAATGTGAATAATATTTGCATTTATTATAAGTATAATTGTAATTTTTGCAAAAAATTTGCAAAAACAAAGAAAATATTTGCGATTGCAAGGATATTATTTGTGATATTAAATAAAAATGATTGATAAATTAAAGTATAATCTTATTCAAGATATTATGACTAATTCTTTCAGTGCTGAAGAATTGGTTTTGATAAAAGAGAAGATTTTTGAACTTAAAAATAAAGAAACTGAAAAAGGCATTGTTAATTTTACCGAAAAGGAGTTAAACACAATGCCTAAAAATATTAAAAAACTTTTATTGTTGGATAAAAAGCGGTGTCGGTTGCGAACACGAAAAAGCGGAGTTAATTCTATAACTTATGAGATACGCTTTAGACGAGAGGGCTACAATATCAGCGCAACCGGTAAAACAATCGAACTTGCAAAGGCTAACTTTTTACAAAAATGCAAAATGGCGGATAATTGCACCAAATCGGCAACAGGAACAATACCGACAACATTTGATGCATTTGCGCAGTTCTACTTTGTCACGTTCCGCGCTGAAAAAGTCGCAAAGGCTACCTTAAAAAGTGATAAAACACGATACAACAAATATTTAAAATCATTTTTTAAGGAATCTCCGTTAAAAAACATTACGCCTATGGATTGCAAAAAACTGCTTGATTCTATCAAAGCGCAAGGTAAAGGAAAAACGGCTGATGAAATATACTCTTTATTAAATGTTATATTTAAGTCTGCTATTGCTCACGCTTTAATTGACCGTAATCCCCTTGACATCGTTCAACATATCCAACACGAACGCAAAAGCGGACAAGCCTTAACAAAACAAGAGGAACAAGCCTTAAAAACCGCCTTTCAAGGCTCTCAATACTTGCAATCGTACATGGTGCTACTTTATACAGGTTTACGCCCTAACGAACTATTTACAGCCAAAATTGACGGTCAATTTATAGTTGCGGAGAACTCTAAAAGAAAGAATAAAAAAGTGGCTTATAAGCGAATACCTATTATCGATGCATTAAAGCCATATTTGTCTGAACCGCTAGAGTTTGCAAGACTTGAAAAGTTACGTTCCACATTAAAAGAAGTATTGCCAAACCATATATTATATGATTTGCGCACAACTTTTTATACAAGGTGTGACGAGTTTGGTGTTTCCCCTGTTGCTCGTGATGAGTTTGTTGGTCATTCAAGCGGTGCTCTTACAAACGCTTATCGTAGCTTATCGGATGAATACTTGCTACAGGAAGCAAAAAAGTTAAATAAATGGCTTTAATCCTGCCCCAAAACTGCCCCAAAATAAACCAATTTTGATAAAATTATAACCCTAAAAACATAAAAAAAGAGCACTTTTAAGCGGTTTTTTGCTCAAAAATGCTCATTTTTGGTGTGAAGGATGGGACTTGAACCCTTACCACCACACCTAAAATCGTTAGTGTTTTACTAACGATTTGGCGGTTAATGACCCAAAACTGCCCCAAAAATATTAATGCAAACAATGCCTTTTTCAGTAATAAAAAAAGGGGGTGGCTTTTAGCAAGCACCACCCCTTTAACTTTGCAATTTGTAAATTTTTTCATTTTTTGCTTGACAACATTAATATAATGTAGTCAAGCATTTTTGCAATATTTTTATTCTTCCTTATATTCTACTGTTAAATCAAGATACTTGCTTAAAAACGCGTTTCTTTTTTCATAGAGCGCGGTTTTTCTTTTTATGCTTTTTGATGCACTGAAAAATCCTGAAATTGTTGCGCCTAAAAATAGAGTGAAGTTTGTCACGAACGCTTGCCAAAAATTTGGTGAGACAAAACTAAACGTCAATGTTGAAGTTATTATTGAACATAACAAGAAAGTAACAATTTTTTCAGTATTTCGCTTAAGTTCTGCAATGGCATTGTTGTAATCATATACATCGTATTTTTCAAACAATACTTCTTTATCTTGCAAGAATATCTTCGAGAGCATAATAGGAATTTTAATTCTCCCTTCGCGGATTTTACTAACAAGTTTAATGAACTTTTTTTCTCGTTTTTCCGACACCCTGTATTTTTTTATAATATCAGGTATTGGCTCATTTGTAATAACGTCTTCATAGCAAACGCGAGAACAAAGCCTGTGAAGTAATACGTTGCAACGCTTGATTAACGTTTCTTTGTTTTTAACCGCCACAGCCTTGTCTAGTTCGTCATAAAGTTTGCGCCCTTCTATTTCCTTTATACGCATAAAGTTCGTGGCGTACGCTTTGAAAAAACGGCTTGTTTTATCATGCATACGCCCGTTAATATCAATAGAATACACAATGTTAAATATAATCATTGTTATAAATAACTGCACACCTACTTCTACCCAAAACTCGCTTGTTTTTAGCCTTGAAAAGTCCTGCTTTATGCCTAGTGAAATCATTACAACAATTACAGCAAACAAAATTAAAAATACAATTTTAGTTGCCGTTTCAACTATATGTTTCTTCATTTCCACTTTTCCTTTTTATTTTTTAATTTTCTTCGTGTGTAAGCTTTATTGAATAAATTTCGCACACTCGGAATAATACTCCAATAAACACACTTATCAAACAAAACATTAAACACCCAAATAGCTTGATTAAACCTTCTTCAACGGTCTTTATAGTAATAACTGCAAGGACCATTACTAATAGCGGAATAATCGAGTTTATAAGCAACTGCAAGAGCGAATACGTACGCCACGCTTTTTTATTGCTTTGAATTGCCGTTTGGTCGGTTAATGATAATGCGTTTGTTTCTATGTTAATTATTTTTTGGTCAAAGGTCTTTATCCATCGGTTAAGGAATATGCGCTTAAACACCCAAAATATCAAGATTAAAAGCATTATTGCCGTTACCGATACCTTGTATCTTTGAGTTAAATCACCGTATTGTATCCACACAAGGATACAAGGAACGACTAACATAAATAACACTTCTAATATTAAAAAAAGCCACGATTTACCTGTTTTTTTCATAATTCACCTTTAGTCGATTAAGACGGTAGTTTTTTCTTGCTTTTCTTCGCCTGGTTCTTCAACTTGAACAAGTTCAACTTTTAACGCTTTAGTTGTATGCGCATCGTTTATTTGTAAAAGTTCTGCAATGAGTTTTTTGTCCGAGTCGGGTATTGTTTTATTATCAATCAACGCTAACGCAATCGCCTCTGTAAGGTCCGTATTTTTTGTTATTTGACCAAGCCATTTCTCGTTGACCGCATTCCATATTTCCTCTTTAATAGCCGATAATTCGGTTTTGGCAATACTTTCTATACTGATAAATAAATCCTTTGGCAATGCTTGCTTAAATGCTTTGAGGGCTTCGTTTTCGGTTTCGTTCCAACTCGTACGCATATCTGCTACAAGTTTATCGATTTTGTTTTTGGACGACGTAGTAACGTTGCGCAGTTTAATAAATACTGCAAATATCGTTACTATTAGACCGGCAATACCGGTTGTGCCTAAATAGGGTGCTACTACTTCATAAATTGCGTTGAAATCCATAATATTATATCTCCTTTATTTTTTCTTTGATTTCGCTTACTGTTTCCGCAAGTTCGTTGTGCTTTTCCGCAAGTTCGTTGTGCGACTTTGCAAGGTTAACGTGCGATTCTTTTGTTACATTGTTATCTTCTAATGCTTTTATACGTTTTTCAAGTTCTGAAAGTACGTCAAAGCCATAAACCTTGTGTTCTACTTCTACAATTTTTATTGGCAAGCAATACCACGATTTGATACATTTGCCATCCCTGTAAAGGTGTATGCCTACGTTAAGTACTCCTGCAAATAAAACTTTTTCATCGACTATAAAATAATCGGTAAGTTTATAAAGCATTTTTACCGTGCCATTTTGTAGCGATACAAATGCATTTTTTAGGTCGTAACCAACCGAGTTAAACTCAAATATGAGTTCATCAGGCATTAAAAAAGGCTCTGTATCTTCGAGCCTTGCCACGTTAGATTTCGTTAGTGTTATCGTTTTCTTCATTTATATCGCCTCCAAATAAATCTTGTAATGCTTGTTCATATTCAGCCTTTGCTTTATCTTCTAACACTTTTATTTCAGCGTTTAAGACATCAAGTTTTTCTTGGCTTTCGTTAACTTCTTTGCGCCACTGTTTGCGCTTTTCTTTAACTTCTGCAAACTCTTCTTCAGTAAGTTCACCGTCAACGTATTTGCTCGTTTTGTAGTCGTGTCCATAAAGATTGTTCAATGCGACTCTAAGCTTGTGTCGATAATTGCCTCGTTGATTATAAAGCTCTTTTAATTCATCAGTTATAAAATCTTCAAATTTTATATTTGGTGTAAACATCAAATTTTCCATAATTAGTCTCCTTAAAAAGTAAATGAAGTTATTTGCGATGGTAAAAACTTACTCATAATGTAAGATGGTATATATGCGTTTCTATTAAAACCACCGCCTTCAACATCTACATCGGCTGCGCTAGTCGCTGGAACAGTGAGAACTGCACTACCAATAACATCGTAATCTTGGTCGTTGTAACCGTGATATGCAACACTCATTTTTTCATTTGCATAATTTGCTTGAAATATAGCCCAATTTGCACTTGCTGTATTCGAAGTTGAAAAAAGCGCAGGGTTTGTCGAATAAATATCAAATTCGATTGTTTCTGTTACACCTGAAGAAATTGAATACTCTATCTTTATATGATACCGTGTAAGCATACTTGCAGGCACTTTATATTCAGCGTTCTTATCAAGTTCTGTTAATACTGCGCCACTCGCAAGTGTTACTGATTTACCTTCAAGTAAATCGTTATATTGTTGTGCATTATCTAATAAAATAATGTTTGACAAATATCTATCCATAATTTTAATCTCCTATAAGTTTTATAAGTTCGGGTTTGAATACAAGGTTGTTGACTAAGCCTATCTGCGGTCCAATTCTAATACCGATTTGCTGTATTTTATCTCCGTCGATAATTGTAAAAACAGCAGGCTGACCTACTTGAGATACATATAGGTTACTACCATCTTCATGAACTACGTGAACAAATATTCGATACGTTGAACTGCTGCCACCGCTTGGACAGCCCTTGACAACATATTTGCCCTTTGGTAAAGTTCCCGATATAAATATATAATCTGCACCCCACAAATCACTTGGAAATGTACCTGATAAAGATACTGAACCATCTTCCAAAATCGTTGCTATCATACCGTTTCTATCTGTACCAGAAGCAAAGCGATATGGCAATTTAATCAAATTATCATACATATACATATCATAGCGTTGTAAATATGGTTGATATTCGCCTTTATAATATCCGTCATATTCCACGAGCATTATGTGTGCAGTATAATCATAAGTACTTACCGCAGGACTAACAAAACCATAAAAGTATACTGAAATCGCCACAGCATCTTGCGTTAGTGTTATCTTATTCCCTGACATAGAGTACATAGTTTTTGTTGTGCCGTCCGCCAACTTAAAAGCGTATGATAGGGTTGTTCCTTGCGGTATATTTGAATCAATACAACTATAAGTTCCCGCAGGCAGTGAGCAAGGTCTTTCATAAATTAGTGTAAATACAGGTCGTGCCGTGCTTATTCCTGTAATTCTCAACATACCGTTATCTAACCCGACGACAGTAACACCGTTGCTTTTCATAGTTTGGCCGATATAAAAATATTGCGGTATTAAATTCTTACTCCGCCCTATCCCTTGCACGGGTTGATTGCCTAAATATTGCATAACACTCTCCTAGGATATAATCTTAATAACATTTTGCTTTTTATCCAATTCGTTTAATAGTCGTGTATTTAATTCACCCAACATAGCAATTGTCGCATACGCCGATAAATCTACTAAACCGCTAAGAACATCCCATTTCTTTGTAATTCCTTCCTCAACAACGACAACGTTTGTCCCTGCAGGATAAGATTTGCCTGCACCTTCTATAAAGTTTTCGTTAGTAGTAAATGCTTCTGTTATATTGTAAACATCACCAACTGCAAAAGACGACGGTGAAATTTGTGACAATATGTCTGCAGGCATAGTACCCATCGGCTTATAAACGCTCGATAATTTACTATTTACAACGCTATCAACATATTCTTTGTTTGTTGCATCTTTTGCGTTTATCGGTTCTTTTATAACTTGTACGGTGCCGTCTTTGCTAACAACAAGTGCGTTTGCTCTTGCACCGTTTACACCAGAACCCACAATAAATATTGCGGTGTTGTCTTGCTCGTTATAAGTACCAACAACAACTTGATTATCGCCGTATGCACCCAAGCCTTCACCTAAAGATATTGCCTTTTTTCCAACAGTAACATTGCCTGCATTTTTAAGTTGAACGCTCCCGTCACCAACACCATTTTCAAGTGCCGTTGTAGTTGCGCTTTCTACTTTATCAGTTAGTTCGTTTACTTGTTGTGTAATTTCGCCCTTGTACTGTTCAGTGTTAGTATTAAGCGAAGTAATAAGGTTTATAAGTGCTTCATAACTACTAATGCCTGTTGCTTCTTGTGGCGCAACGCCTTTTACAACGGTAATTTCTACTGATTCCGTGGTTATTTCATCACCAATAACAATTACCCCTTCATCGTCAACAGGTGGCGTATAAACGCGGAATTGCGCCGTCATTATTCCTGCATAAGCAGTCACGGCTTTTTCTAAGTCATAAAACCAACCGTGATATACGTTGCCCTTTGCGTCGTACACGCCGTTTTCGCCGTTTGTAAGCCCTGTTTCGTTTGAGAAAGGTGTCATTACTATTGGCGGAGTTGTTTCGCCATTAGGTAAAGAAAACGCCACGTCAACAACATTTCCCACACCTGTTGGCATAAAACAATAAACACGGCTTGCTTTGTTTGAACCTTGCTTTACTCGTGAAGGGATAGTGCGTATCGCATTACCTTCAGCATCAAAAAAGAAAATCATAATATAACTCCTTTAATTTAATCGTATATATCTTTTTTAACTCTAAAATATAGAGTTTGTCCTTTAAGCGGACCATTTTGCCCCAGGCATAACTCTCCGCCCCTTGTTACCGTTTGCAAGATTTCGTCACCGTCATCATCTTCAACACGTATTGCACGAATAGTACGACGCGTTACTATCGCCCAAGACTTGAAACCTTTAAGCATTGGTAATTGTATATTATCTCCATTAAACACAATCGGCTTGTTTACCTTTTGACCCTTGCTAAAGTTTACTGTGCTATTAATGGTGTTTATTTCTTCCGTAAATACCCACAACTCATACCCACTGAACGGATTGCGGTTAACCGCTTTGCAATTCTTCATTAAGCCTGAACCAATAATTATACTTGAATCGTCGGCAACTGCCATTAATTGATATGTGATGGACGGTATTTCGCGGTTGTCTTTGCGGTATTCAAGAGCATTTTTAACCCAAGCAAAAGAGTGCATGTCTGGCGTTCCTTGTGGCAAATCAAATCCTAAAGTAACCGGTGGTTTTGTTAAAGGTTCACCCCATTGCAAATAAAATTGCAACCAATAAAATTTGCCATAATTACTGATGTATCTGACATATTCTCCCCACGCACCTGTTATAGTGCCTTCACTTGTTTTTACATTTCCAAAATGCACTTTTTGACCTGCAGAATAGTTGTCTTCAAACTTAAACGAGAACAACATCGAATTACCCATTGCGACACCAACAACGGGAAGCGTTATGTCTTCAGGAATTAACGAGTTTGCTATATTTTTTTTAACAAATCGTCTTACTAATGCACAAGACACAGGATACATTGTTTTTTGATTTTTATTAAACAAATCATTAACAATATTATTTGCTTGGTTTTCTCCGTAGATAGTATTATTATCGTGAATATCGTCATTTTTTGTTGTTATTTTCACATATTCTGTAAAAATACTTTCACGTTGTTGCGACTGCTTTTCCGATACTTCCCACATCCGCTTGTTTGAAGATATACCGATATATTGCGAAAGCCTATTAAAATCTTTTGAAAGCGCAACGGTGCAGCGTATATAAAAAGGCAGTATCTCTGTTGATACTGCCGATATATAATAATGCTCGTCAAACTTTGTTCCGACTTTAGGTATATCGCTTAAAAATGCCAAGTTGTAAGTATAAGTTTTTTCAACCGTTCCCAACCTTGCAACTACCCCTTTTAACTGTTCACCATAAAAGCGCGTCTCAATTAAGTTTGCGCTTTGGTTATAAGGAATTGTGCTTTGTTCGCCCGTTAATATTGTAGGCTTGGTTGTTTTTATTCTTGCCGAGAATATTGGTAAATACGTAACCAAAAACTGTATTTGAAAAAACTGCTCTTCTGTTAAATTTAAACTATTATTACCCGTTACTTCCCTTAATATGTTAATTATTGCATATTCTTGAAATATAGGACTAATTGCGTCTTCGTTTCGATAAAACAAACCTTTGATATGCTTGCTTCCTTGCGTATAATATAGCGCATAAGCCTTGCAAAAAGGATAAGTGCCTTGATAACTTGATAAGTTTTGATAGTCGCTATATTCATAAATGTATGGCGTTATATCCCAACTTCCACTGCCGATAGTGGGAATGTAAGTGCATATAACTTGTTTTGTTCCGCCGATAATATAAACTGGTTTGTCGGTAGATATAAAAGAACTATTATTTTCTCCCATTCTAACTGTGGAGTTTTCAGTTCTAAGAGATTTACCACCGCCTTCAAACGGCTCAACTGCTACACCTTGCGCATAATCTATTTGCGAGATTAGATTTTCTGCGGAACTATCAAGGTGTGTGCAATATTCGTTAATGTCAACGCCTAAAGTCATTGTTACGTGCTTACGCGCTTTAATTTTTGAATACTCAATACCACCGTATTTATCAAAACCGACTTCATACCACTTTGTGCCGTCAGCGTTGTACATTATCGCGGTAATTCTTGGTTCAGCGTGTATATATCCACCCACCTGCTTTAACATTTCGCGCAAATTCATTTTTGTAAACGCATATTCAGGCGCGAGTATTTTGTCTAATTCTTCTGCAATTGTGCCTTTTTCATATCCTATCATTAACCCCGTTGTATCGTCATATATTGCGCCTTGTATCCTAAATTTTGGTTTTTGTCCATATTCTTTTGGATATATAAGTGCGCAAATACGGTCGCAAACATCAAGTTGGGTAAGTTTTTTTAGTGGTAAGCGGTTCTCGACTGCACTAAAAATATATGTAACATTTGCGGTATAAGTTTCTGACGAACCACCTGAATATTGTTCTAATTCGTATAAAACAATATATGAACCTTCGGATAAAGTAATTTTTAAAGTATCATCGCCCGTGTAAGTTGTTTCAAGGTAAGAAACTTGCCCCTTTTTTCCATAACCCGATGCAATAACTTTATCTGAAGAATCTTTTACAGTAACAGTACATTCATATTTGCCTAATGGCACATAACCACTATCTTTTTCAAATCTTATAATTCCTCCATAAGGGTCAGTGCCACCTACAATTTCCCTTATTGGAATAATAAATTGTGTACCGGTTTGCACAGGAGTAAAAAACAAATTTTTTGAAATTATAATATTACTTCCGTTTGTGTTGCTAATTATAGGTATAACAGGTGATGACATTTTATCTCCTTAAATTTTAAAATAAAAATACCCGAATAAGTTCGGGTATCTTCTTAAATTTTATATTAATTTATTTTTGCGCCACAATTGCTACAACTATCTTCATTTTGAAAAACTTGCCATCCACAATTAGGGCATATCTCGTATTGTTCCTCTTCGAGCTGTATTTGTTCATTTTGATTTATTATCACAGTTTCACCATCTTCGTTTTTAACTATTTTAGAAGTATTCACGTTAGGACGACCAGCTGCATAAATAAGCCCAATTATCCCTAAAAAGAAACCTATTAAAAATCCACCAGAGTAACCTTTTTCTTCGTATAATAAATACGATAGCACGCCACAAATAACACAAATTACAATTATTAATATTATATATAACAACATAATTTTTAATAAATAGCTTATAAACTATTCCCTCCTAAATTTGTCTAAATTATAATTTAAATTAATTTAAGTTGTCAAGCATTTTGTGTTATGTAAAATAAAATTGCTACATAGGCAATATCATACTCGTCAGGAATAACGGGTTCAATAAGGGTTGCTTGATAAGTGTATTCGTTGCCATTTTGAGATAATAGCTTTAAATCATAAAACTTATCAGGGTTTTTAACTATTTTATCCAATTTATATCCGTCGGGGATAATTACAGTAAACGACGTTTCAATATCGTTATTAAATAGCGACACGGCGGTTACCGTTTCTCCGTTCTCGTTCTTAAAGGTTGCGCCGTTAGGATTACTAAACAAACTAATTGACAATTCGTCATCGTCGTTAACCGTTTCACTTGCTCCCAAATAATCATTGCCGAGCGGATTTGTAAAGGTAATGCTATCGCCAATATACGCTTCGAGTTTTTTGGTTGTTTCTATCAAATAAAGTTCGTGGTTAAACTTGCCACTGCCGACAGGACTTTCAACTGCTTTGTCATTTGCAATAATAAAGTTCAACACTAGCGTTTCAGTGATACGTTTAGTGTGCTCGTTGTATTCAATTAGACATTGCGTTTCCGCCCTATTTTCTACCGCCTGTGCCGATGAAAACATCGCCTTGGGGGAATTTATAATCGTAAGTTTTACGTCCGTAAAAGGCGCAAAATACTCGGTTTTTACGCGCTTTAACATCAACTGCGCTTCGTCTAATCGTTCATCTAATAATTGAGAGAATTTGAACGGAAACACCGCAGTGGGATATTCAATGTATTTTTTCTCTTTGTAGTCGTATATTTCTAACTTAAAGTTGTTCATTGCTTCTGTACCCTTTCGCGCCTGCACGAATATAGTTCCTTTGTATCGTTTCGTTTTCAAGCGAACGTTGCAAATCAAGCGTTTGTTGTCTTTGTCCGTAAGATATAAGTTTATGCGCAGTTCCTAACGCTAAACCTACAATCGCACCTACACCGCCACCAACTAATGCGCCCGTGACTGCGGTCTCTAATATACCAACCGCGTTTTGTACTCGTTCGTTTATAAAGTTAGCACGTATTTGTAATTCGTTTGAACCTGTCCTTAACTCTACAAGGCTTACTTCGTGGTTTATAATTTGCGTTGCAAAGGATTTAACTGTTCCGTATGCAACCATACCTTTTGCGAACGCTTTTGCACCTTCTTTACTTAATAAACCCCTAGTATTTTCACTGTCGCTTTTTTTGTTGCCAGCAATAGGGCTTTCGTCTTCAACAAGACCGTTTGCTTTTATAGTTATCGTGTAATTGCGCTCTGCCATAATTTACCCCTTTATAACGTATACTGCGTCTAATACGACTGGATTTGTAATAGGTGACGTGCACACGATTTTAGTGCCTGGTTCTAACAAGAACATCACACCGTTATATAACGGAACGTCAAACACCCAATACTGCCCTAATTCGTTTAATATGTCAGGATATATTGTTACATTAGGCTTAACTTCATATATGTAATATCCGTGACCAAACGATAACAACTCGTATATATCGGGTGACTCGTTTAACGTCATTGCTTGTCCTGCATTTTTTATCGTTTCACCGTTAAGCCTTAATTCGCTATAAGTAACAAGATATTTTTCAGTTTTATTTCCTGCCGTTAGTGTCAAAATGTGAGAGTCTTGCTCTCCGCTTAAAAGGTAGTTTAACGCGTTTGCGGTGGTGCTATCTTCTAATGCAGGAAGTTCTAACGATATTGATAAAGTCGTTTGCGACACAAGATTTTTAGTCGCTCCGTCTTTGCTCCCTGAATAAACGTTGCCGTCCATTGTTGGCGTTCTATATATCGTCACGCTTTGATAAGGAATAAGTGCACCGTCTAATAAAAAAGTAACGTTGCGAGTGTTTAAGCCGTTTTCTATGTACATAAAATATGCATCTACAGAAAAAGTTAAACAATCACCTACAACAGGCAATTGACTTCTTTCGCCCGTTTGCTCAAAGGAATATATAGTCGTTACAGCATAAGTTTTGTTATTGTTTGCAAAATCTTCGTCTTTTACCGTCTTATCAAAAGCGTTGTGTTGGAATACTCTATTAAAAGTGTTTCTTAACGCTTCGAGCTTGCTTGCATATCCTGGTATTACTTCACCGCCCCACTCGATGTCGTTTTGTTCGTCTTCGAGTTTAACGATGAATTTAAGGTAACATGTTTGCGTTGCGTATAAAATACCGCCTTCATCGCCACTAATCAAGCTTGTTACTGAAGAAGGTCCTGCCTCAAGTATTCCGTTTACGATTTCAACAACAGTGTTTAAGTTTTTAACGCTTTTTTCAAACTCTCCTGTTTCCGTTGCTATCTTAAACTGAAATCCCGTTTGATTTCCTTCTTCGTTTAATTCGTCTTCTATTCTTTTTGCAAGAGTTGTTAAACTAATCATTTTATTTTCCCTTTTAGTCTTTTAGTTAGGTATTCAGCAACAATTTTAGTTGCGTCTTGCCACCACTGTTCGTTTTTGTTTTTCTTTCCGTTCCACCGCGGACTTAACCACGGCTCGTTTGTGTATGGCATATAAGGCGCGATATTTTCATCAACGTAAATAACAAACGTTTCTTTATCGACCCACTCGTATCTAACACCGTTGTTTGACAAATTGCCTGTATCATACGGTGCTCGTTTTCTAACTTGCCTTACCGCTTCCATGCATATTTTATCAAACTCGGATTTTGTCATCTTAGCCCCCACGGATTTTCAACACCGATTAAGCGTATAACAAACTCGGTCGCTGAAGTTTCCTTTTGAAACATTAGCGCGTACTTGCTCTTTTTTACTACTACGCGCTTAACTATGCCTGTAATTTGCCAAAAATCATCGTCTTGTGTCACGATATAGCCTTTAACCTTAAAACCGCACACATCGTTGGTTTTTATCGTTTGCATGGCTTGTTCCGTCTTGATATTGTCAAGAACTTTAGCGTAAGATTTGTCGCTATCGTCCACAATATCGTACTTAAACCGAACACCGCTCACATCTGGTGTTTTGGGTATTTTTTCATAATAAGTACCCGTCAAAACTTCGTCACTGTCTTGCGCTATAAAGTTTAAAAAATCGTTAACACCTTTCTTCATTTTTTACCACGCTCCATTTGGCACGTAAGGCGGAAATTTGCCCGTGTAAAGGATTGTTGTTCCTATTTCGGGGATTTCCTTAAGCAAGGCTTGTTTCGCTTGCTCGTCAAACCACAACGCCCTTAAATTTATATCAGGCACTCTTGACAAATCACCTGCCGACATTATATACACCAATTGGTGTTCCATCGCTTCTTTTATAATCGCTCTTCCAGCTTCGGTCTTTGCTATAATATAATCTTGAAAACCCGTTGAAACATTATGCGAGTGGATGTAGTTATAAACGTGTTGAGAGCATAAATTTAATAAATTTCGTCTTGCAACTTCGTTTTCGTTTCTTTCAACAAGATTTATGCCAAGATTTTCTTCAACGTCTTTTTCTGTAAGAATATAACGGTGCGACTTATAATCAAATATCATGTAATCGTCATTATGTGGATAGTTCATTGCAGTTCTCCTTTTTAATGGTTGCAGATTTCATTTACGGAGAAACCTGCAAAAGCCGTTAAAGTAAATAGATATGGAAATGATAGAGTGGAAAAGGGCTTGATAAGTTCAAACCCTTTAGAAAACTTTTAATTTCGATTATCTTGAACCGATACCACGTAAAAATAGTGCAGTGCCTGCATCTTTAACGGGGTTCGTAAAGGTGCCTGCAAAAATCGGAACTACTGAAAGTGCGTCCCAGCATTCTGCACCGAATCTATACTTCGGTTGTAATCTCATACCTTGACCGCGTGGTGCGTCAATAGTCTTAATCTTGGAGTTAAACGCAAGTGCACGACCAGTACCAACACCGGAACATGCAACTGCTTTTAAGTTAGCAAGTGCGCCTGCAGTAAGACCGAGATACTTTTCAACGAGCGACCAAACAACACCGCTTGCGCAGTAAACAGGCATGTTTGCAATTTCACCAACATAGCCAGTCGTTGCGATTGCAGGAGTAGTACTTGTGTCAAGACCTGCTTTCTTAAGCACGTCAAATACAGCAGTGCCACCGTAAAGACCAGTCATGTTCTTTAAGATTTCGCCTTTGATGTTAGGACGAATAATTACGCAACGCATGTCGTCGGGATATGCGTCGATGCCTTCTTTCTCGTTACCGTCGTCGAGTTTAGTACCTGCGTCAATAATAGCGTCAGTGTACTTGCCATTTTCTACCTTGGTAATCCAGTTAGATGCAATCTTGTCGCTATCGCCAAAAGTAACAGTTGATGCGTTTGCGTTTTTCTTGTCGAAACCTGCAACGTTGTTTAAGTTCTTTGCTATCATTGCAGCGAGAGTCATTGCGTTAATGTTTCTATTAACGAGACCTGCAAGGTTCTTGGTTTCACCTTCCAAAAGGTCAACGGAAACCATATCCTGCGCGTTCGTAGGAATGTCGATGTTTCTGTCGATAGTTTGTAAGATTTGGATGCCGTACGCTTCGGTTGATGAAGTAACTGCTTCTTGGTTGTTGAACCATGCACCGTTCTTCTCTGAACCGATTTCACGTGCGTCGTTAGCACTTGGTTTTAAACGAAGCACTTGGATTTCAGATGCGTCGGTGTCTTCCGAGTATTTTTCCGTTACCGCTTCGTTCGGTTTAAGCATTACGCCTTGAAAAATGTTTTCTTTTACCGCAGGGGATAAAATACGTTTAGTTGTTAAAGTGTCCACGTAAGGGGTTTTGATGTCTGCAAAAATTGCTCCCATAATAATTAATTCTCCTTAAAATAAATTTTTTTAATAATATTTTTTAGCGTCTCCGCCTGCATATCCACGCATTACTGCGCTCATGCGATTGTGGTCTTCCCCACCGCCTTCAGGAACTGCTGGATTAAGCCCAAAATCCTTATTATCCATCGCCGACAATATTTGCTCTAACTTTTCTTCAAATATTGCAAATCTTTCTTCTAACGCTTGAATTTTTGCAGATTGCGCTTCGTCCTGTTCCTGTTCTTGTTTTTGCACTTCGGGTGGTACTTCTACCGCAGGCTCTTCCATTGCAGGCTCTTCTGCTAAAGGTTCGCCACCGTCTTCAGTTTGTTCAGGCTCAACTTGCGGTTCTTCCGTAGGTGTTTCTGTTGGTTCTTCCGTAGGTTCTTCCGCCTGTTCTTCAATAGGCTCTTCTTCAAGACCGTCATCGCCTTGACTTTTTGCCATTTCTTCAAACTGACTCGGTTCTGTAGGTGTTTCTTCCACCGGTTCGTTTGCTTCGTTGCCACTAGTCTGTTCTTCTGCTCTTTCTTCCACTTGTTCAGGCGCGTCAAACTTTGCTTTGACCTGCGCTTTCTCTTCATCGGAAAGACCGTCGATAGCATTAAGAATATCTTCAAGCGACAACTTTCTGTTAAAAAGTCCCATTTTTTTACTCCTTTTAATTATTTTAACTTTTTTCACGTGATTGCTACATTGCTACGCCTTGACTTTTCAATCCCTTAACGCCAATGTCTAAAACCGCCAAACGGTTCACCTATGACAGGATAAAAGTTTATCGTGTACCTTTTTATGCCGTGTACCTGGCAATAAAAAAGCGACTTGTCTTAAAACAAATCGCTCAAATTATCAAATTATTTTTTATTTACTACTTGACAAACGGTAAATTATTGCATTGCAACTCTCCTTATAATATCTTTGTTCTTGACGGATAGTAAGCACGCCCGTTTTGTTTAGAAAACTCTATATAAGCCTTGTTCCACTCGTTTGCTTTTTTCTTTGCGAACTCGTATCGGTCTTGATTTATTCCTTTATATTGAACCGCTTCAGTTTTCCAACGGATAACATTACGTTCAAAATCACGCTGTTTTTTAGTTATATCGTACTGTTTACGCTCTTCTTTAGCATTAGGCTTAGGAAACCGAAAACCGCTCTTATAAGGTACTAAATAATGCCTACAATTAAAACCAAGTAACCCGTTTTTATAAGTCTTGCCTGCTTTAGTTGTATAATAAATATCCGTTGCAACTTCTAACGGCACAAACTTGCGCCCGTCGTCCGTTGTTCCGCTTGTTCCGTCTAACGAATACACCCGACCTTGCCACGGTGCACACCTGTCCGAAGCGTCCGCATGCGTTGAACATATAACCAGCTTGTTCCCTTGGTCCTTTAGTCTTTGAACCATATCAAGGTTATGTTGATAACGCACTTCAAGTTCCGCTTTCGCCCTTAAACTCATCCGCCCTGCAACGTCGTCCGCGTTTATAGGGTATTGTTTTACCATATTATCCAAAACAGGCTTTATATCTTTATCAAAATAATCCTTTGAATACTTTTGAAGTGCATTGCCGTATAAATTAACAGGTTTAACACCATAATCTTGCAAGAACAACTTTGCTTTTTCTTTGGTAAGCTTGGGCGGTAAAATTGGGCTTTTAAGGCTTGTTGTGTCCTTGCCTTGCAATGTCATCAACGCTATTAAAAAAGCCACCCTGTACGGAGATATTTGGCGCAGTTGCGAATATTGACGATTATAAAAGTTAACGAGTGATATTTTTGCGCTTTCTCTTAACGCTTGGTTATTGATATGTTTAAGCGTTGCAAGAATTAAGCGTTTTATCTTTTCGTTAGTCGTTGCTCTTGGAACAGATAGAAAGTAATCATTCTTGACTAGTTCCCGAATCTTCGTCTCCGCTTCTTCCAAAATCAGTGCTTGTCGGTTCAGCGGTCGGTTCATTATTTCCATTTACATCACCAAAGTTAAATTCTTCTCCGCCAAAGGCGTTGTTTTTTTGTGAGTCACTTTCAATATTGTCGAACTCTTCTTGCAATTGATATTCGTCATCGTCCTGGTTGAACATTTGAATTGCTTTTTTCTTCGATAAGAATCCTGCAGACAACGCTTGCGATATAACTTCTGCCCTTGCGTATATATTCGTTAATCCTGCAGAACTCCAACGCAATACAATCTCGTCTTTATAGCCGTAATACAAGGTCACAAGCCTTAATATTTTATTAATAGGCTTCTCCATTAACTCGCGCTTATCATCGACAAATAACGCCGTTTCGCTCTCTTCCGTTGATATTTCACGCGCTGTTTTCGCCGCGTTGGTATCGTTTAAGAACGACGCAATCGACGCAAGGTTTAGCCCAGTGTTTATCGATATGTTTTGTATTATCATCGTTCTGATTTCCGTCCAAGACGCTGAACGCAAATCAAACTGCACCGGTTCAGGCTTCATCGGTTCGCTATTGTTGGATTGTATCTTAGTGAATACCATATTATCAAGACCACTGTTAAAGTTGTTTGCTTTAGCATTTGGCGATTGCATAGGTTTATCAACAAGAACCCTGCCACGACCGATATACATATCAGTGTTAAAAGCGGACCAATAATAGTCATAAGATTGCAAGTACGGCATTATATTTGTCAATAAACTTTCACCGAACGGCAATTCTGGCAATGCTGAAACACAGTCAGTCCAATTTACTAACTCCGCGCCTAAACTATTAACAAACGGTAATAATATCGGTTTTTCAAACGCTATTCCACTAAACGCCTTACCGATTGAGCTTCTAACTTTGGAAGGTAAAGACATAAAGGATATGCTTTCACCCCTTGCGTCGTAATCTTGACCTGTAGTGACTGAACCCATTGTTTTGCGGATTTTATATTCAACAAGTGGCGCATTTTTAAGAAACTCGCCCTTTGAAGTCGTAAAACTACCAAAATAACGGTGCTCTATAACATAATAATTCTCAAAGCGTTGTTCCTTGCCAACATTGGTTAAATTAGTAAAGTCTTTGATAAAACATACAACTTCCATCAACTCTCCGCCTGCGCCCACGGTTGGATAGAAACTATCAAACCTTAAAGCCTTAACGCAAAGGTCGCCTTGACGTTTATCAAGTTTTATAAGCGAAGTACCGCCGGCACACGCAAATTTAATCGCTTTTTTAACTTCGCGGTGAAACCCTGAACGTATAGACCAATCTGAAGTTATAAACGACAATGCTTTGTTTACTATATATTCACCGTCTGCGTCTTTTTCAAGGTGCGTTTGCCTGTTCTTAGTCTTAAAAAACAATCTACCGCCCACAACCTTTTTGGCAGTACCGTTTACAAGCGCAGTCGCTATTTTCGTTGAGAATATGCCTTGATTGTTATTGTGGAAGTAAGGAACCCACCCGTCATACCACCACAAATAATTCTGCACCCAACGATACATATACTCGTAATATTCTCCTCGTATATTAGCGTAATACGCTGCTCTGTTAACGTAAGAATATTGCCAATAAGTATTAAACGCAGAAGCCCCTTGCCACTCGGCAAATTGCCTTGTAAAATCAGTAGGCTGTAATTCGTTATTCATTTGCTATCTCCTTAAATCGTTCGTTTGGACTTGGAGTTTCCCATATATTTTCAGGGTTAGCGTAAAAAGTATTAACAGCATACCTAAATGCATCGGCGCAGTCGTTTGGTATGCTATCGTCAAACTTCTCGTTTTTTTCATCCCAAGTCATAAGTTCTAAATCGACAACAAGTTGATTTTCTCCTTCTTCAAACCTGTTTCGATAATAGTTGTAATATCCTTTAAAATTTAAAATGCAAATAACGCCACGAGCAAACGCATTGTTTACCACGTCCGTTGTTTGCATTATGTCTTTTTTCGTGTATTTTCGTACGTTGTACCAGTCAGGCAAGTGATACGCAAGCGAAAGATACAAATCCGCAGCAGCACAGTCAACTACCGTGTAAAACTCCGCTCCGCTTTCCCTTAACCTGTATTCACGCTCTAGGTCGTCAAGATACTTCATAATTAGCGGAATTAACTGCTCGTTTGATAACTGCCCGTTTATCTTTGGGTTATGATAAAACATTTCAAGCGTTACCGCCTGTCCGTTGCTCATAATTGCCAAAGGTATAACCGCCGTGCTATCGTTCGTGTTTGCGCCGTCACAGCCGAATATTACGGCTTTAAGGCTATGTTTGCCAAACCTTGCGGAATACTCCTGAGGTGTTAAATAATGCCGTTCACGGTTAAATAACGGAAACACAAGCCCTTCTGCTTTAACCCAATTTCCCAACACCCATTTGTCAAAATAAATAGTTCCACGGTATTCGTTTTCAAGCGCTCTTACAAAATCTGGCGTTAAAAAAGGATTGTCGTACAGAGTAAAATGCTCTGCATAACAATCCACGTCAGGTTTATCTATAAACTGTTTAACAAAGTGCGACGGGCTTTCGGGGTTGCAAGTAGCGTCACAACAAGCGTTAGGCGCGTCAAGTCTTGACTTTAGCATTTGAAAGAAGTTCTCTGGAAAAGTAGTTAATTCATCCAAATAAGCATACCCTAATCCTACACCTTGGATTTTCGTAATGGCTCTCTCATCGTTTGCGCCTACGACATAGCAACGCTTTCCAAATATATCTATTTCTTTTTTATCTATAATTTGACTTATGTATTGTTCCCCAAATATTCTTCTCATCGGGTCAAATACGTTACGGTCAATAGTGTTTAATGTTTTACCTGCAAATAATATATTATCGTTTTCGTGTTCTTTTATATGTAATAACGCTAGTGAATAAGATACAAATGTTTTTCCACTACGAGTAGCACCATAAAGAATATTCCACCTTTTATTCGCCTTTTTAAGCACTTGTTTTTGTTTAGTGCTATAATAACTACTCTTCATTGATTACACCCGTTATAGCGTCAATTACACGGTCAAGCGCACTCTTTTGATTTTCGTTATTACCATAAAGGATAGTTAATCTCTCAACTATCTTTATTCTATCCATCGGCGAAGCCTTCTCTATATCCTTAACCACCGATAGCATTGCTTTATCTATTATTTCTCTCGCTAACTCATGATTGTTCTGTTTGGCAACTTTTTGTAAAGTTTTGTCAACTTTTCCTTGCTCTTGGCAACTTTTAATTTTATTCAATATCTTTGATATTGCCGTGTGGGAAACGTGTAAACTTTGGGCTATTTCACGCACAGAACGACCACTAGCATATTGCTTTATTATTTCGGCTTTGTCATGTTCCGTGATTTTAGCCATTGTTTTACTCCTTAATTAGTTTTTAAATTCTATCCTACGTTTCATTGCTAAAAGAACATTGCGTAAATATAAATCATTTTTTAGGTCTTGCTTTGAATAGCTATCTTCCGGGTATAATTTGATTTGCGCTCTCAACTCTTCAGCCTTTTGTTCTGAATACTTTATTTGTTTATCAAGATATTCTAAAATAATTTTGTTTTCTTCTTCTGTAAACACTTTGTTATTACTCATACAACTCTCCTTTTAAGTATAATAAAAGCACCTACCGTTTAAGTAAGTGCTTTTGATTGGTTTAATAATTCACGTCTAACCTTTCATGCTGTTTATTTTCTCCAATACCTGTTTAGCAGCATATTTTCCATTTCCGTTTAATTGCCTTTGCCAAGCTCCTTGTGATGGTGACCATCTAAATCCATAACTCTTTAATAAAGTTCTAGTATTTTCGTCGGGCTTGCCGTCAAATCGCAACTGAACTCGCATTTCTTCGGCATTTTCTTCAACTTCAACACCTTCAGATTTTGGATATTCTGTTGCAGGCATTCCACCTTCTTTTGCTTTTTTAATAGACTCAATTCGGTCTTTAACTCTTCTTATTTCCGCACTTGTATTTGTAGTATAAAACGGAGAATAATGCCACCTATCATAAAAGTCTTTTGCTTTTGCAAGCGATTCTTCCGTCATTCCTTCATGTTGGAAACCTTCAAATGTCCCATTTTTTCTTAAATATGCATTAGCGGCTATCATTGCAGCATGTGACTTTTCAAGACCTTTCAACTTTTGTTCTAATTTACCAAGTGCATTGCTGTCGTTAGATTTAATACTTGCATTGCTTAAAATGGCTTGTATTTTTCTTAAATAAGGGTTGTCTGTTGGGTCAAGATATTGTTCGTTTTCTTTATAAAGGCTATGTAGTCTATTGTTTTTAGCTTCAGCCTTTCTTACGTTATAGTTAGCAGGACCAGCAATAAACCAACTTGGATAACTACTTTCCACTTTATTACTTTCGTTTATATAATTAGCGTACCTTTTACCATAAGCAGCAGTTAAAGAATCTATTTGCGCCCAATCCTCATCTGTGAGCGTTGAATTATTTTTATATCTTTCAACAAGGTCGTTAACTGCTTTTTCAAATTTGCCTACTTGACTATTATAACTTGCAGTCGCACTACCTTCTTTATATCCCCACATAGAATATGCTTCATTTGCACGTCTTGCAAGCCCTTCATCAATTTTATGCCTTTCAAGTTGATATTTTTTAGTTTGTTTTTCTTGTGTTAAACCGTCAGTCGTTCCTTTTTCTTTTAAGGCTTTATATGCGCTTTCAGGCGTTATTCCTATTCCGCTTAAAGCTTCCCAAGCATCTCTTGGTGTTGCGCCTTCAGGCAAAGATATGCCGTATTTTTTACATAATCCAAACGGCAACCCAGTATTACCACCCTTTGAACTTTTTTCTTCTATTTCAAAAGATGGGCTTTGATATGGTTTTAATGAGTTTTGTCTATATTCTACTGCCATAATATATCTCCTAAATAAAAAGAACACTCTGCATTTACAGAATGTTCTTATCAAATACTTTATTTACTATTTTGTTGTATTCCTGCCAAATTGGATGGCTGTCAAATCTTTTCGTAGCATCTCTTATTGATTTATAATACCAAGCAATACTGCTTTTATCTTTATTAAATCTACACCACAACTCGTCGCCAACATTGTTAAAATCAGAATAAATTGCTCTAATATTAGATAATTTATCGGCTAAACAACAAATGGTTTGGTTAAAATCACTTTTTGACAATCTATCAATGGTTGCTTGTTTTCTTTGCTCCCAGGTTTTCGACTTGTCTTCACTTTCAAAAGCAACGATATTTGCAACTACATCACCAAAATTTTGTTTAATTTCGTTTATTGACGTTCCAGTGTCTTCAACCGTGTCGTGCAATAAACCTGCAATAACAACATCTTCTTTACAACCATTCTCCGACAAAATTTGCATTACTTCTATCGGATGAACAATATAAGGAATATCAGTTCCTTTTCTCTTTTGAGTCGCATGTTTTAATACCGCAAACTCAATCGCTTTGTGAATCATTGCGCCGTGTCGCATTTTTTCTCCTAATCGCATTGATAATACATCATGCAGTTATATCCATTAGCTTTTATAAATCTTTGCATAGCTTCCGCCATTCTTGACCTACGATTCCCTTGACCGCTCGTACCGCCACAAATCACCCAGCCCCTTTCGCTATTTCTAAAGAACTTGTGGTCAAAACACACCATATCGGCTTTTTTACAAGCCGTTTCTACGCTTTTTCTTGACCAACCTGGCAAATAAACTTTAGGAGCGTCAAAGTTGCAGCATCCACCATCTTCGGTGTTTGCAAACTTTTGCGCATACTCTTTTGCCCCAATCAATACTTTTGCAAAATCATTTACTTTCTTTTCAACTGCCGTCATAAGTGTTTCTCCTTTCTTTTTCTTACACTTATATTATACACATACGGAAGTATATTGTCAAATGATTTTAAAGGGTTTTTGATTTTTCTTTTAAAATATCTTCTCTAATAAGTTTTTTAATGTATGGCGCATATCCACCATTTGCTTGAACTTCTAATATCTTTGCTAAAATATCTTGTTCTGAAGGAAAAATCTTTAATTCAAGACGTTTAGCTTTTGCATCATACTTTTTATTTGCTCTCTTTTGTGCTTCTGTTCTTGGCATAATTATTCATCCCAATCAAACATACGGTCGTATGATTCTTCTTGTTCTTCTTCAGAACGTTCTTCCAACGGTATCCATCCAGGGATTATTTCTTGTATTTTTTTAATCATTTCTTCTCTATCCATATCAAATCTCCTTTATGTTTTTAGGAATTTCCCAAAATCTTGATAATTCCTTCATTCGCTCTTTTGCCAGATTTTTTATATGTTGCGGGGTCCTGCTATCTCTTTCTATTTCATAATATTTGTGGATAGCTTCTTTTAAATCGTGATTTGCTTTTGTATGGTATTGTATTTCAATAGGAACACCTGAAGGCGAAACAACGTCAGCGTGAACGCCATTATACGCCCCTGTGTCTTTCCATTTGTTATCCACCTGTAATATTTTATAGCCTTTTTTCTTTAAGTTTTCTATATTTTTTCGTATTTCTGAAACAGCATTTTCTGCCGTATGCTCAAAAGTATAACGAACTACGTCGTTTAGTTGTTTATACTCTCCCGAAAGACGTTTATCATTGACTTTTCTATCATAAGAAGCTTTACCCTTAACGCGAAAATCTCTACCAATTAAAGGCATATTCAACGATGCGGATATCTCGTCCATATCTTTTGTTATATTCGGCTCATTCTCAACAAAGTTTTCATAATCTCTATCATATAAAGCCCATTTTTTAGCATCTTGTGGTTTTCTTTCAAAACTTTCTTTTGGTACTTTATAACTATCTAATTCAACATATTCATTTTTTTGACCTGAAGTTCTTATTATACTATCATAACTTGCATTTTGCCTATTTTGATACTGTTGATAATTGTTTTGGTTTATCCCCTTACCGGCAAGCGCTTCCCAAACTTGCTTTGGTTCCATACCTTCAGTATTTATACCATATTCTTTTGCAAGCCCATACGCTATTCTATTGTTCGCCATTATTATACACCACCGTAATGATATTGTCAATTAAATTAAAAGGGCAATACCAATTTTTCTCGGCATTACCCTTAAAATATTTTTTCACAATACCATTATATCACGGTTTTTAAGTAAAAAAGTCTCATCTTATGAGACTTTTTATTTTTTTTAGGTTAATAACCCATTTTTTTGTATTCTTCAACCATAAATTTTACTTCAGCAAACTCTTTGATAAGTTTCTCGTGTTCATAATCCCATATTACTTGCATAGTAGCAGGAACAGCAACACCTTTTTTCTTTTCATCTTCAATAAGCATGACCATTTTTTCGTGTATCATACTGTAAATGTTGATGTGCATTTCTGCTAATTTAATATACAGGTCCGCAAGGGCTTTATGCTCTGCTCTTAAGTGGTGCGCTTTTTCTGCATACCACTCAATTTCTTCTAAAGTATCATCGGCTTTTTGAATTAAATCTTTCAGTATTTTCATTAAAGTTCTCCTTTCATATACGCGTACAATTTATCAATGTCGGTTTCGTTAAAAATAATGCCATACATAGTGAATTGACCGCTTTTTCTTACTGCGGACTTTGCCATATTGTATAGAGTGTCGATATCTATGTTATTATTTTCATCAAACATATCTTTAGTTAAAGGGTCATTTGAGTATTTATCAATAAATTGTACTACTTTTTTGTTAATAATAGGCATAGCAAAATAAACCATAAATTTGTTTAATCCCGTTGCTTTTTTTGCAATTTCGTTTTCCGCATAATTAGTAATGCCTAATTGAATTTGTTGTGCGTTTATATACATAATTTATCTCCTTAAAAATAGTGGCGTGATTTTCACCACGCCACCTTGTTGTTATCTATTGCAACAACCGCAATTATGAATTGGATTATAAGTGGGTTGTGCAGTAGTAGTTGTGCCTGCGGTCACATCAGCAACTAACTTCGGATAGAAGGTAGCGTTTAAGTAAGTGACAATTGAGTTATCACCACAGCAACGTTCGTCTCTTTCACGGTTTAGAGCACACATAAATTCATTGCGCTGTGCTTTAATTTGTTCGCCAAGAACCGCAAAGGTACCTTCTATTTTTGCGTTGCTTACTGCAAGAGCTTTATCGTTTTCGCACATAGTCGCACGAATATCTTTTACTTGACCGTCAAAATACTTGTAAACTTCAAGTAATTTTTGGTCGTTATAGATATTAGCGTCCCTTAACGCGATGTCGCTTTCAAGCTTTGATATTCTGCCCGATTGGTCAAGTTCATAACGGTTAACCATCGTGTTTTCACTGCAACCGCTATGATTGCACCCCCAACCACCGAGAATACCGCCTAATCCGCCGTTTAGAACACCCAATGCGGTGCCTGCTATACCAAGACCAAGTCCTGACCCTGCCACGCCTTTAGAAGCAAATTCTGCCATAATTTATATCTCCTTTTATTTTTTTTAGACACATATACTGTTGCGCACCCAATACATATATCCTAAAAAAATTTTAAAATAAAAAAGGACGGTTTGTTGTATCCAAACCGTCTCCTTTCACATAGAAATTATGAGCAAAAAAATTACATTTTATTTATAAACGTCACCATTATATCACCTTTTCAAAAAGTTTCTTTTTTAACCGGTATTTTAAGTTTCGCACATAGTCCCACTCCCAATTTTTATCGGTGTTTTTTAATGACCACTCCCAAACTTCAAGTGGCTTTTTGTTTTGCATAAAAAACATTATTGCAATTTGTGTTTTTAAATCGCTTAAACCTGCTTCTTTGCACTTTTCTACAAATTCCCACTCTTCTATGCGTTGAACCTTTTGCACAAAGTTTTCATAAAAAAATATTTTAACTGGTGAGTATTCGCCAAATTTATCCCTTTCTCTTAAATAAAAACAAGCATCGTTATTGTCAAACCGCAGAATTGTTTGGTTTGGCTCGAGCTCTATTTTTTCAAACTCGTCTATCCCGTTTACATATTCAATATTTGTTTTAATCGTTGGTTGTATTATGTTCTTTGATATCGGTATCATCTTCATACTCCGTTATTATTTTTTTAAGCAAGGCTTTTACTTCAGGCTGTCTAAAAGCGCAGTCCTTATATTTACCTTTTTTCTCCCACACGCCTTTTAATCGTTCTTTGTTTTGCTATTTCAAAATATGTCTTATCTAACTCTATACCTATAAAATTTCTATTAGTATTTACACACGCAACTCCTGTGCTACCACTACCCATACAATTATCAAGGACAGTTTCGCCCTCATTTGTGTAGGTCTTTATAAGATATTCAAGTAAAGCAACAGGCTTTTGTGTTGGGTGTATCGGTGGGTGTTCTCTATCAAAGGTTAAGATTGAGATAGGATATTTT
>JBGUUU010000141.1:0-2019 GCA_045133775.1 Christensenellaceae bacterium
AAAACAGGCGCAAGCCTAGAAGACGCTAAAAATCTTTATCAAAAGATTGTAAGCTTAAAAAATCTTGAGCTTGTAGGCATTATGGCAATGCTCCCTATTAGCGATAACGAAGAAATTTTGGCTAACTCTTGCCAAAAAGTAAGAGCTTTTTACGACGATATAAAAAAGCAAACTAAAACGGTAGAATACCTTTCAATCGGTATGTCTAACGACTATAAAATAGCAATTAAAAACGGTAGTAATATGATAAGAATTGGCTCTGCGCTTTTCGGTGCAAGAGCTTAAGGAGATAAAATGGGACTTTTTGATTTTTTATCAGGCAGAAAACAAACTGAACAAAAGCACGTAGAATCTTCGCCAAGAAAATACTCTCGCCCAGAAGCTTTTGTTGCCACAAATAGCAATATTGAGACCTTTAAACCAACTTCTTTTGAAGACGTTGCAGAAATTATCAACGAGCTTTTAGAAGGCAAGCCTGCAATAGTAAACTTAACCGAAGTGAGAGAAAATACAGCGCAAAGAGTTGTAGACCTACTCTCCGGTGCAATCTACGCCATAAACGGTAACCTTTGCGAACTTCAAAAAGACGTATATATCTTTACCCCAAACGGAGTAAAGACCAACTAAAAATCGGCTTATAGGTCGTTTATTCGCATTTTAATATAAAAATTAAGGCTTGGAAAAGTTTTACCTTTTCCAAGCCTTTTTAATTTATTTTGCACCTATGTTGCATACGTATCATTTGAAGACATTGTTTCTACTAAAACAACAGGAAAACCAATAACAAGCACTAACAATAACAAAATTAATTTTTTCATTAGTAATGCTCTCCTTTGCCTTTGCTATAAGTTTCATGTGCCTGAGCAACATTTTCCATAGTTATTAATCCGTTTTCGTAAGCCCATTTTATATCATAAAGCTCACCGTCTTTCCAAAGACATAAATGTTCTCCTGCATTAACCCAAAACTCGTACCCTAGCACATTTATATAAGCACCATATTGCGGAGAAGGCTCTTTATCAATAAACCTACCTATTAAACAACCACCAAAAATACCATATACTATAACTCCTGCTCTATCTTGTGTCGAATTGGGAGCAATTGCTTTAAACCACCACTCATAGTAGTCGTGTTTTGCTTCAGCTATCATAAACATCTTTTTTTGATGAACAACCTTTATAGGATAAGTGCTCTCAAATTTAACACCATCTACAATTTCTGTTTGCTCTTCTGGGGGTTTTGAAACAAAGCTACAAGAATAATCTAAAACGTAATAACTATTTATAAAAGCAAAGCAGTCTATCACGCTAAAATCATCTGCAGTTGTTTCGTTTGGTATTAAATCTAAATAGTTAAAAGCGTATGACAAAGAGTTTGTTATATCTAAAACAACGTCTTCTGTCATTTCAGGCTTTGCGCTAGGCTCAAAATCACCATTTATCTCTTCATTTATTTCCGCATTGCCACTATGATATGCAATACTTAACAAATCTTCGTGAGTTAGCACTCCAATATCAAAAGCCTCTTGCAAAGAAAGAATTCCTCTAGGAATTGAGGTTTCTTCTTGAATTGGCGCGCTTTCAATTTCGCTTTCTTTTTCACTTTCTTGCTCACTTGTGCTTTGCGTGTTTGGGCTTGTTATAGAACACCCAAAACTAAGCCCTAAGCAAACAATTATGCAAAGAAAAAAACAAATTAATTTTCTCATACTCTTCCCCTTTTTATATTTTATGGATAAATTTTACCATACGTTATACGTCTTGTCAATAGCAAATTTTAACAAATTATCGATATTTTAACAAAAAAAGGCTTGGAAAAGTTTTTGCTTTTCCAAGCCCTTTTTATTTTCTTTAAAGAAATTCAAAGCCGTTTATACGGCTTTATAATCAATAATTCTCCTTTCTGATCTCAAAGTAAGCCTGTGGATGTGCACATACTGGGCATACTGCAGGGGCTTTTTTACCCATTACAAGGTGACCACAGTTACGGCATTCCCACATAGTTTCGCCTGCTTTTTCA
>JBGUUU010000142.1:0-6272 GCA_045133775.1 Christensenellaceae bacterium
CTAACCTACCAATTATACGCATGGGCTCATAATAATCAAAAAGCATTAACCCAGCATGATCTATTACCATAAATATTGCAGCTAAAAACTTTAACGTATTTCCACTTAGAACTGCAAATTTAAAATTCTTTCGTTCCATATTCTTCCTTAAATTTACTAATAATCAACTTATATAGGCGCTTATATGTTAAAATCTAAACTTTTTAGAATAAAATCAATATCTTCTTTTGCGAAAAGTGATTTGTGCTTATTTTTGTTGCCTAGCCTTTTTGCCGTATCAACCATATATGAAATATTAATTGGTTTTGGCTCGCCTAAAAGTTTTAAAAAGTTTGCCCTATATATTTTTTCTCTTAAACCTTCTTCTAACAAAACACCGTTAAACTGCTCGCCCAAATACTCGTGCTCTTGATTAGTTTCTAAAAGTTGACGGACAAATTTAGGTCTTCTGTTAAAAGAAATCTCCCACTTTTCATCTTTAGGAAAAGCATAGAAATCAGTTCCGTAAAAAATTCTATCTTGATACTTTTCCCAAAACGGCAACCATTTATCCCACTCTTTGCTCATATTTATAAGTTGCTCGCCACCCGGCGTTATATCAAAAGCTGTGTTTGGGTAAGACAAAAACCTTTCGGCATCACTTATATCATAACTAAAAAAGCCAAAGTGAGCTAAAATTAACTTTAGCTTAGGAAATTTTTGCATTACGCTAAAAACTTGGCTAGTAATTTCTTCTTTCGTTGGATAAGAACTATCGTAAACACGCCCTAATTTAATAGCGTCTTCACTTGCAGTAGATATATCCCAATTTTCTTTTGGGTTTGCCATGTGCATTATTATTGGATAACCGTTTTGCTCCATAAAAGCAAAAAACTTATCATAAACCTTATGGTCTAAAGGGATTTTTCTAGCTTTGAGTAGCGATGGATAGCCTTCTAGCATCTTAATACCATCATAGCCAACGCTAAAATACTCTTTTGCTTGCACTAAAAAATCGTCTGCTAGCGTGCATAAATCTTCACTATTATACTCAAGCCCTGCAAAGGCGTATGCGTTTGGCGAAAAAGCCTTTTTAAGATAAAGTGCCTTAAGATTTTGCATATCTTCTAGCGAAACTTCTTTGCCGTGAAGTTTATATGGAATACTTAAAAAACAGTATTTCTCAGTATTAGTTTTTTCAAACTCTTCTTTAAAGATTTCTATAGTTTCTTTTAAAGGAATATCAAAGGTATAATGAATGTGTAAATCGTAAACTTTTTCCATAATTTTCTCCATAACTATATTGTATTTTATTTAGCAATCAATGTCAACAATTTAATAAATATAGGCTAAAATATTATTTAAAGGCAAAAGTAAATAGGCATTGCAGAAATTGATAACGACGACTAAAAAAGAGCAGGTAGAACCTGCTCTTTTTATTTTTAACAATACTATTAAAGCATAAATAACAACAAGGTAACTGCAGTTATAAACGCCGTAAAAATCGCACCTACAAACATACCCAAGCCGAAAAGAATTTTTATAGCTGGGTTTTTCATCTTTTTAACAAGCAACAAATATACTATGCCTGCAACTGCACCCAAAGCACCGCCTAACGCTCCACCAACAACTGGGAATATTAAACATAGTTCAGGAACGTTACCCCAAGTAATTAAAAATAATAATGGCAAAATTGCAAGCGTAATTTCATACCAAGTAGGCTTTTTAGTAAGCTCTATGGTTTCATTTTCAAAGCATAATTTAGCGCCGAATGCAACGCTACCCTTTACCACTACTTCTTTACCGTTAAATAAAAATTTATTCTTTGAAACCTTTTGTAATTCTTGACCATCAATTGTAATTATCTTTTTGCCAGACCAAAAGCTTTCTTCATAAACGATTTCACCATAAAATGGATGCATATAACGTTCTTGCATAAAATTTACCCCACAAAATATTTATTTATTAAATTATATCACTCGCTAAAATTTAATGCAACAAAGGTTAAAAAATATTGCGCCTTTTGCAAAAAAACAACATATAGCCTAACTTTTGTTAAACTTGCAAATTTTGCAATAAAACAAAAACCTAGTTTTATTATTCAATCTTGATTTATCCAAGGTTGAACTGGAAGTTCTCCGTTATCACCACCAAGAGATGTGCGAACAACGTCTTCTTGAACTATTAAAACTTCCACTAATGGTGGAATATATATTTCTAACGTTTTCATCTACCATCTCCTAATTTTCGCTAGTTTCAGTTTGCGAATTACCACTAATCGTTTCCATTGCCTTATTCATAAACAATGAATATATACAAGTTGCCTTTGCAACGTTAACCAACTCTTGCGAAGAGTTTTCATTTGATAAAACAGTATACATATAGCTAAGAACGCCATATTTGAAAGAATACGTATTGATTTGTTGGCTAGTTTCGCCTTCGAGAACTTCTTCTGCCTTATCTGCAATAACAACGCTATACATATATGAAATTTTGAAAGCAGAAATATCTTCTATTTCTAAATAGTATACGTTGCCAGATTCTCCGTAAGATACAGGAGTTGCTTCAGCACCGTCAATTGTAAACACAAGGGTCGATAAATCTCTATCTTTAGCAAGCGAGAAATAGAAACGAATATCTAAACCAGAATCTAATACGACGCTTGCGCCTAAGAAATGAACGCCTTTAGGCATTACCGCGCTTTCACTAACACTCAATTTAGCATACTCTATCATTGATGGTGTAACCAAATTCATTGCATCTTCTATGCTAATTTCAATAGGCGTTTCAACAATGGTTTCTTCTCCCGTCGTTTCATCAACCTTACTATCAGTCATTACAAAAGAGAAAATTTCATCTCTTGGCTCGTAAGTATCCTTAGTTTCAAAATGAACTGCTGCAGTTTCGCAATAATTAATCATTGCAACAACAGCATTTTTAATTGCGTTTGCTTCTTCAAAATTCTTCTTTGCTTTCTCTTTTTCTTCTTCGCTAGCGTTTCCATCTTCTAAAATTGCTCTTTCGTTTTCTAAATCATACTCGATTTCGCCAAGAACACTTATTAACATAGACTCAATTGAAACGTTTGCAATACCAGTCCACGTATAAGTTCCGTTTGTAAACTGAATATTTATTTCATTAGCATAATCGTGAGCATATAAATCAATTGAATAAACGTATTTATCGCCAACTTTTAACTCAGATGGTATAAGTTCTTTTTGTTCACCACCTATTGACACAATAACGCGAGAGCTTGCATTTGGTGTAAACAAGTAGTCTGCAACAGTATCAAACGTAAAAATCAATTCTAATCTAACGTAGCCTTGCATACTTACTGACGCATCGTAAACGACAGCGCTCTTCATAAATAACGCATCGTCACCTGCAACGACAACCATTTCACCATCAGCGTTGGTAACGGAAGCCATTCCACCAACTAAAAGAAGATTTTCGCTCATGTCTTTATTTGCAAGGACTTGAGTTCCACCTTCTTGCAATAAACAATAAACTGAATATTGCTCAGAAAGCTTTACGCCATCTGCAACGTCAAACTGCGCGTTACCTAAAACAAAATCTACGCTTTGTGGCTCGACGAGTTCTCCGCTGTCATCAACAAACGACTCTAATAAAAATGGATCAATGGTAACTTGCATATCACCTTCAACCAAAATATCGCCAGTAGATATAACACCTATAACAGAACCACCAAGAGTTGCTCTAATTTGTTCTGCCATTTCTGCGGTTTTACGTTCGCCTAACAAGTCGGTAGACATAGAAATCGTTACGTTATCTATAATAAGGTCACCACTAGACGGAAGTGTTCCACTTAACACGTCAATGTCAGTTTGAACAATGCCAACTTGCAAAGCATTTATTTGACAGTCCGAAAGCGCAAGATCTCCACTAGAAGATAAAACACCACATAAAAGTGAAGTTACTTCGCCACCTTTTACTGTTAAAGTTGGATTATCACTATGGAGCGGGAATTTATCTTTATCAACGCTTCCGTTATAAATACCTACCGTTAAACCACTAATTTGAGAGTTGATTGCTACAACGTGACCATAGTTTTCTAAACCGAATGAGCCGATTAACGAAACACCATTTACGGTACACGTTCCCATATTATAAATTGGCGTTGCTGATACGTTGTAGGTCCTTTCTTCTGCCATCATCATATCTTCTGTTAAAGCAACTAAACTTCCGGTATGATTTTCGGAACAGTCTACAATATTGAGTGAAGCGCCAAACTCAACGTAAAACATATATGGAGTATCACTTTCTTGTAAACTCTGCGCAGAAATTAACGAATTGCCGTTTAAGCAAATATGTAACGAAACGCCTTGTGGCACAACTATAGTTTCTGGAAGAACAAAATCTTCGCCCAAACATATAACGACGTCGCCTTTTGTTTGTAACACGTTACTTAACATTATTGACTCGACTGTGCTTTGTTTTAAAATAATCGCCTTGCCGTGTTCGCTCAATTCTTTGCAAGTGTGAGTTGGATAATTTTCTAACCCCGAACAGTCCCAAGTATAACCGTCTTCATAAGCGTTAGTATTGTTAACAATAGAATGTCCGTTACGACAAAGTTGAACGTTTTCACTAAACACAATACTTTCTGGCCATTCACCAGCATCAAAATTATCCATAAGCGCATAAGTGCCTTCACTTATAACGATACTTGAAGGATAGCTTGAATCAAGCTTATGCAAATCAGCTAAATAAGAAGACATAATTTGTATGCCTTCTTTATAAATAGGCTTTGCAACTTTAATTGTTTCGCCAAGACAAACGTGCTCTTTGCAGTCAAATACGTATATTCCTTCTACTTTATTAACGTTGAATTCATAGCCGTTTTTACAAACACCTATTTTAAGACCTTTTGGAAGTTGAATTTCGCCAGAAAAAGTAACGTCGCTTGTTAAATGTAAGAAAATATAATTATCTAACGGATTGCTTGAATTTTCATGCGAGAAAATAACTTGGGCAATCTCTTCTAAATTGTATTGGTTTAATGCGAGTGAATTTAATTCATCTAACATATAAGTGCAAATATGCTTTTGATGACTTGCTGTAAACTCGTCACACTCTCGATATACTCTTCTAAATCCATACGTGTATAATTCGTAAATTTCGTTTTTCCAAGATTCATCATTAGCAAAATTGTTTAAGCAAATAACTGTGTTAGCTGGGTCTTCAAAACGAATTTTTCCACTTTCTAAATACTCTGTTAATTTAAAAGGCTCGTTAAGCGAATAGTTTCCTGCATCTAACGTAAAACAAGTTTGATTATTTTTCTTTGCATAGGCGTATGCAAAATCTAAATAATTGCTAGAAAGCCCCTGCGCAACTTCCATAGACGCATAACAGCCGTGAGCTTCGCAATCATACAAATAAAATCCACTGTTTTCAGGAACGATAACTTCACCACCATTGAAGGTCAATTTTGCAGAGTGCGTGCAAATACCAACGTATACGTTTTGACCTAAAGTTATAGTTGTGGTCAATTCTAAATCGTAGCACATAGCATACGCCCCAACGAAAGGATCGTCTTCCGGATAATCTTTTGTCCAAACGCCACCTTCTTGACCTGGAGTGATAACGTTACCACTCTCGTCTGTTTGATCAGGAATGGCAGGCTTAGACATAATTATAAAGTCGTGCTCGTCAGTTTGATATAATTCACCTAATTGTGTTATATTGAATTCGTCATATAGACAAACGTGTGTTTTTTGCTGTTGAGGAATAGTACATCCAGTTACGCAAAATGCCATTAGCGCAATAATTGCTACTAAAAAGAGATATTTACTAATTTTTTTCATAACGATTACCTCCTTTTTACTGTTTAAACTCTATTATATTTCTTTTCATATTATTGTAAAAATATATTTTTAGCGGTCATTATAGTATATACGTGTATATACATAAAGTCAACCATATTTAGACTAATTATTAAAAATTTTCTACAAAAAATTTATGTGGTTTCTGCGTTTTGTCATTCAATTCTAGAACGTTTAACTTTAGATGCACAAAATTTTAAAAAATTTTTTACCACAAAATAACGTTATAAAATTAAAAGTAGGCTTTACCGAAACCTTTGCTAATTGGCGGTAAAACCTACTTAGATGTTATATAAAAGTTTTAAATTATAAGGCTATAAGTCGATTATCAATCATTTAAATCGTATTCTGTAAATAAAACTTCTTTAATTTTACCATTTTGAATACGTAACGTTTTAGCCTCAAACGGAGTAAAGTCAACAGTAAAAGAGCCTAACTTCATACAGT
>JBGUUU010000143.1:0-3316 GCA_045133775.1 Christensenellaceae bacterium
GCAAAGCCCGTGCGCTTGGTTTGGCTCGTGATAAGGGTCTTGACCTAAAATCACGGCTTTAACCGAATTATACGCCGTCATTTTAAATGCGTTGAATATGTCGTGCATTGGGGGATATATTTCCCTTTGAGAATATTCTTCAATTAAAAACTTGCGTATTTGTAAATATTTTTCGTTTTCAAAAAGTGGTTTTAAAACTTCATCCCACTCGTTGCCGATATTTACCATATTATTCCTCAAAGTTTATTTTATCGCTTTCAATGTAAATTGGGCGACCCTTTACGTCTTCGTAAAGATAACTTAGGTAAAGGTCTGTAATTCCGTTTGAAATTAAGATAATCGACGTTGCAAGCGCAATAGTAGGGAAGAGCCATGCCGTAAGTGGCAAAGCGTATCCTAAACAAACAAGCACGATAAATGCTGCAAATGCAAGTGCAGATAAAATTGCGCCCAAAAGACCAACTTTGCCAGAAAGCTTTAAAACCTTAGGGCTATAAGGCACGATGCCTGCCTCTGCCGTTTTAAGCATCTTTTTAAGGGTGAACTTTGTTTCGCCTTCCGTTCTTTCTTTACGGTCAAATTCTACCGTCGTTTGCTTAAAGCCAACCCAAGCAATTTGAACTCTTAAATATCTGCTCCTTTCAGGAAGAGCGCAAATAGCGTCTATAACCTTTCTGTCATAAAGCTTAAATTCGCCCGAGTTTGCAGGTATGTCAAGATCAGAGCTTTTTGTAAGTAATTTAATAAATAAAGAAGAAGTGAATTTTTTAAAGAAAGATTCGCCCTTTCTTACTCTTCTTATTCCGTGAACAACGTCATAGCCTTCCTTCCATTTTTCGATTAAAGCAGGGAATACCTCAGGTGGGTCTTGAAGGTCGGCGTCAACTAAAATTGCGCAGTCGCCCGAGCTGTTTTTAAGCCCACACAAAAACGCTGCTTGTTGCCCGAAGTTTCTAGAAAAATTAATCGCCTTGCAACGCTTATCCTTTTGGCATTGAGCCTTTAAGATTTCTGCGCTATCGTCTTTGCTACCGTCGTTTACGGCAATTATTTCAAATGGAAGACCAATTTCTTCCATTATTGGTATAACACGTTTAAAAAAGGCAGGTAAACACTCGTGTTCGTTATAAACGGGAGTGATAATGCTTATTACAGGTTTCATTTGTCCTCCAAATGCATTAAGTTGGTTATATTTTAACATTAAAGCACCTAAAAGTAAACCCATATTTTATAAATTTAAAAAATTTTGAATATATTTTGACTTTTTTGCGTTTATATTATATAATAGATAGGAGAGCAATCTCTAAAACCATTCTAAATTTCGTGGAGGAATTATGGATTATAAGGTAAATTATGAGAATTGGGTTACTAGCCCTTATCTTCGTGCAGACGGATTGGCAGAGCTTACTGCGATTAAAGACGACGAGAAAGAAATTGAATATTCTTTCGGTGCAGAGCTCGAATTTGGCACGGCAGGCATGAGAGGTATTATCGGCTACGGCACCAATAAAATGAACGTTTATACCGTAAGAAGAGCAACTCAAGGTTTAGCAGAGTTTATAAAGGCAAACGGCCCACAAGCTATGAGAAGGGGCGTTGCAATTTCTTACGATACGAGAAGAAACTCCGAGCTTTTTGCAAGAACAGCTGCAGGCGTTTTACTTCATAACGATATTAAAGTATATATTTATCCAGAGGCTCGCCCTGTTCCAATGCTTTCTTATGCGGTAAGACATCTCAATGCGTTTGCAGGTATTATGATTACTGCAAGCCACAACCCAAAGGAATACAACGGATACAAAGTTTATGGCGAAGACGGCGCTCAAATGTCGCCTGAAGCAACCGAAGAAGTTGTAAAATATATCACGGCAATAACAGACTATTTCTCTGTTAAAGAAGTTGAAATAGAAAATATTAAATCTGCTAAAAACCCAATATCTCTTGTTGTTATTGGTAAAAAGCTCGAAAAGAGCTATTATAACGAGCTTATAAAGCTTACTCTTTCTAAAAAGGCTGTAAAGGCTGTTGGAAAGAAAATTAAAATCGTTTACACACCTGTTCACGGTAGTGGTTACGTTCCTGTAACAAGCATTTTAAAAAGGCTTAAAATTAAGGCTACCTTGGTTGAAGAGCAAGCTATGCCGGATACCGAGTATTCTACTGTAGAAGTTCCAAACCCAGAGTTTAAAGAAACTCTTTCTATGGGTATAGACCTTGCAAATAAGATAAAGGCAGACGTTGTATTTGGAACAGACCCAGACTGCGACCGTCTTGGTGTTGCCATTCGTGACGACAAGGGCGAATTCGTTGCTCTTTCTGGTAATCAAGTTGGTATATTGCTTTTAGACTATATCTTATTAAGGTTAAAAACGGAAGGTTCTCTTCCAGAAAACGGTGTAGTAGTAAAGAGCTTCGTTTCTACCGGTATGGCAAAGCTTCTTTGCCAAAATTACGGCGTAGAGCTTGTTGAAACTCCTGTAGGCTTTAAGTTCATCGGCGAAAAGATTAAAGAGTACGAAGAAGATAATTCAAAAACTTATATCTTCGGCTTTGAAGAGAGCTGTGGTTACCTTCGCGGAACTCACGCAAGAGATAAAGACGCCGTTGTTGCAAGTATGCTTTTTGCAGAGCTTGTATGCTATTATCAATATATAAATAAGAGCGTATATGGCAGACTTTGCGAAATTTACGAAAAATACGGCTACGTTATTGATGCTACGGATAGTATTAAGTATTCGGGCTTGCACGCTATGGACGATATGAACAAAGCCGTTAGCAAAATGAGAGAAAAGGAAGTGACAAGCGTAGGTATTTATACTGTAAGTGGCGTAAGAGATTATCTTGCCGGTGTTAGAAAGGCAGACGGCGAAACGACCGAGCTTGAAATTAAAGGTATAAATTGTGTTTATTACGAGCTTTTAAGCGGTGGTTTTATTTGCTTAAGACCAAGTGGCACAGAGCCAAAGCTTAAAGTGTATTACTCTGTAAAAGGTAAAGATAAGGCACACGCAGAGAAGGCTTTAGCCGAACTTAAAGAGAATTTTTCGGCAATGCTAGCAGAATAAAAAAGGCTATAAAAAATTTTTAAAAAAGTTTATAAAAAGTGTGAAATTTTGCTTGACATACTATTTGCGATGTGTTATTATGTGTAGGCTCTCTCTTGAGGGCACGCTCGAAAGAGCTACAAAACATATCCGCCGATGCGGGTATTAAACCTAGCAGTTCTGCTAGGCAGTGAAGATTGACAACTACATAGAATTTGAGTTATAAATTAATATCTATTTAAATAGAGATTAGTCAAGTAACGAGTTTAAAA
>JBGUUU010000144.1:0-5945 GCA_045133775.1 Christensenellaceae bacterium
GAAACAATGTAATAATAGATAGGTTGACCACCAAAGAAAAGTTCAACGTCAACGTCTGGATACTTTTCTTGTAACATTTCTTGAAGGTTCATTGCTTCTTCTTCGGAAACGTCTGCACCGTAATAAAGATTTATAAGGCTGTGTGATGGATGATAAAGCTTTTCTGCTAAATCACAAGTAACCTTTGCAATATCTTTACCCTTTGCGAGAATCTTCTTATTGTCAAGACCTATTATATCGCCTTGAGAAAGAGAGAAACCGTCAACCTTAGTATTTCTAACGGCATAGGTAACTTGACCTGCTGCAACGTTATCTATTGCGTGTATCATATCACTAAGGTTTTCATCTGGAGTTGCATCTGGATTAAATGCAAGCGCAGCAGAAATACCTTGCGGAATATTCTTTGTTGGAACAACGTAAATCTTCTTATTTTCGATAAGAGATTTAGACTGCTCTGCAGCAAGAATAATATTCTTGTTATTTGGGAATATAAACACGTTTTCTGCGTTAATTCTTGCAACAGCGTCAGCGATATCTTGAGCAGAAGGGTTCATTGTTTGACCACCTTCAATAACTCTATCAACGTTGATATCTTTGAAAATAGATGCTATACCACTACCTGAGCAAATAGAAAGCATACCGATTTCTTTCTTTTCTGCTTCGTATTTTTTAATAAGCTCACGGTTTTGCTCAAGCATATTCTCAATTTTAACCTTATCAACTTCACCGAGTTGAAGGGCTTTTGTAATAGCTTGACCTGGGTTGTTTGTGTGAACGTGAACCTTAACAAATTCAAGGTCACCAATACAAATAACACTGTCACCAATACCCATAAGATATTCTCTAAGCCTATCAATATCGGCAAGTGTTGTTCTTCTCTTTAAATTGATAATGAAAAATTCAGTACAGTAGCCAAATTCTATAGTGCCGAGATTCATAATATCGGCATGCTCCATAGCAGAATCTACTTTAACTTCAGGTTGTTCTACAGACGCCCCGTCGATTTCTTCACCGATAAGACCCTTATACATACCCTTATAGATAGTCAAAAGACCCATACCACCGGAGTCTACTACGCCTGCTTTTTTAAGAACAGGGAGAAGTGTTGGGGTAAGATCAACTGCTTCTTGACCTTTGTTTATAATTTCTTGCATAAAGGATTCCATATCCTTTACCTTGCCACAAATAGCCATCGCATGCTCAGAAATCATACGGCAAACGGTAAGGATTGTTCCTTCCTTTGGCTTTGAAACTGCGCTGTATGCTACGTCTGTTGCGTTCTTTAAAGCTTTAGCAAAAGTTTTTGTGTCAAACTCTGCCTTATCTTTTAATATAGCGCACATACCCCTAAAAATTTGAGAAGTAATAACGCCCGAGTTACCCCTTGCGCCCTTTAATGCGCCTTTAGAAATTGAGTCTGCTAAATCTTGTAAATTGTTAGATTTACAAAGTCTAAGCTCCTTAATTGCAGATTGCATTGTAAGGCTCATATTTGTTCCCGTGTCGCCGTCTGGCACAGGGAAAACGTTTAAAGTATCTATTTGCTCTCTATTAACTTCGAGCAATTTTGAAGCGGCGGTTACCATCTTTGCAAAAGTTGCGCCGTTTATATTTTTCTGCATGAAATTTCCTCCGAAATATATGTGGAAATAGAGGCTTATGCTTTAAGCCCCTAGAATAATCAAAGTTTAACGCCGATAATGTTTACGTTAACGGTATTCACAATCATACCCGTAAACTGCTCGACCTTGTATTTAACTGAACTTTTAAGTGATTCGGCAACAGCTGAAATTGATACACCGAATTTAATAATAACGAATACGTCGATAAAAATTCTATCTCCGTTAGTGACAACCTTTACGCCCTTTGCGCTAGAATCACGCTTGAAAAGTAACGAAAAACTGTCAGAAAGCTTTCTGGAAACCATTTCAACAACGCCGTAACACTCAAGAGCTGCGTGCGCTGCTACTTTAGCAATAGCTTCGTCAGATATAGATATTTTACCATAAATATTAGAAGTTGTTACTGGCATAGCTTTCTCCTTTCTTGTATATTATACTATATTTTTATTTCTTTTACAAGAGTTTTTCTCTATTTTTTATCTATAACTTATTTTTTATGTTATTTTTCGATAAATAGGCTCAATTTTGTTGCATTTATATTTAAATTGTGGTATATTATCTATGCTTAAATTTTACTAATCCCTTTGGAGGTGCAATATGTCAAGAGTTTGTAGCGTTTGCGGAAAAGGAAAATTATCTGGCAATAAAGTAAGCCACAGTAACCGTAAGACCCCACGTTTATACAGTGCGAACGTTCAGAAAGTAAGAGTTGTTAAAGATGGCGTAGTTTCTTCTGAATATGTTTGCGCTCGTTGCCTTAAGAGCAATAAAGTAGAAAGAGCGTAAGTCTTTAACTACATTAGTATAATGCTAATAGAGGCGGAACATTAGTTCCGCCTTTTTGTCGTATTATTTGCATGGAGAAAGTAAGTATGATTATACGTAAATCTACCCTAGCCGACATAGAAAAAATTGAAAAAATATACTCTCACGCCAAGGAGTTTATGCGAGCAAACGGCAACCCTAACCAATGGAAGGGGGACTACCCTAACACCTTTGACGCAGAAGAAGATGTAAAAAACGGCATAGGCTACGTTTGCGAAAATGATGGCGAAATTGTAGGTGTTTTTGCTTTTAAAATAGGCATTGAGCCAACGTATAACACCATTTATGAAGGCGCTTGGCAAAATGATTTACCCTATGCTTTTATGCATAGAATAGCCGTTTCTAGCCACGGGAAAGGGGTTGTCGACTTTTGCATTGACCACTGCTTTAAACTCTGCCACAACCTTAAAATTGACACGCATAGAGATAATATCCCTATGCAAAAGGTATTAAAACGCAACGGTTTTTCTTATTGTGGTATTATTTATCTTGAAAATGGTGACGAAAGACTGGCTTTTCAAAAGTGTAAATAATATAAATACGATTGCAATTTAGCGTTTTTTATGCTAAACTATTATTACAAATTATGTGAGGTGCATTATGGCAAAAAATAACGATAATTTATTAACAATGATAGATGAAAACGGCAAAGAAGTTACTTGCGAAATCTTATTCACTTATCACTCTGATAAGTTTAATAAAGACTACGTGCTTTTTATCCCACAAGGCGCAGAAGATTCTGATGAAATCGACGTAGAAGTAGGCGCAGCTGTTTATACCGAAAACGGTGAAGACGGTGGCGAATTACTTCCTGTTGAAACTGAAGAAGAATGGGCAATGCTTTCTGACGTTTTAGACGAATATATGGACGACGAAGAAACTGCCGACGAAGAATAATTTATTTAAATGAAAAAGGTGAGCGAGCAACGTGACGTTGCATCCAACGTATAAGCGTTACTTATGAGATACGATATTATAAAAGAAAGATTGATTGAAGAAATAAAAAACTGTTCGTTGTCTAAAAACGAAATAGCCCAACGAGTTGGGGTTTCGCCAGAAATGATAACGCAATATTGCACAACAAAGAAGTTGCCAAAGTTAGATACTTTTGCAAAACTTTGCAAAGAACTTGATTTAGACGCAAATTATATTTTAGGTTTAACAGATTAAAAGGGATTGCTAAAATTTGCAATCCCCTTTTTGTTATAAAGAAAAGACCCAAAGGTAACGCCTTTGGGTCTTCTTTTTTATTAAGCCTTTAAACTAATTCGTTAATAATATCTTTATCGCCATAGCAGACAACTTTACCCCATCTTACGTATTTCTCTTCTTCGGTTATTTCATCTACTATATATTCGGCATACTCTTCTGCACTTTTTGCTTTATTAAAATATATAAATACCGCAAACGACTTAGAATTTTCATACTTGTAGGCTGCGTCGTCAGCAACAATAAGTATATATTTAACGTCACTTGCTTTAAAGTCAAAGTCATCGTTATTATCAAAGCCAAAGTCTTCAAGAAATTCTTCAACACCCGTCATTTTTATACATAAGTAGCCTTCTTCTTCGTAAAATTTTGCAACTTTATCAATGTTTCTCATAGGGCTACAACTTGTTAAGGTTGCGAGTATTATTAAAATTAAAATAAAAACTTTAGATAATTTTTTCATTTCTTCTCTTCCTATTTTATATTATAATTCATCGTAAAATTCTTCTAAACCAAAATAAACGACTTTGCCTTTTCTAAAGAAAAGCATTCCTTCATCTTCAAGGTCTTCTAAGGCATCTTCCCAATCCATACCAGAGTTTTCTTCTGTCCAATCCTTAAAGTCATCTTCGAAATCACGAGCATCTTTTAAGCTTGAAAAATATACAAATAAACCTAATTCACCAGCAGACATACTCTCCATATCTTCAAAAACGACAAGGATTTCTGAAGCGTCGTCAAAACCAACAGGCATAAATTGCTCTAAGCCAAAATCGGTGTTGTATGCAATAATACATTCATATCCTTCATCAACGTATTTTTTAGCCAACTTTTCAGGATTTCTAATTGATGGCTTACAGCTTGTAAAAGTCATTACAAAAATAAGCATCAATAAAAGTGTTTTTACAAATTTCTTCATTGGTTTTCCTTCCTTTTAATTTTATGTTATCATTATAGCTCAACCAATAGAATAAATCAAGCATTTTTAAGATTTTATGCTTTTTTAAAGCTTAACTAAAAGAGCCTATTTTAGAGCCTACGTTTTTAAGATAATTTTTAACTCAAAAAGACAATGCAAAACGACGCGATAAAAAAATGCTAAGGCAAAAAGCCTTAGCATTTTTGTTTTAAAATTTAAGATTAAGCCTTGATAGAAGCAACAACGCCTGAACCTACAGTTCTACCACCTTCACGGATAGCGAAACGGAGACCTTCTTCACAAGCGATAGGAGTGATAAGAGTTACGTCGATAGTGATGTGGTCACCAGGCATAACCATTTCAACGCCTTCTGGAAGTTTAATAGTACCAGTAACGTCAGTAGTTCTGAAGTAGAATTGTGGACGGTAGTTGTTGAAGAATGGAGTGTGACGTCCACCTTCTTCTTTAGTAAGAACGTAAACTTGGCCGCTGAACTCAGTGTGAGCCTTTACAGAGCCTGGCTTAACGATAACTTGACCACGCTTAATGCTGTTTCTGTCGATACCACGAAGAAGAGCACCAACGTTATCACCAGCTTGAGCTTCATCAAGGAGCTTTCTGAACATTTCAAGACCAGTAATAACTGAAGTTGTAGGCTTCTCTTGAAGACCAACGATTTCAACAGGATCACCAACGTGACCAACACCTCTTTCTACTCTACCAGTAGCAACAGTACCACGACCAGAGATTGTGAATACGTCTTCTACAGGAAGAAGGAAAGGCTTAGCGTCGTCTCTTTCTGGAGTTGGGATGTAAGCATCAACAGCAGCCATAAGGTCAACGATTGGTTGACAGTCAGCGCTATCAGCGTTACCAGAAGCTGCTGCTTCAAGAGCCTTAAGAGCAGAACCCTTAATGATTGGAGTATCGTCGCCTGGGAATCCGTACTCATCAAGAAGGCCTCTAACTTCCATTTCAACGAGTTCAAGGAGTTCTTCGTCGTCAACAAGGTCAGCCTTATTAAGGAATACGATGATGTATGGAACACCTACTTGACGAGCAAGAAGGATGTGTTCTCTAGTTTGTGGCATTGGACCGTCAGTTGCAGCAACTACGAGAATAGCGCCGTCCATTTGAGCAGCACCAGTGATCATGTTCTTAACGTAGTCAGCGTGTCCTGGACAGTCAACGTGAGCGTAGTGTCTAGTTGCAGTTTGGTATTCAACGTGTGCAGTGTTTATCGTGATACCTCTTGCCTTTTCTTCTGGTGCCTTATCGATTTGATCATATCTCATAGCTTCAGCACCACCCTTAGCAGCCATAACAGTTGTGATAGCAGCAGTTAAGGTAGTCTTACCGTGGTCAACGTG
>JBGUUU010000145.1:0-3184 GCA_045133775.1 Christensenellaceae bacterium
TTTAAACGACCATTGGGGCTATGCAGAAGACGACTACAACTACAAGCCTGTTAGAGAGATTATAGAGAATTTAGTTGAATGTAGATACTATAACTGCAATTTCTTACTTAACGTTGGTCCTATGGGCGACGGCACGGTAAGAGCAATAGATAAGTGTATGCTTGAGTTTGTAGGCAAGTGGGTAAAGCAAAACAAAAACTTTATATATAACGTAGGCTCTGCTGATATCGAGTGTGAAGGCGCATATTTATTAAAGGGCGAAAATGGCAAGTATTACGCAGTTGTAAAAGACGTGAATATGACGGCAGACCCTAACGTTCAACGCGCTATGATGGAAAGGCAAGTTACTATAAATACCGATAAGAAAATAAAGTCGGTTAAGTGGCTTGATAACGGAGAAAAGGCTATAATAACCGAAAAAGGCTTTAAAGTAACTCCGTTTAAATATGGCACAAGCCATGCTTTGAGAGTTGCAGAAATAACCTTTTAAAGGCTTATATACTTCGCTAGCCTTCGTTTACTGCAATCCATTTGCGACTGGGATGACCGAAAAGGTCTATCCCACCCGTAAAAGTCTTGCGAGCCTTGGCTAGCTTGTATCTAATCCTTTAAATACTCACTTTATAAGGGTTTATGATAATAAAGGATGCAACGTCACGTTGCTCTATTGTGTCTTGTGTCACAAAGCGAGCCTTCTTTTGCTTGCATCTAACCCTTTAAAAAATCTTGACAAGGGCGAAGGCGTAACGCCATATTGCTGTTTAACAAAAACGATATATAGCAAATAATTGAATTGATAAAACAATAAATAAAAGGAAAATATGAATAAAATTTCTCTTAATGGAACTTGGAATTTAAAAGGCAACGGCTATGACGTAAACGGAAAAATACCAGGGTCGCTTTATTCCTTTTTGCTTGATGCAAATTTAGTGCCAGACCCTTATTATAGGGACAACGAAAAGCTTTTTTTAGATTTAGCAGAGCATAGCTACTTTTTTGAAAGAGAGTTTGAATATAAAAAATCTTCTTGCCCTGTGTTTTTAGTTTGCGAAGGCTTAGATACCCTTTGCGCTGTTTATGTAAACGGTAAAAAGGTTGGCGAAAGTATCAATATGCACGTAGCTTACGAGTTTGACGTTACAAGCGTTTTAAACGACGGAAAGAACGTTATTCGCATAGATTTTGAGCCTGTAAATCCGTTTATAAAGGCAAAGCACGCAAAGGAGCAAATTCCTGCTTGTTGGGATGCTTTAGCGGGCTATATGCACGTTAGAAAAGCGCATTGTATGCTCGGTTGGGATTGGGGTCCTAGACTTCCCGATATGGGCATTTGGAGAGATATTTATCTTCTCGAAAAAAATAGCGCAAGGCTTACAGAGTTTAAAATAGATCAACGCCACAGTAGTGGCAAGGTGTTTATTACCCCTTGGGTAAAGGCAGACGGCGAGTGCGACGTAAAGGTTACGGTCGTAGCTCCAAACGGCGATAAATTCGACGTAAAAGCAAACGAAGAAACGGAAATTGCTAACCCTATGCTTTGGTGGCCTAATAATCTTGGCGAGCAAAATCTTTACACCGTTTTAGTAGAGCTTGTAGAAGGTGGAAGGGTCGTTGACAGTAGGTCAAAAAGAATAGGTCTTAGAACCTTAAAGCTTATAAAAGAAAAAGACGAGTGGGGCGAAGGTTTTTGCCACGAAGTAAACGGCGTAAGATTTTTCGCAATGGGCGCAGATTATATTCCAGAAGATAATATTTTGTCACGCATTACCAAAGAGCGCACGTATAAACTCATAAAACAATGTAAAGAAAGCAACTTTAACACTATAAGAGTTTGGGGTGGTGGATATTATCCAAACGACTTTTTCTTCGACGCGTGCGACGAGCTTGGTCTTGTGGTGTTTTTCGACCTTATGTTTGCTTGTAGCGCGTATAACCCAGATGAAAAAACTTGGCAGAGCATACAAGTAGAAGTAAGACAAAACGTTGAGAGAATAAGAGATAGAGCGTCGCTCGGCTTAATTTCTGGTAACAACGAAGTAGAAGAGATGTTCTATAATAATCGTGGAAACGAGAACTGGGACAAGTATAGAGAAGTTTACGTAAAAATGTTTGAAGAAACGTTTAGAAATATCGTAAACGAAGTTGCCCCAAACGTTGATTACGTTCCGTCTTCTCCAAGCAAAAACGGTTATTTTGACGAGCCAACTACCGATAATTTTGGTGACCAGCACTATTGGGAAGTATGGCACGGCTCAGTTCCTATTGAGTGGTATAGAAAGAAATATTGCAGATATTTAAGCGAGTTTGGCTTCCAAGGTATGTGCGATTATAAAACCATATTGCAATTTACAACAGAAGAAGATAGAAATTTAAACACTAAAATTATGGAGCTTCACCAAAGAAGCGCCAACGGCTATGCAAAAATACTTAGCCATCTTCAACAATACTTCTTGCTCCCAACGTCGTTTAAAACACTTGTATATACGTCGCAAGTTTTACAAGCCGAAGCAATAAAGACGGCAATCGAACATTTTAGACGCAATCGCGGTAGATGTATGGGCACTCTTTATTGGCAACTCAACGATATTTGGCCTGTAACTTCTTGGGCTAGTATCGACTATTACGGTAGATGGAAAGCTCTTCAATACGTGGCAAAACGTTGCTATAAGCCCGTTAATATCACTTGTGAAGATATTGGGCATTTGCATTCTAGAAGATTTGTTATTGCAGAGCCTAACTATTACGAGCTCGAAACAAAAGCAACCCTTTGCGTTCATAACGAAACGAGAGAGCCTGTTAAAGGCGTTGTTAGATGGCAGCTTGCCGATTGTAACAGCAATGTTTTAAAACGTGGAGAGCAGGCTGTAGAGGTTGCTCCAATGTCCGTGTTTTTGTTAGACCAAATCGACTTTGAAAAGACTGACTGCGAGCAAAATCATATTACCTTTGAGCTTTTAGTTGACGGCAGGGTCGTTGCAAGTGGAAGTGAAGTTTTTGCTCAACATAAATATTATAACTATCAAAACCCAAACTTAAAAGTAAGGGTAGATGGCGAAGAAATTGTCGTAACTAGCGACGCGTATGCAAAATACGTAGAAGTTTATAGCGAAAGCGAAGATTTTATTTTAGAAGACAACTTCTTTGATATGGAAAAGGGCGAAAAACGCATAAAAATAATAGAAGG
>JBGUUU010000146.1:0-3386 GCA_045133775.1 Christensenellaceae bacterium
TTCGCCTTGGGTAGGTGTTAAAGATGCCCAGCCTTGTTTTGCGCTTGCGTAAACAACCTTAAAATCGAGTTGGTCGTCGTTAGCTCCAAGTTCAATAAATAGGTCTATAATACCGTCAATCGTCTTATCAAGGTCGCCACCCTTATCGATTTTGTTAACGCAAACGATAGGTTTTTTGTTAAGTGACAACGCCTTTTTTAAAACGTATCTAGTTTGTGGCATACAGCCTTCAACAGCGTCAACGAGTAAAACTACGCCGTCTACCATAGAGAGAATACGTTCAACTTCGCCACCGAAGTCTGCGTGGCCAGGTGTGTCGATAATGTTTATTTTTGTATCCTTGTAAATAACGGCAGTATTTTTAGCAAGGATAGTAATACCCCTTTCCTTTTCGATATCGCCACTATCCATAACTCTTTCTGCAACTGCTTCGTTTGCACGGAAGATATTATTTTGCTTTAAAAGACCGTCAACCAAGGTAGTTTTGCCGTGGTCAACGTGGGCTATAATTGCAATGTTTCTTACACTATTTCTAATTCCCATATAATTTCTCCTTTAGTCCAAAAAATAGTATAGCCTTTACTTAGATATTTGTCAATTAAATGGAATATATTTATAAACGCATATGATAAAAAGAATGAAACTCACTCTTTAAGAGTGATTATGACAAATTTAACAATAGTATTGATTTTGGTGTGCAACAATGTTATAATTTACTTAGTTGATAAATTGCCAAAGGGGGTTACAATGAAATATATTAAAATTGGCAGTGGTATTACCGCATCTGCTGTTTCACTCGGCTGTATGCGTATGGGTGGATTAGAAGAGAAAAGAGTTGATAGAATAATAAACTGCGCATTAGATAATGGAATAAACTTTTTTGACCATGCAGATATTTATGGTGCGGGCAACTCTGAAAAGTTGTTTGGCGATTATTTAAAGAGCAATAAAGGCGCGCGAGAAAAAATGATTATTCAAACGAAATGCGCAATACATGATAGTCAGTATGATTTCTCAAAAGAACATATTTTACGCTCTGTTGACGGCAGTTTAGCGCGTTTGGGTGTTGATAGTATAGATTTTCTTTTGTTGCATCGCCCAGATACTCTTATGGAAGTCGAAGAAGTAGCAGAGGCTTTTAACTATTTAGAGTCTTCTGGCAAGGTAAAGCATTTTGGGGTGTCAAATCACAATGCTATGCAAATAGAACTTTTAAAAACAGCGGTAAAACAGCCTATTTTGGTTAATCAATTACAATTTTCTGTAACAGAGGCAGGTCTTGTTACGTCTGGTATGAACGTAAATATGAAAAATCCAGAGTCTGTAATGCACGATGGTGGAATGCTAGAATATAGTAGAATTAAAAATATAACAATTCAAGCATGGTCACCTTTCCAATACGGATTTTTCAAGGGTAACTTTGTAGATAATCCAGATTTTCCTGAACTTAACGAAAAGCTTGCAGAAATAGGGGAGAGATATGGTTTAACAAAGACTGGCGTTGCCGCTGCTTGGATAATGCGCCACCCTGCAAATATGCAAGTTATAGCAGGCACAATGAATGGCGAGCATTTAGAAGAAATTTGTAAGGCGGCGGACGTAAAGCTTACTCGCTCAGAGTGGTATGAAATATATCGCTCGGCAGGTCATTGCTTACCTTAAAAAGGCTCATATACTTCGGTATGCGTCGTTACTGTAAATTGCTCTTGACTGGGATGACCGGCAAGGTCTATCCCATCCAATTTCAGTTTGCGAGCCTTGCCACCTCGCATCTAAGACTTTTTGTGAGTAAAAGAGAATGCTTATAAGTCAAAAGGTTTACAAGTTACGCGAATACTTATACAACCAACAAAACGGAGAGTATATACTCTCCGTTTTTACGTTTAAAAGGTATAAGATAAAATAAAGGCAAAAATTCTTTTAAAAAATTGATATTTTTTAAATAATATGTTACAATTTTATTAGGGAGAATACAATGTTTTGGTCTGCGATTAAAAATAAACTTAAAAACGTTAAATGGCTTTCGGTTTTTGCCGTGCTTTGCGTTATAATTTTCGCCTTTTTCGTGTTTGATAAAAGGGGAGATTTTTTCGATAGATATTTTTATGAGTTAAAGCGCCCGTTTACGTGGGATACCACGATGTATTACGCAGTAGGAAAGGGTATGTCGCACGGGCTAAAGCCTTATGCAGACTTGTTTGAGAACAAGCCCCCTATGATTTTCTTCTTGGCAAGCATTTCCTATTCGCTAACGGGCGATTATTATTTTTGCAACGTGCTTTCTTTTGTGTTTCTTACGTTAACAACGCTTGCTCCAACCGTTTGCACTATTATACTTTTAGTAAAAAACAAAGAAAAAAACGTAGTAACATACGCATTATTCACTTTGGCTACGCTATTTGTGGGCTTTTTATTGGGTGGATACATGCAGCTTCGCTCGGGTGAAGTGCAGGTTGAGCTGTTCGGTGCGTTTTTCGTGCTTGCATATCTTTTAACTGCAAAGTCTATAAAAGTAGAAAAGGCTAAGCTTTATTCGCCAAAAATTATAATATCTTCGGTATTTTTAATGGTTGGCGTTATGTTTAAAGAGCCGTTTATACTCGTTGCTTTTGCTTGCTCTATGCTTTTTTGCACTACGCCAAAAGAGTGGCTTTATAGATTTGTTTTACCTTGCGCCTACGGTGGATTTTTAGGTGTAATATTGCTTATTTGCACGGGGACGTTTATACCGTATCTCACCATATATCTTCCACATATGATGGGCAATCATATAAGCATATACGGCTCGCCGTTTGAAAGAATGAAAAAATTTGAAAAGCTTTTGAACGATATCGGTGGGTATTCAGGGCTTTTACAAGGCTTGATAACTATATCGTCGTTATATGCGATTATAAAAATCTTTACAGAAAAAACTCAAGATAAAAAGCTTATAGCGCGAATTATTTATTTTTTAGTAAAAATCGTAAAGGTTATTTTAATTCCTTTTATAATTTCGTTTGTAGTTGGGCTTGGTGGGCAATATTATAACCATCACTACATCTTCGCTTTACCGTGCTACGCTTTAACGATAGTGCTAGCTTTTGAAGATTTAAGCTTGCTTTTAGCAAAATCAAAGGCAGAGCAAAACGAAAGTAAGGTAGAAACTGATTTTATAGGTAAGTTTGTTGCAGGGGTTTTATGCTGCGCGTCTATAGTGGGGCTTTTGGGTATTTATCTTTTACCAAAACCTAAATACGACCACTACGACAAGATATTAACCTACGCCGAAACTATGAAAGACGATGCTAAATACGTTGATGAAATATTAGATTTATTGGGCGAAGATACTTATCAATATTTTGGGTTTAACGGACCGGTGTTTTATTGCTATACCGTGCACGACCCTA
>JBGUUU010000147.1:0-10115 GCA_045133775.1 Christensenellaceae bacterium
TCTAATTGGGGTAAAAGCCCCCGTATAAGTCGCTGGATTACTTCTTGGCGTTCTACCGATAGGCGATTGGTCTATTGCGATTACGTTGTCAAAATGCTCCATACCGTCTATCTTGTCACACTTGCCAACACGTATTTTCGAGCCGTTCTTTTCGTTTGAAATTATAGGGAGAAGCACTTCGTTTATAAGCGAGCTTTTACCACTGCCCGACACACCCGTAACTGCCGTTAATAAGCCGACAGGGAATTTAACGTCAACGTTTTTCAAGTTGTTTTGCTTTGCACCAAAAACAGAAAGCCATCTTCCGTCAGGAGCTTTTCTAATCTCTGGGATTTCAATTTTACGTCTTCCAGATAAGTAGTCGCCCGTTAAAGATTTTGGCTCGTTACAAACGTCTTCAACGCTACCGCTGACAACTACTTCACCACCGTGAATACCTGCCTTTGGGCCAATATCAACTATAAAGTCTGCGGCGCGCATAGTGTCTTCATCATGCTCAACGACGATAAGCGTATTACCCAAATCTCTAAGCTTTGTAAGCGTGTGTATAAGCTTTTCATTGTCGCGCTGATGTAAACCGATACTTGGCTCGTCTAAGATATATAAAACGCCTGTAAGACCACTACCAATTTGTGTTGCAAGCCTTATTCTTTGCGCTTCGCCACCAGAAAGCGTTCCTGCCGTTCTAGAAAGGGTTAAATAGCCAAGACCAACGTCTTCTAAAAACTTAAGCCTTGCGTTTATTTCTTTTAATATTGCCCTTGCAATTATTGCTTGGGTTACGCTAAGTGAAAGCCCTGCGATAAACTCTTTCATTTTGATTATAGAAAGGTCGCAAAGGTCTATGATATTTAACCCACCAATCTCAACTGCTAAAGCTTCTTTTTTAAGCCTTTTACCACCACAGCAAGGACATGGAGCTGTTACCATATATTTTTCTATTTCACTCTTCGTGTAGTCGCTAGTTGTTTCTTTGTATCTTCTTTCTAAGTTGTTTATAACACCTTCGTATTTCGCATAGAAAGTGCTTGCAGATGTTCTCGTTTGGTAAGACATATTTATTCTCTCACCGTTCGTTCCGTAAAGCAAAATATCTAAAATTTCTCTTGGCAAATCCTTTACAGGCACGTCCATACTAAATCCGTAATGCTTTGATAAAGCATTAAAATACATTTGAACCATCTTGCCACTATCTAAATTCCAGCCTGTAACGGCTAAAGCACCTTCTCTTAAAGACCTATTAGGATCGCCAATAACCAAAGCTTCATCTACCCTAGACGTAAAGCCTAAACCTTTACATTCTGGGCAAGCGCCAAATGGATTGTTAAACGAGAAAAGCCTTGGCTCTATTTCTTCAATAGAAATACCGCAATCTGGACAACTGTAATTCGTTGAATACAACTCGTCTTTGCCGTCGCATTGAATAACAACTAAACCTTCGGCAAGCTTAAGAGCCGTTTCTAAGCTGTCGGTAAGCCTTTTTCTAATGCCTGACTTTACTACAAGCCTATCTACAACCACCGAAATATTGTGTTTGATATTTTTATCTAACTTAATATCTTCTGCAAGGTCAAACACAGAGCCGTCTATTTCAACTCTTGCAAAACCACTCTTTCTATAGCCTTCTAATTGCTTTGTATACTCGCCCTTTCTACCCCTTACGACAGGAGCGTTTACGTAAATTCTACTACCTTCAGGCATTGCCAAAACTTGCTCTGCAATTTGGTCAACTGTAATTTTTTCTATCACTCTACCACATTTAGGACAATGTGGCGTTCCAACTCTAGCATATAAAAGCCTTAAATAGTCGTAAATTTCAGTTACCGTGCCTACGGTTGACCTTGGATTATTAGACGTTGTTTTTTGATCGATAGAAATGGCAGGAGATAAACCTTCTATACTCTCTACGTCAGGTTTTTCCATTTGCCCCAAGAACATTCTAGCATAGCTAGATAAGCTTTCCATATACTTTCTTTGCCCTTCTGCAAAAATCGTATCAAAAGCAAGCGTAGATTTACCACTACCGGAAAGCCCCGTAAAAACTATGAGCTTATCGCGTGGGATATCTATGCTAACGTTCTTTAAATTATTCTCTTTTGCGCCTTTTACTTTAATGTAATTTATCATTTATTTCTCACCTATTTTGCGCGCATTTTCTTCTTTAATTTTGCAATCGTATCTCTTATTTCTATGCACTTTTCAAAATCAAGATTTTGAGATGCAATTTTCATAAGAGCCTTTAACTTTTCAATCTCTTCAGGAATATCTGTCATCTTAATATCCCTTGTAGAATCTTCTTTTTTAGTAATTTCAAGCGTGTTTACAATCTTTTTGATAATAGTCTTTGGAACTATGCCGTGAGTCTCGTTATAAGCCGACTGAATCTTTCTTCTTCGCGAAGTTTCATCCATTGCCCTTTTCATACTGCCGGTAATGGTATCTGCATACATAATTACTCTACCTTCGGCATTACGAGCCGTTCTGCCTATAGTTTGAATAAGCGCAGTATCGCTACGTAAAAAGCCTTCTTTATCAGCGTCAAGTATTGCAACTAATTTTACTTCAGGAAGGTCAAGACCTTCTCTTAAAAGATTTATACCAACTAACACGTCGATATCTCCACGCCTTAACTCTTGAATTATATCAATTCTCTCTAACGTGTCGATATCGCTATGCATATATCTTACCTTTATCGACTGCTCTTTTAAGTAGTCGGTAAGACTTTCTGCCATTTTTTTGGTAAGCGTTGTTATAAGCACCCTACCACCACTCTTTACAACCGAATTTATCTCCGATTGCAAATCGTCTATCTGTCCTTTCGTTTGCCTTACTTCAACTAATGGATCTAAAAGACCAGTAGGACGTATAACCTGCTCTGCATTATTATCAGAAAGCGACAATTCGTATTCTGCAGGCGTTGCAGAAATAAATATGGTTTGACCTATACGAGAATTAAACTCATTAAACGTTAACGGTCTGTTATCGTATGCCGAATTTAAACGGAAACCATAATCTACAAGGTTATTTTTTCTTGACCTATCGCCATTATACATAGCTCTAATTTGTGGCATCGTCATATGGCTTTCATCAATAAAAACGATAAAATCCTTAGGGAAATAATCCAAAAGGGTAAACGGTGGCTCGCCCGGTTTTCTTCCGTCAAAATACCTGCTATAATTTTCTATTCCACTACAATAACCTATCTCTCGCATCATTTCAAGGTCGTAGCTTGTGCGCTGAAGTAATCTCTGCGCTTCTAAAAGCTTATCTTGACTTTTGTGAGCTTCTACTTCTCTGCGCATATCGTCTTCAATGCGCTTTAAAGACTCTTCCATCTTCTCGTCGCCAACTGCATAGTGGCTTGCAGGGAAAATTGCAACGTGGCTAAGCCTATTGATAACCTTACCCGTTACGAAATCGCACTCGCATATACGGTCGACTTCATCGCCAAAAAATTCTACCCTAATATAAATCTCGTCGTTAGACGCAGGGAAAATCTCTACCACGTCGCCCCTAACCCTAAAGGATGCACGTGAAAAATCTATATCTTTTCTCTCGTATTGACGAGTAACCAAAGTGCGCATAAGCTCGTCACGGTCTAAGGTCATACCTTCTCTTATCGAAATCGCTAAAGCGTAATATTCTTCAGGTGCGCCTAAACCGTAAATGCAAGATACAGACGCTACAACTATAACGTCGTTTCTTTCGGCAAGTGAACAGGTTGCGCTATGGCGAAGCTTATCTATCTCATCGTTTATTGACAAGTCTTTTTCGATGTAAGTATCTGTAGACGGAATATATGATTCCGGTTGATAATAATCGTAATAAGAAACAAAATATTCTACTCTGTTTTCAGGGAAAAACTCCCTTAGCTCGTTACAAAGTTGGGCGGCAAGGGTTTTGTTATGGGCAATAACCAAGGTTGGGCGTTGCACGTTTGCAATGACGTTTGCCATAGTAAACGTTTTACCACTACCCGTTACACCCACAAGCACTTGACTTTTAAGCCCGTCTTCTATACCTTCACTAAGGCTCTTGATAGCCTCAGGTTGATCGCCAGTTGGTAAATATTCAGAATGTAAAATAAACTTCTTCTTTTCCATACACAAACAATAATTTTATAAGTTTTGAGTTATTCTGCTCAAAAAATAAGTAAATTTTTAAAATAAAAATTTCTCCACATATACAGTTTACCACAAAATTTATTTATTTACAAGTAAATAAAAAGAAAACTTGATTAATTTAAACTCCAACTTTTGCAAGCGCCGGCTTTATTCCCCTTTATTTACACAAAAACCCGCGTATAAGTCGATTATCTCAAGGTTTTTACTTTAAGCAATGTCCGCAAATATTTTAAAGGAAATTTATACGCTCTTCCTATTGACTATTATATAAGGATGTGCTATAATAACACCATTAAGGAGGTATTAAACTATGTTTAAATCTAAGCTTACAGCGTTAATTGCTTCAGCACTTTTAACGTGCTTAGCAATTATGCCAATGGGCTGCTCTAAATCAACCGGCGGTATTTTAGAGCAACAAGCAGAACAAAACGTAGAAAACACGTTTTTTTCTCAGGTAACAATTTCACAGGCTAACGGAGATATTTCTTACACTCCAACAATAAACGCAAACCCATCCGAAAATGTTGAAATTCCCCTTTTATCAGGCGACATTTATACGGTATGTGCAAATTACGAGCTTTACATAACCGACAATTATAACGAGGAGAATAAAGACGTTTTCGCACCTACCCCACTCACAATTTCGTGGGAAAGTGTAGAAGCTCCTTTATATTATGTTTTTGAGTTATCTACAAGCAAAGATATGTCTAATGCGGAAACTTACGTGACGTTTGGCAATAATATAACCCTTGAATACTTATTTATGGGCTACAATTATTATTATCAAATTCATGCAAAGTTTGAAGATAAGGTAGTTAAATCAAGAATTTTCGAATTTAAAACCTCTTATCTCCCTCGCACTATCTACGTTGATGATAACGTTTCAAATACAAGAGATTGGGGCGGATATCTTTGCGATGACGGCACAATGAGAGTTAAGCAAGGTATCGTTTATAGAGGCGGCGCACTTGAAGATATAACTGCTGCTGGCAAAAACGTAATGCTCAACGTTCTCGGCATTAAGACTGACCTTGACGTTAGAGGCGATGGTAGTACAACTTCAAAGATCTCTCCTCTTGGTGCAGGAGTGAACTATATTGAAACTAAAGGCCCTTACTATAGCACAGGAACGTCAGGTATAAACTTTGGTACAGGATCTTTAACTGCAGAAAGACAAGCATATAAAGATGCTCTCGTTACCGAAATTAAAGCTTTTGCAAACCCTGACAACTTCCCAATCTACGTTCACTGCTCTTTAGGTAGAGATAGAACGGGAACTATTTGTTTCCTTATCAATGCTCTTTTAGGTGTTGGCGAAACTGACCTTTATCGCGATTACGAACTTTCTATGATGTCTTATACAGGAACAAAAGACGGACAATCTGCAAATTATATGGTTGGTTCAGCCTTTAAAACAATGTATAACTACATTAAATACTACAGTTATAAAGATTTAGCAGGCAATGCTGAAAAATACATGCGCGATTTAGGTATTACCAAAGCTGAAATCGAAGCAATCAAAGCAAACATGCTTGAGGAGGTAAAATAATATGTTACGTAAAATTTTATCTTTCCTTACAGTAGTAGCCTTAGCAGTAGGATTTATTAGCTTTAACGCTAAAACGGTAAGCGTAAAAGCAGAGTCAAGTGATTTTGACTGTAATTATAGCGTAACTAAAAATGCAAACCCAGATAATTTAGGTTATTTTGGCGCAAGCGATGCTATTCTTTACACAGAAGAACAAGCACTTGCAGCAGGTGTTCCTGCAGGATTTAGTGGTGACGTTTTAAAAATCGTCGGTTTACCATCTTCTAATAACAAGGGTATTTTACTTGACTTCTCACATCTTAACATCCCTGCTTTTACAGTAGCGTCTATTACTTTTAGAGTTTACGTTGCAGACGATACAAACAAAACTGACGCCTACCCAGAAATAAGAATTCCTAAGCCGTATGTTACCGGTGACTGGACTTTGAGATATTACGACATCAAAGATCATATCGCAGAGTGGCACGACGTTGTTTATACAGGTAGTTTAACAACTTTATGCACAGACGGAATTCTTGACAAATTTGAGATTGCATTAAGAACCCAAAACGCAACTGATTTTTATATTGATAGCATAAAGATTAACTACGTTGAAGATACAGAAGCTCCAGTAATTAACTATAGTGGTAGAAACCATTTAACAATTTCTGAAGGACAACCATTAAACCTTTACGTTACTGCAACAGACGCTATTCAAGGAAAAGTTAAAGTTGAGTATATTTGGGGTGACCCTTCTAGATTAGATGAAGAAGGTAGACCTTTAATTGGTGAACACACTTTAACCTTAAGAGCAACAGACTTCTTCGGTAATACTGCAGAACGCACTTTAACAGTAACCGTTACAACACCTGACACTTCTGCACCTACCATTACAATCCCTACAGATAATATCTACGTTAAAGTAGGCACTACCCCACTTATTAGCGTTGACGTAACTGATGATAGAGATGACGTAACGCCTACCTACACTTGGTCTGCAGGTGCATTAGACAGCAAGGGCAAACTCACAGAAGGCGTTCACACCCTAACTATCACAGCAAAAGATAATAGCAATAACACAACTACAAAAACTATAACCTTTACTGTAACTACAGATGGCGACACTACCGAAAATGTGATTGATGAAGAAGAAATCATAAACGGAAAAGAAGAAGAAAGCGAGCCAGAATCTGAACCAGAATCTGAAGTTGAAAGCGAAGTTGAAAGCGAAATCGAAAGCGAAGTTGAGAGCGAAGTTGAGAGCGAAGTTGAGAGCGAAATCGAAAGTGAAGTTGAGAGCGAAATCGAAAGTGAAGTTGAAAGCCAACCTACTTCAGAGCCAGAAAGCACTGTAGAATCAATCAAACCGGTTGAATCTACTCCTACGTCAAATACTGTTGCAAAGAAGAGAGGATGTTCGGGAGCTATTTCTACCCTTCCACTCGTATCTATCTTAGCTTTAGGTAGCTTTGTTGCACTTACTAAAAAAAGAAAATAATTGGAGCTGAATATGGAAAAATATGCATGGAGCGCAAAAATAAAACCGGGCACAGAAGCCGAATACGTTAAAAGACATAACGAAATTTGGCCTGAAATGGTAGAACTTTTAAAAGCATCGGGTATTAAAAATTATACAATCTGGCTTACAGGCACAACGCTTTTCGGGTATTACGAATGTGAGCACGGCATAGATTTTGCCACAAAGACACAAGCAAATAGCCCAATCGTTGATAAGTGGAATGAATATATGAAAGATATTCTCCTTATGGAAATGGACCCTGAAACAGGCGCTCAACCTAAACTTAAAAAAGTTTTTGAATTAGATTAACAACTACTTAGTTTTTGATAATTAAATTTAAAAGCATAAAAAAAAGAGACGGTTTTATGCGCTCTTCCCGTAGGGATTTTTTAGACATTATAAAAGGATAGCAAAATTTTGCTATCCTTTACTTTTTGCTATACAAAACACACGACTTTCATTTGAAAGTATAGTGTGCTACACTTTCCTTTTATAAGTTTAATTATATTTGCAATAATATTTCTTCTAATAATACTTTTGCTTGAATATCGTTGATTTCATCAATTTCAGCACCTGCATTATATTTGGTATTACATTGTTGCAAATTCGCTTTTGTATACCATATTATAGCTGTTTTATAGTAGTGTGATTTCTCTTCAATAAATTCTTTTGACATATCTTTTCCACGCTTTTTATGACAACAAACCACAACTAATTCACAATTATAATTATCAAAAATTTCAAAGGGGTGTATTAAATCTTTTTTACTATCGCCAATAGATGTTAAACCGATAATATGTTTTTTTATGTCCAATATTGCGGAAAAATCCCCGTCTTGGTTTTCCACAAAATATGCAATCTTTTTATATTTGGCGCACAACTTTTGATACAGTTTGGTTATAACAGTAGTTTTTCCACAGTTGGATTTTTCTTGCAGTGCTAAAATTTTCATATCAACTCCATTATTAAACTTCTTCCCATTTAGCATATAAGGTTATATTAGATAAATTTTTCCACACTTTATCCGTATATTCATTTCCTTTAATATCAAACCAACCAACAAATTTCAGGCCGTCTTTTTTTGGTATAGGGAAATTTGTTGGTTTATCATATAATACCCCAATTGAAATGCTTGTAGGGCATATAATAGTTGTACTTGATCCTGCTGCTGTCTTCCACAAATAACCCAGAACAAGACTAGCTCCGTAATTAAAAGATGACCCCGACCACTCAAAAGTAATAATATCATACTTTTTCACTTCAAATTCGTATTCTACTTTATAACTTGAATTATACTCTTTAGAAGTTCCCTCAAACAAAACATCACCATTTTGATTTGTTATCTTTAATGTTTTTTGCATCCCAGAATTGCGCATGGTTCCTTCAACTTTTCCCGTATAAAGACATATAAGGTTAAAACCTGTAATGTTAGTGTTATTCCCACTATGAGTAAAATTGGTTGATAAATAGACATTAGACTCACAGCCAGTGGCACTTTGAAAATATCTTAAGAATCTAGCGTATAGATTTAAATCTTGGTTAACTTCCTCATCAAAATCAAATTTTTCCACAAAATTTGAGTCTTTGTACCAACCTGCAAAATTATATTTCCAGATGCCAGGGTTTGGGTAATCTGGTATAGGGCAATTTAAAGTTTGTCCACTTTCTAAGCTTTGAGATAAATATAGCGAATCGCAAACATAGAAATTTACAATAACATTTCCATTTTCAAAATGACCACCATTTGAATTTAAATAACAGGTATAACTTTCATTTTCCCACAATGCTGTTATTATAAAATCATTTGTTATAGGCTTACTAAAATCAAAATCCCACCCAGAAAATGTATATCCTTGTTTTGTAGGGGGATTTGGTTCAGTGGCAAAACTATCCTCTTCTATTTTTTGATTATCGATTGAAGAGCCAAATTCCGTGTTAAAACTTACCGTAAAAACATTTCTTCGATAAATATTTATAACATAGGTAATATCAACATCATTTACATTTGCAACGACATAAAAGGTGTTTGTGCCATAATTATTAATTGCCAAATTATCTCCTGTCTTTTCCGTCAAAGTGCTATCTTTATAAATGCTGTAATTGACTATTCCAACAATTTCGATATAATCAGATAAATATACGTTTGTAGTTTCATTACTTACCTTCATATATGCCTCATTTTCATTAACAGTAAAACTATTACACAAGGCAAAACTGCTAGGTTTTTTAGAGCCAATATCCCAAATTTTATTAATTTTCCCACAACCACCATCACATATTGCCGTCTTTGTTCCGTCACTTTCATATGTTGCGTTATTATCTGAAACGTAATTAGTAAAACTATGTTCGCCATAGCTTAATTTTTCAGCACAACCATTAATCAAGCAAGCGTGATAATGGTGCGTTTCCGTTTGTGACCACTCGGTGTCAGCGTTATGATTGCCAATAACACCGTAGTAAGAGCTACAATTATTACAAGTTGCTCTTTCTTGGCAAGTTGCCGTTCCACCTTTACAATCTTCTGTTATTTGATGCGAGCTATTATTAGCACAAGTTTTTGTATGCGTGCCGTTGTTATTAGAAATCCAATCTCCATAGCTATGACTAGTGGTATAGCCATGCTCAAACGTTTCCGTGCCTTTTGCTCCACAAGAACAAGAGTAATAATACGTAGCCTTATATTCGCAAGTAGCATCAGTTGCCATAAACATATCAGTCGTTATTTGTTGGTCGTATGTATGTGTATGTGGTGGCTCTTTTTCTTCACAAGCCGTTAAAGTAAACATAAGTGTACAAATAGACAATATCATTATTAAAGTTAACATCATTTTCTTTTTCATAAAAAACTCCTTAAAACAAAAAAGTGCGCCTACCGAAGTAAACGCACAAAAACGCAAACTCCGATAGTCGCCAAACCAATTTCAAGCAAGTAAGGATAACCATA
>JBGUUU010000148.1:0-4260 GCA_045133775.1 Christensenellaceae bacterium
TATACACAATCGGAGTTTTCATTTCAATACTCATCGGTAAACCTCTACTGAACCACGCGACTATCGCGTGGTTTTTCTTTATATCAATAAGAAAACTTTTCAAGTTTTTGTTATTGACGAATTGTTATCTCCGCAGAAGAAAGTATTTCTCCTTCTCCCGTTTTTAAATTGCCATTAGGCAAAATATCGTCAATAAGCGCCTTATAGGTCGACTTTTGTGTGATAATCGTCACTTCTTCGCCTATATATAAAAGGTGCTTTTTATATTCTTCGTAAGTGGTTTGTTGATATAAATTATATGCGAGCGTTGCCGTAACTGTTTCTACAGATATTTCTTTACCTAAAACTTCTTTAGTAGATATTGCTATATCTTTTATTTCATCTGCAATCGGGTTGTTTACGTTAAGCCCTATTCCTACGATTGATTTAGAAACGTATTCCCCTTCAAAAACGTTTTCTATCAGTATTCCACAAATCTTTTTTCCGTTTACTATAATATCGTTAGGCCATTTTATCTTTGCATTTATATCAAACGCGTGTAGAGTGTTGACAACTGCAACGGCAGAACTCATCATTATAGAAAAGCTCTCTTCTGCTTTGCAAGGGTAAAGCTTTAAAAGTGACATATAAACGCCACCTTCTTCGCAAATAAAGCTCCTGCCCTTTGTGCCCCTGCCACCTGTTTGCTTTTTGGCAATTATAAGGGTATCTTCATTAGGTTTTTTAAGCTTTTTTAGATATGTATTTGTCGAGTCTATACTCGCAACACTAATCGTCTTCACTTTGTCCTATCCTTTCTATTGCAGATTTTGCATCATCGTATTCAAAGCCCTTTGACAATAAATATTTATAGCATTTTAGCATATTTGGCTTATCTTTTGGCTTGTTTTTAAGATATTTTTCGGCAATTAAAACTGCGCTTTCCGTTTGGTCGCCAATATCTTCTATTGCGCTAGACATATCTTCTTCAGACACACCCTTTTTCTTAAGCTCCATTTCAATAAGCCTTTTACCCTTTGTTTTAGAGTAGCTTTTTGCATAAGAACTAGCGTAATCGCCATCGTCTAAAAAACGATAGTCTTTCATCTTTTCTATAACGTTTTCAATAGTTTGCTCGGTATAGCCCTTGCTTTGCAAATGTTCCCTAACTTGTTTTTCGGTTTTTTTGCTCTTGGTTATAAAAGAAAGGGCTTTATCAAGCGCGCGCACCCTTTCGGAGTCAAATTGAATTTCATCTAATTTTTCAGGCTCTATTTGGTCGCCAATTTTTAACCTATTGCGCATAACCGTTTCAAGCTCTAGACCACAATAAAAAACGTTGTCTAGGTAAATGCTACATCTCGTAGGATTTTTTACTTGTGGTTTAATATCGGTAATAACTTTCATTTCTCACCCGTAAACAACGTAAATTTGGCTCTCTTTTACAATCTCAACCTTGCCTAAAAAATAGTCGGTAAGCTTTTCGCAAAAATCTTCTTCATCACTAGGCACGGCAATTTTAATTTCAACGCCTTCTGCAAAATCTGATGATAAAGTTTTTTGCTTATATTTTTCAATAAACTTTAAAAAGAGAGAATATTTTTCATAACCAAAGTTAATTTTAAAAACGTTAGAAATTATATTTTCTTCTACGCCCGCTTGGTCAAGCCCTGCGCTCGTGCAAGAAGAATAAGCCCTAACGAGCCCACCTGCGCCTAGCTTTATTCCACCAAAATATCTAGTAACTACAACTACCGTATCCTTAAGACCACGGTTTTTTAAAACGTCGAGCATAGGTATTCCCGCCGTGCCTTGTGGCTCGCCGTCATCAGAAAACCTTGCTACCTTTCCACCTTCGGTAACGTAAGCGTAGCAATTGTGAGTTGCAAACGGGTGCTTTTTTCTAATTGACTCGATAAACTCTTTTGCCTTATCTTCCGTTTCTACCATTTTGGTATAAGAAATAAAACGGGATTTTTCGATAACAATCTCCTTTTCTATTGAGTTTTTAACACGAATATACCCGTTAATCGACATATAGCCCCACTTTTGCCAAAATTTAGTTTGTTTTTACTATATAATTTTATCACAACCTTGCCTAAAATGTCAATTGAGTTGACAAGTCTTTAATTTTAATTTAAAATGAATATATGGATATTTTTGAAGCAATTAAAATTAGGCGCTCTGTTAGAGTTTATAAAGATTTGCCAATCGAAGAAGAAAAGAAGGCTCTTATAAATAATTTTGTAGAAGAGCTCAACAAAGAAAGTGGTCAACACTTTCAAGTGTTTTATAACGAGCCGTCTGCTTTTACTAGCAAGCTTTCTTACGGAAGAATTGTAAACGTTAAAAACTATATCGTTATAGTTGGCAAAAAGGGCAAGGGGCAAGAAGAGCTTTGTGGCTACTATGGCGAAAAGCTAGTTATCTTTTTGCAGACGCTTGGCATTTCTACCTGTTGGGCAGGCATTTCATACAAAAAGCGCAACGTTAAAGCTAATATAAATAAGGGCGAAAAAATCTATCTTTTAATAGCTATGGGCTACGGCAAACATTTGGGTAATAAACGTAAATCAAAGACCTTTGAACAGGTCACGAGCCTTAAAAATTGGGGAGATAACCCTATTCCTGATTGGTTAAAAAAAGGGGTAGAATACGCCCTTTTAGCCCCTACGGCAATCAATCAACAACAGTTTTGCTTTACCCTTTTACCTAGTGGTGACGTTGAGCTTAAAAAGGGTATTGGCTTTTATACAAAAACGGATATCGGCATAGTAAAATACCATTTTGAAGTAGGCGCATTGCCACAAAAAGTAAACGTAATTATTAAATAGGAAAAGAAAATGCTAATAGCAATTATTGGTGAAAACTGCGTTGGTAAATCTACGCTGGCAAACAAAATAAACGAAAAATTTAACGGTAAAATCTATTCTGGAAAAGACTACTTAAGGCTAGAAAAAAGCCCAATAGTAGCCAAAGAGAAATTTATAACGTTACTAAAAAGCGCAGTAGACGGCGAAAACGTTATATATATTATAACTGAAAAAGAGCATCTTTCTCTTTTGCCAGAAAAAGCCTTTAAAATAGTGGTAACTGCCAACATACAGACTATAAAAAAGCGTTTTAAAGAAAGATTACGTGGTATTTTGCCCCCACCTGTTGAAAAAATGCTAGAAAATAACCACGGCATTTATGATAATTTAGCGTGCGACTTAAAAGTAGAACAAAATTATAATTTAGAAGATATTTTTAATAAGCTTAATATAAAATAAAAGAGCGAAATTAGTCGCTCTTCCCGTAGGGAATTAATTGCAAATTAAAGGGATGAATATATGAATAAAAAGATTATTTTGTTTTCAATTGATGGCATGCGGTCTGACGCGCTTAAAGCGTGCGGCAATCCGTTTGTAAAAGAACTTGAAAAAAAATGCGCATACACCTATTCTGCGAAATCGATGAATCCGTCGATTACCTTACCTTGTCATTTTTCGATGACGCATTCTGTAACCCCACAGCGCCACGGCATTTTAACCAACACTTATATTCCACAGGTTCGCCCCGTAAAAGGTCTTTTTGAACTTATCGCCGAAAATCGTGGAGTAAACGCTTTTTTCTACGGTTGGGAACCGTTGCGTGATATTGCTTTACCAGGCGCTCTTCAATTTGCAACCTATATAAACGCTTACATGCAAGAAAGTGGAGATACAGTGCTTACTAACGAGTGCATCAAACTTGTTCGTGAACACAAGCCTGATTTCGTTTTCCTTTACCAAGTCGAAACTGATGAAAAAGGTGGTCACGACAATGGGTTTATGAGTAAACCCTACCTTGAACGCCTATCTATTGCAATCGACAACGTAAAACGCGTTATGGATGAATTTAGTGATGAATACTCTTTTATTTTAATGGCGGACCATGGCGGGCATGACCGCGTGCACGGTACTGATATGCCTGAAGATATGATTATTCCCATTTTCTTTTATGGAGATGATTTTATCCCTGGCGAAATAAACAAATCGCTATCATTACTCGATATTGCACCCACTATTGTTAAAGTGCTTAGAATTTTACCCGATGACCACTGGGAAGGTTCTCCCGTGTTTTAGTGTGCTTAAAACTTGTTTGTTTCCAAAAATTTATATTTATTTGTGAATTTTTGAAAAAATCAACCGAAGTGTAGCACACTATACTTTATAAACAAAGTAGCGTGTTTTTGTAGAACAAAAAAGTAAAGGATAGCAAAATTTTTTGCTATCCTTTTATAGTTCCTAAAAAATCCCT